>NZ_JBITMP010000040.1:0-107571 GCF_044466425.1 Nonomuraea sp. NPDC049400
AGCAGCCAGTCGAAAGACTCGGTCTGCAGGGCCAGAAGGTCAGGAACTTCGAGGGGCTCCTGGATGCGCGCAAAAGACACGCGACGGGGACCAGCGGGTACGGCGGAGGCGTTGCGCGAGGCTGCCAACAGATGTCCTTCCGAGGGCTCGCGGCGGACTGACTACACGCACGCCAGACAACCTCGCAACGTGAGCAAGCATCGCGGGTCGTCAAAGGGCAGCGCAAAGGGGCAGTGTAGCCGAACGGCACACGCCTGTCCACTTCGCTCTCGCTGCATGCTCCACGTTGGTCGCAGCATCGCCCGTTCAGGCGGAAACGTCAAGCCCACAACCCCGACTTTTAGCCGACTAGGGGGCCGGACGCTGGGTTTTCTCCCCTGTGTGACCGGTCGCCTACCGCCAGGCCCAAGACGATACCCGCGAACGGGGGCGGTTAACGCTCCGTCACACCGGGGGTCGAACCCATGCCGACAACCGGTGTATCTGTGACTGAGGTACCCGTTCCAAATGCTTCGCTAAACCTGATTTTTGGTAACAATTGAAAGAAGCGGCGCGCTGAGGCGTCAGGCGGTACCCAGGAGGGTCGACATGTCGGCCACCAGCCAGCGCGAATCTTGCCGGACCATGACGAACCTGGCCCTGTTCTGGGTGAACTGTTGCTGGAGCCCGATCTTGCCCGTGCCCTCCTTGACCGTACCCGTGTTCACGAAGAGCAGAACCTCTACTCGATCACGTTCGGCCCGCTCGATCCCGGCCCCTGCCACGGCCACGCTCTGCACGATCTTCTGCGCCTTGGCCCTGGACACCAGGGACGTGGTCAGCTCCTTGTACTGCTTCGTCAGCTCGCCGGTCGTATGCGTGCCGGCCCGCGCCAGGTCGGCCTCCACCGTCCGGTAGTCGTACGAGAGCAGGTCGGGCGCCACCTCCTTGGCCGCCGCCATCGCCTCCGCCCCTGCCGCGTCCGCCGCGCGCAGGTCGCGCAGGTTGAACCACATCGTCGGCACCAGCACGCCCGCCACGACCACGAGGACGCCCAGCAGCACGATCGCGAACGTCCTCACTTGACCTGCACCGCCTTCGACACCAGCCAGACGCCGCCGACCTTGGCCATCTCCATCGACCACCGGTAGTACCGCTCCTGGGGCGGGCTCTTGGAGCCGTCCCAGCGGATCTCCACATCGGCCACGACCAGCACCTTCGCCGTGGCGCCCGCCATGGAGACCAGGCCCGTCGCGCGCAGCACCCCGTGCTGGACGACCTTGTTCTCGACCGTGGTGGACTTGAGCTTGGCCGCGTTGGCCTCGTACTCCGCCCTGGCGGTCCCCGTCGAGGTGTCGATGATGCGTTTCACGTCGTCGTCGACGGTCTTGTAGTCGAGCGAGATCAGGTTCTTCGCGTGGGTCCCCGCGGCCAGGAGCGCCGCCTGCTTGTCGCCTGCCCTGCCCTGCTCCTCGCGCGCCTGCGCGGCGATCCACACTCCCGTGCCGACCAGCACCGCGAGCACTCCGCTGAGCGCCGCGATCAGGATGCGGGCGGGCCGGGCGGCAAGTACTGCCACGTCTGCTCACCCCTCCCTCGGCCGGTCCGCGGATCATAACGCGCCGTCCGCTCCTGGAGTCCCCGAATCAACCGAGGCGGTTGGGAACTCGGTGCGAATCGGGTCAAGGTGCCTAGATCCCCACAAATGCCCTTCAGGCGGCTCTCAGATGCCCGCTGAGCGGCCGCACACGTTTCCGGGACCCGAAGGGGGCATAGAGCGCCCAGGCCGCCCCTGGGGACCGCGACGGCGACAAACGCGGGCAGCAGGCGCACCCCTGCCGAGCGCAGGAGTCAGCGCATGCCGTGGAGGTGGGCGTTGACCAGCCGGGGATACTCCTCCAGCCAGTTACGACCCCGTTCGTCCACGAACGACCCCGGCGGCGGGATCACCCCGTTGGCCGCCAGCCACGTGCCCGGCGGCTGCTGTGAACGGCGGATCCTGTTGTCGCTCGGCATCAGCTGCGGCGGGATCGGCGGCAGCGCGCCGGGATCGAGCCCCATCTGAGCCTCGGCCTCCAGCTCGGAGAGATCCTTCTCCTCCGACATGCCGATCGGGCCGTGCCTCCTGGCGTTCAGGAACTGCCGCACCACCGGCTCCTCGCTCGACAGCAGCATCTCGCGCGGGCCGAACATGACCAGCTCGCGCCTGAACAACATCCCGATGCTGTCGGGAACCGTACGGGCGGTGTTGATGTCGTGCGTCACGATCAGGAACGTCGCCTCGATCTCGGCGTTGAGATCGACGATGGTCTGGTTGAGCAGCGCGGTGCGGACCGGGTCGAGGCCGGAATCGGGCTCGTCGAACAGGATGATCTCCGGATCCAGCACCAGCGCTCTGGCCAGCCCCGCACGCTTGCGCATGCCGCCGGAGATCTCCCCGGGCAGCTTGGACTCCGAGCCGAGCAGGCCGACCAGCTCGACCTTCTCCATCACGATCTGGCGGATCTGCGCCTCGGTCTTCTTGGTGTGCTCGCGCAGCGGGAAGGCGATGTTGTCGTAGAGGTTGAGCGAGCCGAACAGCGCGCCGTCCTGGAACAGCACGCCGAACAGCCGGCGCAACTCGTACAACTTGTTCTCGTTGCAGTTGGCGAGGTCGTAGCCGTCGATCCAGATGTGGCCGCGATCGGGCCGCAGCAGGCCGACCAGCGTCTTGAGGAAGACCGACTTCCCGGTGCCCGAGGGGCCGAGCAGGACGGAGATCTCGCCCGCGGGCAGCGTGAGGGAGACGTCCTCCCAGATGACCTGCCGGCCGAACGACTTGGTCAACCCGTCGACCACGACTTCGACTCCCACTGGACACCTTCCGATCGCAGTGAGTACTCGCCGGATAACGTGACGTCCTCACCGTAGTGAGGTTCCGTCGAATTGGAACCAGTTCCAATAACTTGTTACTTCCCGGTTATGCAACCGGTACGGCCCACTGCGCCTGCCCCCGGATCAGTCCTGCGTACCGCCGGCAAGCGCCCGCAGGCTGGGCCGCAGCAGCCGCGCGATCTCCTCCTGCGGCACCCCGCGCAGCTCGTCGAGGTCGAGCAGCTGGTGCCCGACGGTCACGCCGAGCATGGTCATCATCATCAGCGCCGCCCGCAGCCTCGCGTCTTCTCCCGCTACGGCCCGGGCCAGCCGGTCGATCTGCTCGCCGAGCACCTTGCGCGCCGACACGGCCGCCTCGGGGTGCGTGAGCATGGACCGCATCATGGCCAGCGAGCTCTGCGGCAGCTCGCCCATCTTCACGCCGAGAGTGCCGAGCACCTGCTCGACCACCTCGTCGGCGGCCGGCTCGCCGTGCGCGACCGGCGCCGCCTGCACGGCCCGCTGGAAGAGCTCCTGCTTGCTGCCGAAGTACTGCATCACGAGGGCGGGATCGACTTCGGCCCGCTTGGCGATGGCCCTGATGGTGGCCCGCTCGAACCCCACCTCGGCGAACAGCGCCCTGGCGGACCCCAGGATCCTCTCCTCGGTCCTGCGCCGCCGTTCGGCCCGCGGAAGCCCCTTCTCGCCCACGCCCCGACTCTACATGCGTTGACCGAGCTCGCTTTTTCGCTCTACGCTCGTTGAATCAACGCCTGTTGAGTGAATCGAGAGAGGTCCCTCATGTCCATCGAAGAGATCGTCACCGCCTACCACGCGGCCATGCTCCACAAGTCCGCCGACGAACTGGCCGACCTCTACGCGGAGGACGCGCTGCACGAGTTCCCGTTCGGGGGGCTGGCGCCGTTCAAGGGGAGGGAGGAGATCCGCGCCGGATACCGGGCGATGTGGGGCGCGCTCCCGTTCAAGCCCGACGAGGTACGGCGCGTGTCGCTCCACCAGGCGACGGACCCGGAGGTCGTGGTGGTGGAGCAGGACACGTTCATCACGGTCGCCGGGCAGTCGATCACCGTCCCTGGCCTCCTCGTGCTCCGGATCAGAAACGGCCAGATCATCCACACCAGGGACTACATGGACACCGGCGCCGTAGCCCGGGTAAGAGCCGCCGCCGCCTCCTGACCTCCGCCACGCCCGCGCTCAAGGAGTGGCCGAGGAGCGAGGCGGGTCAGGTCTGGGTGAGGTCGAAGATGGTCGTGCCGCCGACGGTGGTGCCGGTGAAGGTCTCCTGCACCCAGGCCGCGATCTGCGCCGCGTCATCGCTGCCGCCCGTGCTGCGACGGCCCCCTCCCATTCCGGTGCCGATGAAATAGTGGATCTTCTTCTCGGCGACGTACTGCTTGAACTGCTCGAGCGTCGGCGCGGGATCGGTGCCGTTGAACCCGCCCACCGCCATCACCGGCTGGCCGGCGGCCAGCTGGTATCCGGCCGCGTTGTTGGAGCCCACCGTCGCCGCCACCCATGTGTAGGCGGAGGCGTCGGTCTTCAGCAGCGCGGTCAGCTCGGCTGCCGGGGTGCCCGCGTTGAGCAGCCCGCCCATGCCCATTCCGCCGCGCCCCATCCCACGGCTGCCGGACCCGTCACCGGTCTGCCCCTGACCACCGCCCGGCGGTTGCCCCAGCGCCTGGCCGTTCCCAGGTTGCCGACCGGGCGCCCAGCCGTTTCCCGGCGGCTGGCGGAACTGCTGGCCGCCTCCCCCGCCCGCACGTGCGAACCCGCCGCCGAAACCCCTCCCGAAGCCACCGGTGGAGGGCCCGGCAGTCGGGATCGCCCCGGTGTGCGGGGAAGCAGCCGTGTCGACGGCATAGGCCGCCGGACCCGCCAACGACGCCAGGCACGCCACCAGGGCGACGCCCGCCACGGCCAGGGCCCGGCGCGTGAACAACATCGCCAGCGCCGCCCCCAGCCCGGCCACCAGCACGGCCATGCCCAGCCACGAGTTCCAGTCCGCGCTGCGCGACAGCAGCACGTACGACCACACCGCCGTCCCCGCCGTGACCATGGCCAGCAGCCGGAACGAGCGCCGCTCCCACAGCACGGCCACCCCCATGCCCACCAGCACGGCGATCGCCGGGGCCAGGGCCACGGTGTAGTACGCGTGGAAAATGCCCTGCATCAGGCTGAAGACCAGCCCGGTCGTGATCAGCCAGCTCCCCCACACCCAGAAGGCCGCACGGACCGGATCGACCCGCGGCGCCCGCCGGGTGAGCCAGGTGGCGGCGATCAGGAGCGCCAGCGCCGCCGGAAGCAGCCAGGAGATCTGGCCGCCCGCCTCCGTGTCGAACATCCGCAGCCATCCGGCCTGCTGGTTGAGATTGCCGAGCCCGCCGTAGTCGGCGCCGTTGAGCCGGCCGATCCCGTTGTAGCCGAGCGCCAGCTCCAGCACGCTGTTGCTCTGCGAACCCCCGATGTACGGCCGCTCCGACGCGGGCACCAGCGACACCGCGAGCAGCCACCACCCGGCCGAGACCACCATGGCCCCGCCGGCCAGCAGCAGCTGCCACACCCGCCGCCAGAACGCCACCGGCGCGGTGATCAGATAGACCAGCGCGAAACCGGGCAACACCAGGAACGCCTGCAGCATCTTCGCAAGGAACGCGAACCCGATCGCGGTCCCCGCCAGCACCAGCCACCGCGTGGCCCCACGCTCCTGCGCCCGAACCACGAAATATCCGGCGGCCGTCAGCAGCAGGACCAGCATCGCGTCCGGATTGTTGAACCTGAACATCAACACGGCCACAGGAGTGAGCGCCATCACGGCCCCGGCGAGCAGCCCTGCCCAGGCGCTGAACAACCTGCGCACGGACGCGTACACCAACGCCACCGCGCCGACGCCCATGAGCGCCTGGGGAACGAGCATGGCCCAGGAGTTGAGCCCGAACAGCCGCACGCTGAGCACCATCGGCCACAGGGAAGCCGGGGTCTTGTCGACGGTTATCGCGTTGGCGGCGTCGGAGGACCCGAAGAAGAACGCCTTCCAGCTCTGGCTGCCCGCCTGCACGGCCGCCGCGTAGAAGGAATTGGCCCATCCGGAGGCGCCCAGGCCCCAGATGTAGAGCACACCAGTGCCTATGAGGAGGGCGGTCAGCGCCCATCGAGACTTGGCTTCGGTAACCACACCCGCACGCTAGGCAGGCCGGTTGGCGGGGCGATGAGACGAACATGAGAATCTTCTGAGCCCACGCGCAGGGGCCCTGAGAACGCGAAAAGAGGCGGCACACCCGGCACCAGGGTGTATCCGCCTCTTCCCGAAGAGCTCGCGTGAAGGGGAAAGTTACTTCACGGTCACGGTGGCGCCGGCGCCCTCGAGGGCAGCCTTGGCCTTCTCCGCCTGCTCCTTGTTGACCTTGTTCTCGAAGACGGGCTTCGGAGCGCCGTCCACCAGGTCCTTGGCCTCCTTGAGGCCCAGGGACGTGAGGGCGCGGATCTCCTTGATGACCTGGATCTTCTTGTCGCCGGCGGCCTCGAGGATGACGTCGAACTCGTCCTGCTCCTCAACGGCGGCGGCCTCGCCACCACCGGCGGCGGCGGGGGCGGCGGCGACCGCGACGGGGGCGGCGGCCTTGACGTCGAAGACCTCTTCGAACTGCTTCACGAACTCGGACAGCTCGAGGAGGGTCATCTCCTTGAACGCGTCGAGCAGCTCGTCGGTGCTGAGCTTCGCCATGATGATTTCCTTACGTATAGGACTTGCAGAAAACTAGGAACGGGACCGCGGTTGTTGCGGCAACCCCCGTGTTACTCGCCCGCCTCTTCGCGCTTCGCGCGGAGGGCTTCGGCCAGCTGAGCCATCTGCGTGGGCAGCGCGGCGAACACAGCGGCAGCAGCGCTCTGCTTCGCCTTGAGCGCGCCAGCAAGCTTCGCGAGGAGAACCTCACGGGACTCGAGGTCGGCGAGCTTGGTGATCTCGGTGGCGTCGAGCGTCTTGCCGTCGAGGACGCCGCCCTTGATCACCAGAAGGGGATTGGCCTTGGCGAAGTCACGCAGACCCTTGGCAGCTTCGACAACGTCGCCGTTGACGAACGCGATCGCGGTCGGACCGGCGAGCAGGTCGCCGAGACCCGCGAGACCGGCCTCGGTGGCCGCGATCTTGGTCAGGGTGTTCTTCGCCACGGCGAACTTCGCATTCTCACCGAGAGACTTACGCAGCTCCTTGAGCTGCGCGACGGTGAGACCGCGGTACTCGGTCAGAACGGCGGCGGCGCTGCCTTCGAACTCGCTCTTGAGCTCGGCAACCGCTGTCGCCTTATCCGCCCTCGCCATGGGCCTCCTTCCAGATGTGCCACCGGCGAAGGCCCAGAAATGAGAACAGCCCCGGACGCAGGGCGCACGGGGCTCACGCATATGGATCACACCATATGGGAAACTCGCATCACACCTGCGCGGGCCGTCCACATGATGTGGATCCTTCGGTCGCCGGGCTTTGAGGCACCCGACGACGACCGGCGGTCTTTGGCAACGACCAGAGTACGTGCTGGCCGCCGAGTTTCCAAATCGTTCTCAGTTGGTCGTGCCCTTGGGCAGCTCTCCGATCTGGTCGGCGGGCGGGGCCTCGATGGTGACCGGCTCGTTG
The DNA here is from genome assembly GCF_044466425.1 of Nonomuraea sp. NPDC049400. Taxonomy (NCBI): domain Bacteria; kingdom Bacillati; phylum Actinomycetota; class Actinomycetes; order Streptosporangiales; family Streptosporangiaceae; genus Nonomuraea; species Nonomuraea sp. NPDC049400. Next base: position 7,481 of record NZ_JBITMP010000040.1, read on the forward strand.
AAGCCCTTGAAAAGCAGCGTGGCGTCGAGCGTGGCGCCGTCCCTGGAGCCGTTCAGCACGAGCTTGCGCGGCAGGCCGTCGCCGGCCACCCAGATGTCGAACTTGACGTCCTTGAGCTCGGCCAGGTTCGTACGGGCCTGCTCCTGCTTGTCGGCGGGCAGCAGCTGCACGGCCGCGTCGACGGGGAACGTGCCGCTGTAGTGCGTGGTGTCCTCGCCGTTGACGCTCTCGTTGCCGGCCGACTTGACGTCCTTGGAGGCGGTGACGAGCTTGGTCACGTTGCCCAGGTCGAACTGCTGGATCTGAGCCAGGTACTGGTTCACCTGGCCGGAGTCGCCCATTTCGCTGAGCGGGACCTTGATCCACGGCTTGGTGGCCCCGACGAGGTCCTTGAGCGCCTCGACCTTGACGTAGACGGTGTCGCCCTGCAGCACGGCGCGCACGCCGCCCGGCAGGCTCCTGCCGCCCATGTCCACGCTGTCCAGGGTGAGGTCCACGGCGAGCTGGGGCTTGCTCTGGTAGAGCATGCGCCCCTGCACCTTGCCGGCGCCCTCCTGGGTGTGCGTGACGTTGACCACGGCGTCGACGGTGTAGCTGGTGACCTCTGCGGTCTTCTGCGCGGCCTGCGCGAGCACCTCTGAGGCGGCCAGGTTGACCTGGATGGGCTGTGCGTTCGATCCACAACCGGCGACCGCCGCCACTACGAGCGCGGCACCGGCCGCGGTGAGACTCATCGTGCGCTTCAGCATGTTTTGACCCTACGTTTAAGTTTCCCCGCCGTAGCGACTTCCCCTCACAATTAGGGGAAAACCCAGGGTTCTCCCCCACACACTCCACACATTCCCTTCACAACCCGACCGACTCCGGCGAGCCACGATGCGGGTGCTCGTGAGGCAGGCGACGGATGAACGGGCCCAAGCTACCCGGGCGAAAGGCGCGCCCGGAACAAAGAAAGAGCCCCGCCCGGAAACCGGGCGGGGCTCAATCGAGAAGAGAGGTCAGGCCTCGAGCTCGGCGGTGAGACCGCGGGTGACGTTGGGGTCGACCGGGACGCCCGGACCCATCGTCGTGGAGAACGTGACCTTCTTCAGGTAACGCCCCTTGGCCGCCGACGGCTTGAGACGCAGCACCTCGTCAAGGGCGGCGGCGTAGTTCTCGATGAGCTGGCGCTCCTCGAACGACGTCTTGCCGATGATGAAGTGGAGGTTGGCCTGGCGGTCGGTGCGGAACTCGATCTTGCCGCCCTTGATCTCCGTCACGGCCTTGGCGACGTCGGGCGTCACCGTGCCGGTCTTCGGGTTGGGCATGAGACCGCGCGGGCCGAGCACGCGACCCAGGCGACCCACCTTGCCCATCAGGTCGGGCGTGGCCACCACGGCGTCGAACTCGTTGAGCCGGTTGCCCTTGGAGATGTCGTCGATCAGCTCGTCGGCGCCGACGATGTCGGCGCCCGCCTCGCGGGCCGCCTCGGCACGGTCACCGGTCGCGAAGACCAGGACCCGGGCGGTCTTGCCGGTGCCGTGCGGAAGGTTGACCGTGCCGCGCACGATCTGGTCGGCCTTGCGAGGGTCGACGCCCAGCCGCAGCGCGACCTCGACGGTGGCGTCGAACTTGGTGGTCGACGTCTCCTTGGCGAGCTTCGCTGCCTCGACGGGCGAGTAGAGCTTGTCGCGGTCGACCTTGGCGGCCGCGTCTTTGTGCGCCTTGCTGCGCTTCATTGCTGACTCCTAGTGGTCCGCGGGCCCGAGGGCCCTCCCACGATGTTCGGGAAAGTGTTACTCGGCGAGGGTGATGCCCATCGACCGGGCGGTGCCGGCGATGATCTTCTCGGCCGCCTCGATGTCGTTGGCGTTGAGGTCGGGCATCTTCGTCTCGGCGATGCTGCGCAGCTGCTCGCGAGTGAGCTTGCCCACCTTGTCGCGGTGCGGGACCGCGCTGCCCTTGTCGAGACCGAGGGCCTTCTTGATCAGCTCGGGCGCCGGGGGCGTCTTCGTGACGAAGGTGAAGCTGCGGTCTTCGAAAATGGTGATCTCAACGGGGATGATGTTGCCCCGCTGGGCCTCCGTGGCAGCGTTGTACTGCTTGACGAAGTCCATGATGTTGACGCCGTGGGGACCGAGCGCGGTACCCACCGGCGGCGCCGGGGTGGCCTGTCCAGCGGGGAGCTGGACCTTCACCAGAGCGGCGATTTTCTTCTTCGGAGGCATTTGTCCTTCTCCGGGTCCTGATTGCGATGCCTGTCAGGGCCGGCGGATTGCAGCCCTGACACGTCGGAGGCCGCCCTCACGAACAGGCGGCCGACCGAACGTCTCAGTGTATGTGATCGTCCTAGATCTTCGAGACCTGGTTGAACGAGAGCTCGACCGGAGTCTCGCGACCGAAGATCGAGACGAGCACCTTGAGCTTCTGCGACTCGGGGCTGATCTCGCTCACCGAGGCGGGCAGCGTCGCGAACGGGCCGTCCATGACCGTGACGGACTCGCCGATCTCGAACTCGACCGTCGGGCCCGTGGCCGTCTTGGCCGCGGCCTTCTTGGTCTCCTCGGTCGGCTCGGGCGCCAGCAGCTTGGCGACCTCGTCGAGGCTGAGCGGGCTCGGCTTGTTGGACAGGCCGACGAAGCCGGTCACGCCGGGCGTGTTGCGCACGGCGGCCCAGGACTCGTCGGTGAGCTCCATGCGCACCAGCACGTAGCCGGGCAGCACGCGCTCCTTGACCGGCACCTTCTTGCCGCTCTTGAACTCCTGGACGGTGTGCGTCGGCACCTCGACCTGGTAGATGTAGTCCTCCATGTTGAGCGAGACGTTGCGGCTCTCGATGTTGGACTTCACGCGGTTTTCGTAACCGGCGTAGGAGTGAATGACGTACCACTCGCCGGGAAGGCCGCGCAGCGAGCTCTTGAACTCCTCGACGGGGTCGACGTCGGGAAGAACCTCACCGTCTTCGACGGCGGAAGCCTCGACATCGGCCGCCTCGTCGCTCTCCGCGACCTCGGCCTCCTGGAGCGCCGCCTCGGCGGCCTCCTCAGTGGCCTCTTCCAGCTCGTCGCCCCACTCCTCGCGGGAGTCGCCCCACTCCTCGCGGGACTCGTCGGCCGGAACTGAAGATTCGGACACGGTGACTCTTCCTCTTTCGTCTTTTCGCTGATTCAGCTCGTAACGAATGGCGTATCCGTCAGGCCACACCGGCGGGCGGCTGGATCAGCTGCCGCCGAAGACCTTGAGGACCGCCCATCCCAGGGCACTGTCGAGCCCGTACACGATCCCGACCATGATCAGAACGAATACCAGGACGACCGTGGTATAGGTGATGAGGTCCTTGCGTGTCGGCCAGATGACCTTGCGGAGCTCGCCGACGACCTGCCGATAGAAAAGGGCAGGTGAAGTGCGTGTCTTCTTCTCGCCACTCGGCTTGCCTGCGGTCTCGCCGCGCGTGTCGATCGCCACAGTCCTCACCTGAAATCTGTCGTATCCAACGCAGTTTTGCGGCGCGCTTACACGCCCATTATTGCGCGGACCGCACTCGCAGGGCACGAGGGACTCGAACCCCCAACCGCCGGTTTTGGAGACCGGTGCGCTACCAATTGCGCCAGTGCCCTATGTCGTTAGACCAGAGTACCCTGATCGACCCACTGCCTGGACCGAACCGCTCGCCGACATGCTGTGCGGAAGGACCAGCCGAAAGCATACGGGGGATTGCCCGGCGCGTCGAACCCGATACCGATCGCCCAGGTCACAACCGCGCGCGACTCGCGTGGGAGCATGGACGCATGTCCACCCGACCTCGCATCTCCGCCAGAATTTCCGCGATTTCCGAGTCCGCCACGCTCGCCGTGGACGCCAAGGCCAAGGCGATGAAGGCGGCGGGCCGCCCCGTCATCGGCTTCGGCGCGGGCGAGCCCGACTTCTCGACGCCCGGCTACATCGTCGAGGCGGCGATCCAGGCGGCCCGCGAGCCGCGCTTCCACAAGTACACCCCGGCGGGCGGCCTGCCCGAGCTCAAGCAGGCCATCGCCGACAAGACGCGGCGCGACTCCGGCTACGCGGTGGAGGCGTCGCAGGTGCTGGTCACCAACGGCGGCAAGCAGGCGGTCTACGAGGTGTTCGCGACCCTGCTCGACCCGGGCGACGAGGTCCTGGTCGTGGCCCCGTACTGGACGACCTACCCCGAGGCGATCAAACTGGCCGGCGGCGTGCAGGTCGACGTCGTGACCGACGAGTCCACCGGCTATCTGGCGAGCGTCGAGCAGCTCGAGGCCGCGCGCACCGAGCGTACGAAGGTCCTGCTGTTCGTCTCGCCGTCCAACCCGACGGGCGCCGTCTACTCCCCCGAGGAGACGGCGGCGATCGGCCGCTGGGCCGCCGAGCACGGCCTGTGGGTGGTCACCGACGAGATCTACGAGCACCTGGTGTACGGCGGCGCCGAGTTCACCAGCATCGCCACGGCCGCCCCCGAGCTGGGCGACCGGGTCGTGATCCTCAACGGCGTGGCCAAGACGTACGCGATGACCGGCTGGCGCGTGGGCTGGCTGATCGGCCCGTCCGACGTGGTCAAGGCCGCCACCAACCTGCAGTCCCACGCCACCTCCAACGTCTCGAACGTCTCCCAGATGGCCGCGCTGGCCGCCGTTTCCGGCGACCTGTCGGCGGTGGCGGAGATGCGCACGGCGTTCGACCGGCGTCGCCAGACGATCGTCAGGATGCTCAACGAGATCCCGGGCGTGTTCTGCCCGGAGCCGAAGGGGGCGTTCTACGCATACCCGTCGGTCAAGGAGCTGGTCGGCAAGGAGCTGCGCGGCAGGCGGCCGCAGTCGTCCGGCGAGCTGGCCGAGCTGATCCTCGAGGAGGCCGAGGTGGCGGTGGTGCCGGGCGAGGCGTTCGGCACGCCTGGCTACTTCCGCCTGTCGTACGCGCTGGGCGACGACGACCTGGTCGAGGGCGTCAGCCGCATGGGCAAGCTGCTGTCAGAGGCCCGCTGAGGCCCGCGGCCGTCAGGGCGCGGGGCTGAGGGTTACCCCGGCGGCGATCCGCTTGATCTCGGCTGCCAGGCCGGGCGTCGCGGCGATGTAGACCGCGGTGCCCGGCCGCTCCAGCCACATGAAGTTACGCAGGCCGGTACGCGTGGTCCAGCGCAGTGCCGGCCTGCCCTTGTACACCGTCAGCGTCGACCTGGCGACCAGGGTGACGAACTGCTCGGCGGTCCGCACCCCGCAGACGACGCCGACGTACAGCTCCTCGTCGCTCTCCCGCCAGATCAGGCCGTTGACCTCGAGCCGCCGGGTGAGCGACCCCAGCCGGGCGAACGAGCCCGTCCTGGTCAGCCCCTCCGGCATGTCGGGCAGCTTCACGTCGGTCGGCCCGCAGGCCAGCGAGCGGCCCTCCTGTGGCACGGGCGTGGGCGGCGGCATGGCGTGAGACTCGGGCTCGGACACGGGCATGTCGTCGCCGCCGCACGCGGCCAGCGCGAATATGAGGAGCGCCGCTGCCAGACGCCGCATCGGTCCCCCCAGAAAGTCGCGGAAAAGGCTCCTAGTCTCCTACAGGACCTTTGACGGAAGCGGCAATCGCAACCAGTTCGCGGCCGAGGGACTCGCTGACCCGGATCCACGCGCCCGTGCCCGCGCGCTCCAGCCAGACGATCAGCCGGCCGCCGTTCGGATGCCGGCCCGCCACGGCGGGCCTGCCGCGCACGAGGGTGGCGCGGGCGTCCAGCACGGTGTCCCGCCTGCGGTAGCTCGCCCAGTCGGCGGCGGGCTCGACCTGGGCCTCAACATACCGGTCGCCCGAGCTGAACCTGGCCCAGGCCCCCCTGGGCTTGATCGCTCCCCCGCCGCTGCGCGCCAGCCCGGCGGGCAGGTAAGTGATCCAGAAGTCGTGGGAGACCACGGCGGGGATGGCCTCCGGCGGGGTCTGTACGGGGACGGCGGCGACCCCGGCGGCGACTCCGGCGACGGGCCGCGGGCGCCCGAAGCCCGAGGAGAAGAGCCCGTAGACGATCAGAGCCGCCACCCCGAACGCCAGGCCCGCGAGCGCCGCACGCCGTCCCTGTCCGATGCCGCCAGGCTCCTCAGGGATCATGCATTCTTGATCCCCAGTTACGCCCCGCCCATCACTTGATCGCCCGGATGCCCTTCGCGATTTTCCTCAACTCGGCCAGGCCGTCGACCCCATGGCGTAGTGGCAAGATATGTCAATGGCAAGGCCCCTGATCGCGCTACCCAAGGCCCACCTTCACCTGCACTTCACCGGATCGATGCGACATTCCACGCTGATCGAGCTGGCCAGGGACCAAGGGCTGCATCTGCCGGACGCGCTGGAGGAGGACTGGCCGCCCAAGCTGCGCGCCACGGACGAGCGCGGGTGGTTCAGGTTCCAGCGGCTGTACGACATCGCCAGGTCCGTGCTGACCCAGCCGGAGCACGTCTACCGGCTGCTGCGCGAGACGGCCGAGGACGAGGCGGCGGCCGGGTCGCGGTGGCTGGAGATCCAGGTGGACCCGTCGGGGTACGCGCAGCGCTTCGGCGGGCTGACGGCCACGCTTGAGCTGACGCTGGACGCGGCGCGCCAGGCCGCCGAGCACGCGGGGATCGGGATCGCGGTGGTCGTGGCGGCCAACAGGACCCGCCACCCGCTCGACGCGAACACGCTGGCCAGGCTCGCCACCCAATACGCCGGCAAGGGCGTGGTGGGGTTCGGGCTGTCCAACGACGAGCGCCGGGGCGAGGCCAGGGACTTCGAGCGGGCGTTCCGGATCGCCAAGCGCGGCGGGCTGCTGGCCGTGCCGCACGGGGGCGAGTTGCTGGGGCCGCGCAGCGTCGCGCAGTGCGTGGACGACCTGGGAGCCGATCGCGTCGGGCACGGCGTGCGGGCGGCGGAGGACGCGTGGCTGATGGAGCGGCTGGCCGACCGGCAGATCTGCTGCGAGGTCTGCCCCACCTCGAACGTCGGGCTCGGGGTGGCCGAGGAGGCCGCCAACGTGCCGGTGCGGCGGCTGTTCGACGCGGGGGTGCCGATCGCTTTGGGGTCCGATGACCCGTTGCTCTTTGGCTCGCGGCTGTTGCGGCAGTACGAGCTGGCTCGGGAGGTTTACGGCTTCAGCGACGCGGAGCTGGCCGAGCTGGCCCGCCAGTCCATCCGCTCGTCCGCGGCCCCCGATCCGGTACGCAAGGAGCTGCTCAAGGGCGTGGACGACTGGCTGACGGGCTCACTGCAGTGACGTGGCGACGCGTACGGCCTCGTCCTTGGTCTTGAGGCCTTCCAAGCGGTAGCTCAGCGTGTCCTGCTGCCAGATGAGGGTGGGGCCGGCCTGGCGCAGGGGCACCTCGGTGCCGTCCTGGCGCTGGATGTAGCCGAGAGGGTGCGACCCCGGCACCCACCAGGCGTTGTACGGACCGACCTTGACGTAGTCGGGCCACGGTGGGCCGAGCTTCTTGAAGAACACCGGGTCCAGGCCGCCGTCGAACTGGTCGAGCCGGACGCCGTCCGGCCAGAACATCGACACGACCTTGCCGTTGTCGGCCACCGTGACGCTGCGCGGGTCACCGAGCGCCTTCGGGGTCTTGACCTGGAACTTCACCTCACCCGCGACCTTGTCCGGCGTCACGGTGTGCTGGCCGGGCATGGGCGCGGCAGTGGTGACGGCCTTGGGCGGCGTGTCGCCGATCTGGAGCTCGATCCCGGCGAACCGCAGGATCCTCACCACCGCCGCCCGGCCCTGAGGGGTGGCGGCCGTGATGGCGATGACGACGAGCACGACGGCCGTGACGATCTTCCACTTCGCCCGCCGGCCACGTCGCGCCGGCGGCCGCCGGCCATCCTCCCGCCGGCCCGGCGCCCCGGGGCGCGGTCGGAGGGGGCCATGCGCCGGATCGGGACCTGCGCCGGGCTCACCACCCTCACCGGCACCGCCGTCGGCGCGCTCGTCGCCAGGAATGACGCCGTGAGCGGTGGGCGGCGCTACGGGAACGGCTTCAGCAGGCGTGGTGTCACCTGGGGCGGCGTCCGCGGACGTGGCGGCGGGGGTGTCGCGGATCTCCGCCTCGAGGCGGGCGCGGACGGTGGCGGCGACGTCGGCGGGCGGTGGGTCGGGGACGTCCAGGAGGTCCCCGAGCGCCAGGAGTTCGGCCTCCAGGTCGTCGAAAGGCTCACGCGAGTTCATTGCCCACCTCCTCCCTCAGCCGGGCCAGCCCCCGATGCGTGCTGGACTTGACGGTGCCGACGGGCCAGTCGAGCACCTGCGCCGTCTCCGCCTCGGTCAGCTGTAAGAAGTACCGGCAGACGACAGCCTGGCGTTCCCGTTCGGGCAGCCGCCGTACCGCCTCCAGCAGCCGGGACCGACGGTCGGTGGCCACCGCCGCGCCCTCGGGGTCGTCGGGCGCGCTCACGGCGGCCGTGGCGCCCAGCCGCAGGGTCAGCTCGGAGCGGCGCCCCCGCGACCGGGTCAGGTTGTGGGTCTCGTTGGCCACGATCCGCAGCAGCCACGGGCGGAAGGGCGCGTCCCTGCGGAAGCTCGCCAGGTGCCGGAACGCCTTGACGAACGCCTCCTGCACGACGTCCTCGGCTTCGTCCCCCGCCCCCAGCATGGAAGCGGTACGGTGGGCGAGCGCGCTGTAGCGGGTGACCAACGCCTCATAGGCGGATAAGTCACCGGCGAGCGAGCGCTCGACAGCCTCGTCGTCGTTCATGGCGAGTCAGATTCCACCTCATCCGAGGCCCGTGCGGAAGAGGCATTCATACGTCAAGTGACCCCACCGTTGATCGGGGCATTAGACTCGGGCAATCCATGAGCTCCCTCGAAGGAACTGGACAATGTCTTCTGGGTATGACCGTGTAGTGCAACCGGCGGCCGGTGACGAGGCCTTGGAGAACCACCTAGGTGGCGACGAGGCCAAGAACTATCGGCAGTACGAGTTCGACATGGTCGCCCCGCATGTCGGCCGTTCGATGCTGGAGATCGGCTCGGGGCTGGGCCACTTCGCCGAGCAGTTCCTGCCGCGCCTCGACAGGCTCGTCGTGAGCGACTTCGACCCCTACTGCGTCGAGCAGTTGGACAAGCGCTTCGCCGACCGCGACGACATCAGCGTCCTGCAGTTCGGGCTGCCCACCGACATCCCGCTCGAGGACAAGGTCGACACCGTCGTCATGATGAACGTCCTCGAGCACATCGAGGACGACGCCGAGGCGCTGCGCTCGCTGGCCCGCGTCACGCTGCCGGGCGGGCGGATCATCATCTGGGTGCCCGGCTACCCGCAGCTCTACGGCGACTTCGACCGCAAGGTGGGCCACGTCCAGCGCTACACGCCCAAGACGCTGGGCGCGACGGTCGCCAGGGCGGGCCTCGACGTCGAGGTGCTCAAGCCGATCAACTTCCTGGGCGGCATCGCCTGGTGGGCGGCCGTGCGCCGGGGCGGCGTCGGCTACCCCGACCCGCGCCTGGTCAAGATCTACGACCGCACGGTGGTCCCGACGACCCGCTTCATCGAGCGGTTCATCAGGCCACCATTCGGCCAGACCGTCTTCTGCGTGGCGCGGGTCCCGCAGCCGCTCACTTGATGGAGCCGGCCGTCAGGCCGCCGACCACCTTCCGCTCGATCAACGCGAAAAGGATGATCACGGGGATGGTGGCGATCACCGAGCCGGCGAACAGGTTCTGCCAGTCGACCTGATACTGGCCGATGAACGAGTTGAGAGCCACCGTGAGCGGCTGGTTCTCCGGCGTCGTGGTCAGGGTCAGCGCGACCACGAACTCGTTCCACGCGGCGATGAACGTGAAGATCAGCGCCGTGATGACACCGGGCATGGCCAGCGGCAGTGTGATCCTGAACAGCGCGCCGAAGCGCCCGTTCCCGTCGATGAACGCGGCCTCCTCCAGCTCGCGCGGGATCGAGGCGAAGTACGCGTTCAGGATCCACACCGCGAACGCCAGGTTGAACCCGGCGTTGACCAGGATCAGCGACCAGGTCGAGTCCACCAGGCCGAACTGGTAGAACTCGCGGTAGATGCCCACCAGCATGGCCGTCGGCTGGAACATCTGGGTGATCAGCACCAGGATCAGGAACGCCGTACGCCCCCTGAACTGATGCCTGGCCGAGTAGTACGCGGCGGGCAGCGCCACCAGCAGCACCAGCAGGGTCGAGCCGCCGGCGACTTTGAGCGTCACCCACAGGTTGCCCGCCAGGCCGCTGCTCCAGAAGTTGGCGAGGTTGGACCAGACCCACTCCTTCGGCCAGAACGTCACCTCGCGCAGCGAGTCCTGGGCGCGCAGCGAGGTGAGCAGCATCACCACGTACGGGAACAGGAAGATGAGCGCGATGACGTAGGCGGCGGCCGCGACGACCACGGTCTTGAGACGCGGCATCCCGCGCCGCGCGACCGGCCTGACGTGCTGGCGCGGCCTGGTGGCGGGCGGGCGCATCGTGTTCACGGCCATCACGCCACCTCCTTGTTCCAGCGCGAGACCTTGAGGAAGATCGCGGTCAGGATGATCACCATGCCGAAGTTGACGACGGACATGGCCGCCGATTCGCCGATGTTGGAGCCCTTGAGGATGAACATGAGGATCGTCGAGGTGGCGGTGGAGTAGCCCGGCTGGCCGTGCGTCATGGCCCAGATGATCGGGAAACTGTTGAAGACGTTCATGACGTTGATGAGGGCCGCCACGGTGAGCGCGGGGCGCAGCAGCGGCAGCGTGATCGACCAGTACGTACGGAACCGTCCGGCTCCGTCCATCTTGGCCGCCTCATATACGTCGGCGGGGATCGTCGCCAGCCCGGCCAGCAGCGCGTACGTGGTGAACGGCACCGACACGAAGACGGCCACGAACACCAGCCACGGCATCGCCGTGGAGGCGTCGCCGAGCTGGTCGGCCGCGGCCCCGCCCATCGCGTCGATCAGCCCCAGCTTCAGGCGGATCTGGTTGATCACGCCGACCTCGGGGTCGAGCATCCACTTGAAGATGATCGCCGTCATCAGCACGGACGCGGCCCACGGCGCGATCAGCGCCCACCGGGCCACCTTGCGCAGCGGGAAGCGCTGGTTGAACAGCTGGGCGAGGGCCAGCGAGATCAGCACGGTGAGCGCGACGACCGCGACCACCCAGATCACGCTGCGGACCATGATGTCGGCGAAGTCCTTCTCGCCGAACAGCTTCTCGTAGTTCGCGAACCCGTTGCTCCCCTGGACCACGCCGAACCGGCTGATCTTGAGGAACGACGACCTGATCATCTCGATCACGGGCCAGAGCACGACCAGCGCGATCAGCACCACGGCGGGCCCCACCCACGCGAGGGGCTCGAGGGCGCGCAACCTTCTCATGAGCAACCTTCCAAGACGGTGCGGCCGGCACCGGTGAGAGCGCCGGCCGCACGGGCCCCCGATCGATCAGCCGGCCGACTCGGCGGTCTTCTGCAGCTCACCGAGGACCTTGGCCGGGTCGTCCTTGACGGCCCCGCCGATCGTCTGCTTGATCGCCGGGTTCACCTCGGCCCACTTGGGGTCCTGGAACGGGTAGAAGCTGGCGTTCGGCAGCGCGTCGAGGAACGGCTTGAGCTTCTCGTCGCCTTCCAGCTTCTTGATGCCGCCGTTGGTGACGGGCAGCAGCTTGTAGGTGTCGGAGATCTTCTGCGCGGCGTCGCTGGTGTAGAAGAAGTCGAAGAACTTCTTGATCTCGGCGGCGTGGCCGTTCTTGTTGAACGCCATGATCCAGTCCATGACGCCGAGCGTGGTGTCGAGCGGGCCGGTCTTGCCGGGGATGGGCGCGACGCCGTAGTTCTTCAGCCCGGCCGCGTCGAAGATCGGGATGGACATGGGGCCGCCGTTGACCATGCCGACCTTGCCCGCGCCGAAGTCCTCCCAGACCGTCTTACGGTCCTTGGTGCCCGGGTTGGGGGTGGTCAGGCCCGCGTCGACCAGGCCCTTCATGTACGTGAACGTCTCGACGTTCTGCGGCGAGTTGATCGCCCACTTGCCGGAGGCGTCCTTGTAGCCGCCGCCGTTGCCGAGCATCCACAGGAACGACTCGCCCTGCGCCTCCTCCTGGCCGAGCGGCAGGCCGAACGGCTGCGTGACGCCGGCCTTCTTCAGCTTCTCGGCGTCGGCCTTGAGCTCGTCCCACGTCTTCGGCGGCTCGGCGATGCCGGCCTTCTCGAACAGGTCCTTGTTGTAGAACAGGGCGCGGGCGGAGGAGACGAACGGGATGCCGTACGCGGTGCCGTCGACCTTGCCGAACTCGGCGAACTTCTGCAGCATGTCGCCCGAGACGTTCGGCGACAGCACCTCGTCCACCTTGTAGAGCAGCTGGTCCTTGACGAAGCCGGAGTAGTCGCCGGTCTGCAGGATGTCGGGCACCTGGCCGTTCTGGACCATGGTGGCGACCTGCTTGTCGATGTCGTTCCAGTTGATGACCTGGACGTCGACCTTGATGTTCGGGTTGGCCTTGGTGAACTCGTCGGTGACGCCCTTCCAGAACGTCTCGCCTGAGTTCGGCTTGCCGGGGCCGTCGCCGTAGTCGGCGGCGACCATCTTGAGCGTGACCTGCCCGCCGCCCGACGCCTTGTCGTCGCCACCGGAACCACCGGAGCCGCCCGATCCGCAACTGGACAGGACCAGCATCGCGGCAAGGCCGAGAGCGGCGCCGCCCACAAGCTTCATGTTCACTGGAGATACCGCCTTCTCGTCGGACGGGTCGCTGGTCCGTACCAGCTGACGGACCCCGCCCTGGGGGATGAGGCGCACGAGCACAAGGCCCGACGCGTTTGCGCCAGCGTAAGCCTGGCTCAAGGAGCCGGTCTATACCGGCTCGTATCAGTTTGAAAACATCGAGACCGGAAAAGCCTCACAACCGGTCTAGACCGGGCGTCAGAGGATCTTTCTCCGCACGCTCTCCCCGCCCTGCGGCGTGCCGATCCACGGCCCCTCGACGGACGGGTCGAGTATGCCCTCCTCGAGGAAGTCGTAGCGGCCGTCGAGCACGTACTCGGCCAGCCGCGCGTCGCCCGCGTCGGTGTTGTCCCAGAGCCGCTCGAACAGCGAGTCCACGCGGTGTCTTGCCTGGTGGCAGAAGGTGTCGGCCAGCTCGTACGGCCGGCGTCCCAGGTCCGCGGCGTCCTCCGCCGCCTTGACGCAGGCGGCCGTCATGGCGAACAGCTCGGCCCCGATGTCCACGATCCTGCCGAGGAACGACTGCTTGTGCTCCAGCTTGCCCTGCCAGCGGGACATGCCGTAGAAGGTGGACCTGGCCAGCTTCCTGCTGGTCCGCTCCACGAAGCGCAGGTGCTGGGCCAGCGGGCCGAAGTCGCCGTACGACGTGGGCAGGTTTCCGGTGCCGGCCACCAGCGTGGGCAGCCACTTGGCGTAGAAGCGGCTGGCCCTGCGCAGGGCCTGCGCGCGTTCCTGGCGGGAGGCCTCCGGGTTGACCAGCTCCCCCGCGGCCGACAGGTGCGCGTCCACCGCCTCGCGCGTGATCATCAGGCGCATGATCTCCGAGGAGCCCTCGAAGATGCGGTTGATGCGGGAGTCGCGCAGCATCTGCTCGGCGGGCACGCCGCGCTCGCCGCGCGCCACGAGCGACTCGGCGGTCTCGTAGCCGCGCCCGCCCCTCATCTGGACCAGTTCGTCGAGCGCCTGGTACGACAGCTCCGACGCGTAGAGCTTGGCCAGCGCCGCCTCGATCCTGATGTCGTTGCGCTGGTCGTCGGCCAGGCGGCTGGTGAGCTCGCAGACGGCTTCGAGGGCGTACGCGGTGGCCGCGATGAAGGAGATCTTCGTGGCCACGGCCTCGTGCCGGCCGACCTTGCGCCCCCACTGCACGCGCTCGTTGCCCCACTCGCGGGCGATCTTGACGGCCCACTTGGCGTTGCCCGCGCAGGTGGCCGGGAGCGACAGGCGGCCGGTGTTGAGCGTGGTGAGGGCGATCTTCAGCCCCTGCCCCTCGTGCCCGATCATGTTCTTGGCAGGCACCCTGACCTGGGAGAACTCGGTGACCCCGTTCTCGATCCCGCGCAACCCCATGAAGCCGTTGCGCCGTTTGACCGTGATGCCGGGAGAGTCGGCCTCGACCACGAACGCGCTGATCTTCTTGCCGGTCCTGGCCATGACCACGAGCAGTTCGGCGACCACGCCGTTCGTCGTCCACAGCTTGACGCCGTCGATCACGTAGTCGTCGCCGTCGCGCACCGCGGTGGTGGACAGGCGGGCGGGGTCGGAGCCGACGTCGGGCTCGGTCAGCAGGAACGCGGATATCTCGCCCCGCGCGCACCTCGGCAGGAACTCCCGCTTCTGCTCCTCGGTGCCGAACATTTTGAGCGGCTGCGGCACCCCGATCGACTGGTGCGCCGACAGCAGCGTGGCCAGCGCCGGGCAGTACGAGCCGACGAGCATGAGAGCGCGGCAGTAATACAGGTACGACAGGCCGAGCCCGCCGTACTGCTCGCTGATCGTGATCCCGAACGCCCCGAGCTCCGCCAGCCCCTTCACCACCTCGTCGGGCACCTGCGCGGTCCGCTCGATGAGCGCCGGGTCGACGTTCGTGTCGAGGTAGCGCCGCACCGCCCTGACGAACTCCTCGCCTCGCTTGGTCGCCTCGTCGGACAGCGCCGGCACGGGATGCACCAGATCCAGCCGGAAGTCACCGAGGAAGAGCTGCTTGGCGAAGCTGGGCCGCGTCCACTCCTTCTCGCGGGCCTGCTCGCCGACCTCCCTGGACTCCGCGTACTTGGCGTGCTCGGTCATAGCACCTCCCGACGATGCGCCGTCTGTGCTATGAGTACTGCCCGCCTGACGGCGCCCTGCGCTGTTTATAGCCGGAATTTGTACGAACGGCGAGCATTCGCTTTCAGGACCGCGAGCGCAACCAGGGCCAGCACGGCGGGCACCACGAGATAGGCGCCGCAGAACGTCAGCGCCACGAGCGACAGCCCCGCGCCCACGACGGCGGTGATCCTGTGCCGCCCCGCGGGCAACATCCGCACAGCCGCCGCCACGCCCGCGACCGTGACTGCGGCCAGGCACGCCGAGGTGGCCCGCATGAGCAGGTCCAGGTCCACCGCCCACACCAGCACGGGCACGCTCAGCACGGCGAGCAGCCCCAGGCTCCGGTACGGCGTCATGCCCGGCGACCCTCCCCTGGCGAACCAGCCCGGCAGCGCCCCGTCCCTGGCCAGGGCCGCGCCCAGCCGGGCGGCTCCGGCGATGTACGTGTTGACGGCCCCGAACGTCAACAGCACCGCCACCACCCCGGTGACCGGCCGCGCGGCGGGACCGATGCCGGTCTCCAGCATCGCGGTGAGCGGCACGCCGGGCATATGGAGGCCGAGCACGCCGACGGAGGTGACGGAGACGCCCACGTACAGGAGCGCGATCACGACCAGGGTCACCGCGGTGGCCCTGACCAGGCCGCTCTTGCCGCCGGCGAACTCCGCCGACAGGTGGCTGGCCGCCTCCCAGCCGACGAAGGCGAACATGAGCACGCCTGCCGCGCTGGCCACGCCGGCGGCGCCGTACGGGGCGAAGGGGGTGAAGTTGGCCGGGTCGGCGTGCGGCGCGGCGGTGATCACGGCGGTGGCCAGCAGCGCGACGAGCAGGGCGACGAAGCCGATCTGCAACCGCCCCGAGGTGCGCAGCCCGGCGGCGTTGGCGGCGAAGGCCGCGGCCAGGATCAGGCAGGCGGTCAGGGTGGCGTTCATGCCCAGGGTGGCTTCGACGTACTGGCCGCCGATCAGCGCGCCCGCGACGGTGCCGACGGGGACGGCGCCGTAGAACCACCAGCCGACCACGGCGGCGGCGTGCCGGCCGAACGCCAGCCCGGCGAAGCTCGCCACGCCGCCGCCGTCGGGATACCTGGCGCCGAGCGCGGCGAAGGTGAGCGCGACGGGCACGCTCAGCGCGAGCAGCCCCGCCCAGGCCAGCACGGACGCGGGCCCCGCGGCGGAGGCGGCGAGGTGCGGCAGGACCAGCATCCCCGGCCCCAGCACCGCCCCCACCAGCAACGCCGTGCCTTGTCCCGCGCCTATCCGATGTTCCGTCATACGGCCGAAATTAGTGCAGTCATTCGGTCATAAAGCGCCCCAACCGAACGTCTGGCCGGAAGTACGTGCGAGCATCCACCTATGGACGAACTTGATTCGGAGATCGTACGGCTCCTCCAAACGGATGCGCGGCAGTCCAACAGGGAGCTCGCACGGCAGCTCGGCATCGCGCCCTCGACCTGCCTCGAGCGAGTCAGGGCACTCACCCGCCGCGGCGTCATCCGCGGTTACCACGCCGACATCGACCCGGCCGCGCTCAACCGGAGCGTCCAGGCCATGATCATGGTCCAGGTACGGCCGCTGAGCCGGGCGGTGATCAACGCCTTCAAGTCGTCGGCCGCGGCCATGCCGGAGGTGCTCAGCGTGTTCGTGCTGGCGGGCGGGGACGACTTCCTGCTGCACGTGGCGGTGCAGGACCTGGACCACCTGCACTCGTTCCTGCTCGACCGGCTGAGCAAGCGCAAGGAGATCGTCGGCTTCCGCACGTCGGTGATCTTCCAGCAGGTGCACAACACCGTCCCGGAGCGGCTGACCTGACTTTCGTCAGGGGCGGTACTGGACGGTCGGCCGATCCGGAAGGGGGCGGCGCCTTTCTAGGTTTCTCCCGTGAAGTCCCTCCTGATCGGCCTCTCGGCCGCTTTGACGTTCGGTACCGCCCCCGCCGGGATGACGCCCGGCTCCATCGACGCCTTCCTGCGGCAGGCGCTGGAATCCACCGGTCTGCCCGGGTTCTCCGTGGTCGTCACGCACAACGGCAAGGTCGTGCACGCGGCCGGGTACGGCCACGACTCCGAAGGCCACGCGGTCACCGAGAACACCCCGATGCGGGTGGCCTCGGTGAGCAAGTCGTTCACCGCGATGGCCGTGATGACGCTCGTGGAGCGCGGCAAGATCGCGCTCGACGAGCCGGTGGCCACGCAGCTGCCCGGCTTCAGGATGGCGGACCCGCGGGCGGCGAAGATCACCGTGCGGCAGCTGCTGAACCAGACCTCCGGCCTTGCGGACTCCACGGTCGACATCGCCGCGGTCAATAGCGCCACCTCGCTCGCCGACTACACCTCCCGGCTGGCCGGCTCCGGGCTCCGCGCCGATCCGGGCACCCGCTGGGAGTACTGCAACGTCAACTACAACCTCGCCGCCAGGCTGGTGGAGGTGGCCTCGGGGCAGCGGTTCGGTGACTACCTGCGGCAGCGGGTGTTCGGCCCGCTCGGCATGAAAGGCAGCGCCGTCAGCGATCAAGTCGTCAGGCCGGCTGACGGCTACAACTCGATCTTCGGCGCCTGGCTCCCGCGCCCCGAGCTGTCCGGCTTCCTCAACGAGAGCGGCTCGGGCGGGGTCATCACCACCGCCGCCGACATGGGCAAATGGCTGATCACGCAGACGGGCGACGGCCGCCCGCTGGTCAAGCGCCAGAGTCTCGACGTCATGCACACGCCCACCAAGATCCGGGACTACGGCATGGGCTGGGGTGTGGAGCGGGAAACCGGACTGCTCACACATTCCGGGAATCTGTTCACGTACAACGCCGTCGAGGCCATCTCCCCCAAGACCGGCTACGGCTTCGCCGTCATGGCGAACGGCGCCGCACTGACCGACGACACGTACACCATCCTGCAGGGGCTGAACGCGCTGGCCGAGGGCCGGACCCCCGAGACGCCCGGGGGCGACCGGCAGCTCTTCGAGCTGGTGCTGGCCGCGATCGCGACGGTCGCGGCGGGCCTGGGCGTCATGGGCGTGCTGCGCTCCCGGCGCTGGGCGGCCAGGCGGCCACGGTGGCCGTGGCTGCGACTGGTGCCACTACTGCTGCCCGCGGCGGTGCTGGCGGCCTACCCGGACCTGATCTCGTTCCTCATGAACGGGCGGACGGTGACGTGGGCCCAGCTCACCTACTTCGCCGCGCCCCTGTCGATCATGCTGGTGGTGGCGGCGCTGTCGGGTGCGGCGGTGGCGGCCGCCCGGATCCGGGCGGTGCGCTTCGGCGCACGGGGCGCCAAAGCGGGCTCGACCGGCCGTCGCGGGATGGCCGCGTAGCTGATCGCAAGGGCGGCCAGGCTGAGCGCGGCGGCCGCGAACCCGAGCCAGCGCAGCCCGTCCGCCGCGACCAGACCGCCGCCGAGTGCCGAGCCGGCCGCGATGCCGATGTTGAACGCGCACACATTCACCGACACCGCCAGAGTCGGCGCGCTGCCTGCGTGCCGCAGCACCAGGCTCTGCAGCACAGGCGTGGTGGCGGAGGTCAGCAGCCCGAACCCCAGCACGGCCGGCACCGCGGCCGGCTGCCACGTCACCGCGAAAGGGAAGATCGCCAGCACGGCGGCAAGCCCCCCGAACGTGCCGCGGACGGCGACGCCCGGCGACCGGTCGGCCAACCGCCCCGCCACCAGCCCGCCCACCAGGCTGCCCGCTCCGTAGAGCAGCAGCAGCGTGGAGACGCCCGCCGGGGTGAAGCCGGTGATCTGGGTGAGCGTCGGCGCGAGGTAGGTGAACACGGTCGAGGTCGCCGCCAGCCCGACCGCCGTGGTCGCGATCACGATCAGCACCCTCGGCCGGACCACCGTGCCCAGCTCGGCCCGGACGCCGGTGGCCGGGGCGTCCTGTTCGGGCATGACCACGGCGAGCAGGACCGTGACCGCCAGCGCGAGCACCGCCAGCACGGCGAACGGCGCACGCCATCCGGCACTGTCCCCGAGCAGCACCCCCACGGGCACCCCCAGCAGGGTGGCCGCCGCGAACCCCGACCCGACGACCGCGATGGCCGTGCCCACCCTCTCCTTCGAGACCACGCCGGCGGTCACCATCAATGCCAGCGTCAGGAATGCCGCGTGGCTCAGGGACGCGACGACCCGGCCGGCGATCAGCAGCTCGTACGACCCGGCCGTCGCGCAGATCGCGTTGCCCGCGGCGAACAGCAGCAGCAACCCCAGCGCCAGTCCCTTCCGCGGCAGCCGCACGGTCGCGATCGTCACCAGCGGCCCGCCGATCACCACACCCAGGGCGTACGCCGTCACCGTGTGCCCCGCCGTGGACACGGAAACCCCCAGGTCGGCGGCCACCTGCGGCAACAATCCCGCGATCAGGTACTCGGACGTGCCCACGACGAAAACGCTGACCATGAGCGCGGCGGGCACCACGATGCTCTTTCTCATGCGCGTACGCTAAAGTCTCACATGGATGTGAGAGTCAACAGCGCCCGCGCCTCTGTGAGGGAGACCATATGCGGATCGGCGATCTCGTCCGGCGCACCGGCGTGAGCGAGCGGCTGCTGCGTTACTACGAAGAGCAGGGCCTGCTCGCGCCCGAGCGGCGCCCCAGCGGTTACCGCGAATACACCGAGGCCCACGTGGAGACGGTGCGTCGCATCCGCTGCCTGCTGGCCGCCGGGCTCCGCACCTCGACGATCGCCACCGTGCTGCCCTGCCTGGCACCCGACGGCGAACGTCTGGCTCCGACCTGCCCGGACGTGGTGGGACAGCTCCGCAGGGAGCGGGACCGCATCGACCGTGCGATGCAGGACCTCCGCGAGTCCAGGGAAGCCCTCGACCTCGTCATATCGGCGGCCCGGCTGTAGTCACCCGGCTGTCTCCTGAGGTGATCGGCGTCCTCCTGCGGCGATGTGCAGCGGCCGGTGACCGTCGCGTCACACGCCCTCGGTCCAGTACTTCTGCAGTCTGGCTACGGCGTCCTCTTTGCTCATCGCCGCGACCTCGGCATCGGCCAGACCCACTCTGGAGATCAGCAGGTGAACGAGGTCGGCGGGCAAGGCGTTCGAGGGCGGCTCGGGCGTTCCGCGATCAGGCAGGGCACCGCCCTTGACGCAGGCCCAGAACGTCGCCTCGTCCACCTGTAGCTGATCACGAAGAATATGACCCCACAAGCTACGGCCGTAGGTG
This sequence comes from Nonomuraea sp. NPDC049400, assembly GCF_044466425.1. Taxonomy (NCBI): domain Bacteria; kingdom Bacillati; phylum Actinomycetota; class Actinomycetes; order Streptosporangiales; family Streptosporangiaceae; genus Nonomuraea; species Nonomuraea sp. NPDC049400. The sequence continues at coordinate 27,390 of NZ_JBITMP010000040.1, forward strand.
CTTCGATCGGGAGGATGAGAGATCCGAGTTCTCAGGATGCGACCATCGGGAAGATCCAGTTCATACGTGACATGGTGGATTCCCGTTCCTCCACGGGCATTCCGTACTGGACGCCAGCCTTCGATCTCACAGAACCGATCGTGGTCCTCGCGTGTGGGCTGGGGCCAGGTCACCGAGCCTTCCCTACTAGCCATTCACGCAGCTGAGCGTCATCACTGAGGCAGATCAGCTGCACCAGTCCCCAGTTTTCACGGTGGTTCGGCGCATCGAGCAGGTGGTCCTGCCAGTCCTCGGCGTACTCACGCAGCGCAGCTACCATTTCGGTGACAGCCTCATTGAAGGTCCGGCCGTCCGCAGCGATCGGCAGCCCTGGAATGAAGATGGACCAACCGCCGTCCTCGGGAACCGCCTGCGCACGCGACGGAGTGACCGCTGCGAGGTAGTGGCGCAGTCTCTCGACGTCCACGATGGCGGTTCTGGCCGACTCACGACGCACCGTTGCCACACGGCCCCGTTCGGCCGCGTCCAAGAGGGCTTTCAGATGCGCACGAGCCTCTGTATAGCTATCGAAATGTACGGCGGTCATGGCAGCACCTCCACTGCGACTTGCCCTTAGGTTGCCATCCCCGCGCAAGTACGTCAAGTACTTCACGTACTTGACAGGAAGCGCAAGGAGACCCGAGAGCTGTCCGAGATGCCCAGCGCACGATCGTGCAGTTCGGGCGCGTCTCGCCCAAGAGCCCCGTCAAGACACAGGATGGGCAGTCAGCGAGCGCCGCCTCCCGCGTCGCGGCTGGAGGCGGCCTCGCATTCGTTCACAGTCGTTCGATGATGGTGACGTTGGCCTGGCCGCCGCCCTCGCACATCGTCTGCAGCCCGTACCTGCCGCCCGTGCGCTCCAGCTCGTGCAGCAGCTTGGTCATGAGGATGGCACCCGTGCCGCCGAGGGGGTGCCCGAGCGCGATGGCGCCGCCGTTCGGGTTGACCTTGGCGGGGTCGGCGCCGAGCTCCTGCGTCCAGGCCAGCGGCACCGGCGCGAACGCCTCGTTGATCTCCACGACGTCGATGTCGTCGATCGACATGCCGGCCTTTTGCAGAGCCAGCCGCGTGGCGGGGATCGGCGCGGTCAGCATGTAGACGGGGTCGTCGCCCTTGAGGGCGAGCTGGTGGATGCGGGCCCGCGGCGTCAGGCCGTGGTCCCTGACCGCCTGCTCGGAGGCGATCAGCAGCGCGCCGGAGCCGTCGGAGATCTGCGAGGAGGTGGCGGCGGTGATCTGGCCGCCCTCCTTGAGCGTCTTCAGCGAGGCCATCTTCTCCAGCGTCGTGTCGGCCCTCGGACCCTCGTCATCCTCGACGCCGTTGACGGGGGCGATCTGGTCCTTGAAGTAGCCGTTCGCGATCGCCTTGGCGGCCCGCTGGTGGGACTCGAGCGCGTACTGCTCCAGCGTGTCCCTGGTGTAGCCCCACTTCTCGCACATCAGCTCCGCGCCGCGGAACTGCGAGATCTCCTGCTTGCCGTACCGCTCGACCCACTTGTCGCCGAACGGGAACGGCATGCCCTTCTCCAGCGCGGCCGTGATCGAGGAGCCCATGGGGACGATGCTCATCGACTCGACACCGGCCGCCACCACCAGGTCCTGGGTGCCGGACATGACGCCCTGGGCGGCGAAGTGGATCGACTGCTGCGAGGAGCCGCACTGCCGGTCGATCGTGACACCGGCGGTGGTCTCGGGCAGCCCTGCCGACAGCCAGGCATTTCGCGCGATGTCCATGCTCTGGGGGCCGAACTGCATGACGCACCCCATGATGACGTCCTCCACCGCCGCGGGGTCGACGCCGGTGCGGTCGATCAGCGCCTTCAGCGTGTGAGCTGCCAGGTCAGTGGGGTGGACGGTGGAAAGGCCGCCCTTCTTCTTGCCGACCGGGGTGCGGACCGCCCCGACGATGTACGCCTCTGCCACAGTGCCTCCTGAAACCGAGCATTATTCGGTTACTAAGGGCAGACTACAACAGAACGACGTTCTGCTCACGTGGCGGGATCCCCGGCGGGCGGCACCAGGTCCTCCGCGGCGTCGACCCTGAACCGCCACCGGTCCACGACCAGCCCGTTCAGCGCCTCGGCCAGCTCGAGGGCCAGCGCGCCGAGCTTGGCGGGCTCGTCGCCGCGCAGCTCGATCGCGGTCAGCTCGGTGGCGAAGGGCAGCAGCTCCTGTACGGCCGGCGGCTGCCCCTTCTGCGGTACGAGCGCGGCTCGGATGTCGCCTGCCGTGAAGGTGAACTCGTCGTCCTCGTCCTGCTCGAGCAGCGGCGCCAGCTCGTCGGCGCCGGGCCGTACCGGGAGGATGACGGCGGGGCCGCTCCGCTGGTCGTCGGCCGGATCGCTCACCTCGCCCCGGCACACCGCGAGCCCCTTGAGCCGGAAGGCCAGGCCCTCGGCGAGGTAGCGGTCGAAGAAGTCCAGCGGCAGCGGCCCCTCGGCGGCCACCCGGACCGCCCACACCTTCTCCAGCTCGCCGCCGGCCAGCTCGGTGTCTGCCTCGACGGGCGCGCACACCCGCACGTCGGTGGCCACGATGTCGTCGCCGTCCCACCGCGCGCCCGGGTCCGCGAGCCGTACGATGCGCAGCAGCTCGTCCGGGTCCGGTTTCGCGGGCAGGGCCGCCGTCGGGCCAGTACGCAGTCTCCGCTTCGCCATCCAGCCCATAGCCCGCCTCCGCGCTTCAGCTTTCTCAGCTATCTCAGCTTCGATAGGAGCTCGTCATCGTCGCGTAGACGATGACGTTGTCGTTGTAGTGCCCGATGGTCCGATCGTAGGAGCCGCCGCAGGTGATGAGGTGAAGTTGGGCGTTCTCCTGGGGCCCGTAGACCCGCTGGGTCGGGAACGTCTTCTTGCTCGCCTGCTCGACGCCGCCGACGGTGAACAGCGCGGTCGTCTTGTCCTGGCGCTTGACCTCGATCGTGTCGCCGTTCTTGATCTCGGCCAACCGGCTGAACACGGCGCTGCGTGTCCTGGTGTCCTTGTGCCCGAGCATCACAGCCGGACCCGCCTCACCGGCGGTGGACATGTTCCGGTACCACCCGACCAGGTTCGGGTCGTTCGCCGGGGGCACCTCGATCGTCCCGTCCTTGGCCAGCCCGACCGACTTGACCGGCGCGTTGATCCCCAGCCTCTTGATCACGATCCGCACGGGCGTGGAGGGCATCATGGGGGGCGCGGGGTTGATCTGTGGCAGCGGCGGGGGCACGTCCGGAGCGGCCTGGAAAAGCGCCTGCTCGGGCTGCCCGCTGGCCTTTCCGTCCGGCTGCGCCTGCAGCTTGAGGGCGTCGCGGTTGCTGGCCAGGCCGTACTCTTCGGGGGACCTGAACACGATCAGCAGCCCGGCCACGACAGTGACGACGCCGGCGATGGCCGCCACGATCAGCACGGTCCTGAGCGCCGTGCTGCCCTTGTCCTGTGGCGGCGGCAGTGCCCCACCGCCGCCGCCGTACGGATAGTGCCCCGACACGTGCGTCAGCCCCGGATGGAACGACGTCGCATGATCAGCCCGCCTACGGCGGCGGCCCCGATCAGAGCGGTACCGGTCAGGATGAACAGCCGCCCGTCAGGCCCGATCTCACCGCCCCCACCCGTGTCGGCACCGGCCTTGGGCGTCTTGGACCTGGTGGTCTTCTTGCTGGAGGGGGTGACGGTCACCGTGTGGGTGCTGGTCTTGGTGGGCTTGGGCGAGCTGCTGCTCGGGGTGGGCGAGGGGCTCGGGCTAGCGGTGGAGCTACTCACCGTGAACGTGTAGGACTTGAGTGCGGTCTCATTCTGGACGGTGCACTCGATTGCCGGTTGGGTGCCCGTAGCGGCGTTCGAGCCGAAATTGATCTTCCCGGGCTTCACCGTCACGGTGCCTGCGGCGTTGGCGGTCGACTTGAGGTCGATCGTCGTCGTCGTTGGCAGTGTAATGATCTGGCCAGCGGTGATCGCGCCGGTAGTGCCCTCACCCGTGGCCGAGGTCAGGCCGCTGATGCCGGTCAGCGACGCGTAGGGGAAGATCTTCGCGCTGATCGTCTGGCCTGTGGTGGGCGCCTTCAGCTCCTGGCCTTGCGTGTAAGTGCCCTTCCACTTGATGGCGAACTGCTCGCCCACCTTGGCGGAGGTCGGCATCGTCAACTCAACCTTGATCTCGACGTCCTGCACATCGGTAGTGGACGAACCGACTCTGCACTCATACTCGGCGATGTCGGTACCACTACCGCCGCCACCGCCGGTTTGGACGGGGACCGAGATGCTGGTGGGCGTCGCCGACGTATAGGTGCAAGTAGTCGCCTCACCGGCCACCGTGATGGTCAGCGAGGGGCTGGTGGTAGTCGTCACCGGAGCCAGAACCAGGTTGCCGCCCGTGGTGGCGGTCACGTTGACAGACGCCGTCATCTCCGGCGGCGTGTATGTCAGGTCGGCCTGAACCGCAGTGTTTACCGTGCCGCTACCGTTACCCTTCAACGGCGTCGGCGTGCCTCCCGTCACCGTGAGGTCGCCACCGCTGGTCGTGACCGACGCCTGGGCGGCGATCGGCTTGGCCGCCTTCATCGCGGGGAACGTCCACTTGATCGACGCCGTCTTGGAAGGCTCGACCGAAGCGGGCGCAGTGACCGTCACCTGGACTGACTCTGCCGGCAGATAGCCCCCGGTGCACTTATATGTAATCTTCAGCGGCTCAACGGCGGCGGCCTGAGCCGGGGACGACATGGCTAACACCGAGCCGACAAAGAGGACGAGCGTGCTGACCAGCCCCACGGCCGACGTCTTTTGGGCGAGGCGGCGCCACGCCTGGGACATAAGCACGGGTCCATCTCCGATCAAAGCCAGTATCAACAGTCGTGCCAGAATTCCAGCCGTTGGTCACGGTTAGGTTGAGATCTTACGAACTGTCCCTGTCAACTTCCCGTAAACGACCAAATCCGCCACACCTTATCGTCTCAGCTCTTCTTCTTCGACAACGTTGCGTACACGACGATGTTGTCCGTGTAACTGTGCGCCGCCTGGTTGAAGACCCCACCGCAGGTGATGAGCCTCAGCTGAGAGTCCTTCGTGTTCCCGTACACCCGAGATGTCGGGAACGACGTCTTGCTTGCCTGCTCGATCCCGCTCACCGTGAACCGGGTGACCTTGCCGTCCGACCGGTACACATAGATCTGGTCGCCCTTGGCCAGCTCACGTAGGCGGTCAAAAACGGCGGGACCCTTGCGGGTGCTCACGTGGCCGTTGATGATCGCGGGGCCGACCTCGCCCGGCACCGGCGAGTAGCGGTACCAGCCCGTCTGGTTGGGCTTGGTCAAGGGTGGGGTGCCCAGTTTGCCCTTGGTGTCCAAGGTGACGGAGCCGATGGGCGAGTTCACCTTGATCTTGGGGATCTTGATGCGGGTCGGCTTGGCCCGGGCGGTCTTGGTCTTGGCCGCGGGGATCGGGGCCACGACCGGGGCAGCCGCGAGGGGTGGGGGCGCGTCGGGGCGGGCCGGGGTCAGCGGGACGTTCTTGCCGCCGGGGCCCACGGTGGGCGGGAGGACGAACGCGCCCGCGTTCGCCATCTCCACCTGCGTCGGCGTGTCCTGGGCCGCCGCCAGCGAGCCCGAGCCGTCGTCCACGGTGGGCACCAGCGAGAGCAGGGTCACCATGACCAGGCCGACGCCGCCGAGCGAGCCGGCGATCAGCAGCCCGGGCTGCGCCCGCTGCATCGGTGTCTTCTGCTGTTCGGTCATCGGTGAACTCCTCCTGCGTGCGCGGCCCTGCGCCGGCGCAGCAGCAGCCCGCCGCCCGCGCCGCCCATCACGAGCGCCGCCATCAGCCCGTACGGCCGATCCTCTCGTTCCGGCGCCTCGCCGGTGTCCACACCGCCCTTGGGCGTCCTGGCCACCTGCGGCGCCTTGTAGTACTTGGTCGCGGTCGGGCCGGTGGTCTTGGGGGTGCTCGTGCTCGTGCCTGTCGCGGCTGGCATCACGACCACATGTCCCAGGCCAATGTCGGTGGAGTGGTTGTTCGGCGTGGTGTTGGTCGCGCTGGGCGACGGGCTGGACGTGTCCGTCGGAGGGGTTTCCGTGGGCGGGGTGACCGTCGGCGTACCCGTGTCGGTGGGGCCCGTCTTGTCTCGTACGGTCACCACGACCGACACCGGAGAGCTGGCCAGCTTGCAGATCGCGCTGTGGTAGCCGGTAGGGGTCTTGGCCGTGTTGGTCGTCACGCGGAAGGCGTCCAACCAGGCTGACTTGGTGGAGGCGTTCTCGATCCTGATGGTGTGCTCGCCGTACTTCAGCGGCGCAGACGTCCACAGGGTCTGGCCTCCGTTGAGGTCATCGTTGCGGGGCACGTCGTTGCCCGCCCGGGAGGGGTCCACTGTGGCCCGCTTCCTCCCGTCGATGTAGATGTCGACGGGGCCCGCGTCCTTGTCGTACGGCCCGATGTACTCCACGCCGGTCCCGATGAACTTCAGCTCGGCGTAGGCGTTGATCTGGGTCGTCTCGTGCAGGTCTTCGTGCACATGGTGCTCAGAGGTGGGACGGTCGTCCACCGACGTCCAGCCGGGCCCATAGACGATCCCCATGTCGCTGGGATTGTCGGCGTCGTTTCCGTCGTTGACGATGACGCTGCCGTCCGGCGGGGTGAAGTCCAGCTCGATGTCCTTGGGCGTGACCGTGATGGTGCCGGGCTTGTTGGTCAGGCCAGGGTCGTTCATGGTCTCGGGAAGCTTGAGGTGGTCGTCGGGGCGGAGCGGGCCCTCCGGGTCGGCGCTGCCCTTGGGCTGCAAGAGGCCCTGCCAGCTGCTGAGGAGCTGCACGTTCCCGGTGGCGTGCACCTGTCCGCCGGCCGGGAAGTAGCCGGGCGACTGCAGCCGGGAGTCGTCGGCGTAGTGCAGTTTCCAGGTGAAGTTCAGTGGGTCGCCGACCACGAGGTCCGTGGCGAAGGTGAGGTTGGTGGTCAACCGTACGGGACCGTTCCTGACGATGCTGTTGGGAGTCGACGGCGTGCAGTCGTACTCCACGACGAGGTCGGCGGGCGCCGCGGCGGCGGGTACGCCGGGCAACACCGCCACCCCTAAAGCCGCCACCGATCCGACCGAAGCGGCGATCAACGCCTTGCGCCACCGATTCACGGGAGACTCCGATCACGCCACAAATAGACCGAGGATAGATCTTAGAGTCGAAAACAGCCGCAACACATTCCGAACGAGACAACGTACGGCACTTGTGATGAAGCCGTGTCCACAGGCACCCGCCGTACTCGGAAAAGGGGTATACCTGCCAGTAACAGAACTCTATTCGGGAAGCGAGACGACCGATGCGGCGAGACCTCTTCGACGAGGAGCACCTGCTCTTCCGCGAGACCGTGCGCGAGTTCATGGCCCGCGAGGTCGTGCCGCACCACGCTCAGTGGGAGAAGGACGGCATCGTCCCGCGCGAGGTCTGGAAGAAGGCCGGAGAGCTGGGGATGTTCGGGTTCTCGGTGCCGGAGGAGTACGGCGGGGCAGGGATCAAGGACTTCCGGTACAACGCGGTCATCGTCGAGGAGATCATCCGGCACGGCGCATCCGGGCTCGGGTTCTCGCTGCACAACGACGTCATGGCCCCGTACCTGGTGGATCTGACGAACGACGAGCAGAAGCAGCGCTGGCTGCCCGGCTTCGTCAGCGGTGAGCTGATCACGGCGATCGCGATGAGCGAGCCGGAGGCCGGGAGCGACCTGCAGGGGATCAGGACCACAGCCATCCGCGAGGACGACCACTACCTGATGAACGGCCAGAAGACGTTCATCACGAACGGCATCAACGCCGATCTCGTCGTCGTGGTGGCCAAGACCGATCCTGGCGCGGGCGCGAAGGGGACGACCCTGGTCGTGGCCGAGCGCGGCATGGAGGGCTTCGAGCGAGGCCGGAACCTCGACAAGATCGGGATGAAGGCGCAGGACACGGCCGAGCTGTTCCTCGAGAACGTACGCGTGCCCGTCGCCAACCGCCTCGGCCCGCGCGACGGCGAGGGCTTCTTCCAGCTCATGAACAACCTGCCGCAGGAGCGCCTGTCGATCGCCGTGGGTGCGGTGGCCGCGGCGGAGGCCGTGCTGGAGGAGACCATCGAGTACTGCAGGACCCGCACGGCGTTCGGGCGGAGCATCGGCTCGTTCCAGAACACCCGGTTCGTCCTGGCGGAGCTGGCCACCGAGACCGAGATCGCCCGCCACTACGTGGACAAGTGCATCCTGGCGCTCAACGCCGGCGAGCTCACCGCGGTGGACGCGGCCAAGGCCAAGTGGTGGACCACCGAACTGCAGAACAAGGTCATCGACCGCTGCCTCCAGCTCCACGGCGGGTACGGCTACATGATGGAGTACCCGGTCGCCAAGGCGTGGATCGACAGCCGGGTCCAGACGATCTACGGCGGCACCACCGAGATCATGAAGGAGATCATCGGCCGCACCTTCGGATTCTGACCGCGCAGCAAGGCGGTCCGCACCCCATACTGGACAGCATGGACGGCGGCCTGATCCTCCTGGTTTTCCTGGCGCTGCTGTTCGCCTGGGGCCTCAACCGCGTGCGCCGGGCGTTCCGCCTGGGGCCGGTCGGCTATGCCGGCGTAATGATCGTCTTCATCATCGCCATGCTGCTGGTCTGGGGTCAGACCAAGCTCTAACCGGGCATGCCCTCGACGAAGCGGGTGAGGAGCCTGGCGAACTCGGCCCGCTCCTCCCCCGACCACCCCTCCATGGCCGCCGCGAACGCCGCCTGCCTGCCGCGGTGCGCCTGCTCCAGCGCCGCCCGCCCCGCCTCGGTCAGCACCAGCCACGCCCGGCGTCCGTCCGCCTGATCGGCCTCCCGCCTGATGAGGCCCGCCGTCACCGCCGCCGCCACGAGCCGGCTCGCCCTCGGCTGATCGACGCTGAGCGCCTGCGCGACCGTGGACACGGTGACGGGCTCGGCGGCGCTCTCGAGGACGTCGAGCACGTCGAACTCGGGGCCGGGGGCGCCCTGCGTCTTCGCCAGCGCCCGCCTGCTCTGTCGTCGCCTGATCGCGATCATCGCCTGTTCGATCGCGGCAATTTCGTTGTCTTCATACATATAGTTGCTATTGTACATGTATGGAGAAACTCATCGGCCACTGGCTGAAGCATCTCGACAACCTGCTGGAGAGCGCGCTGGAGGAGGCCCTCCAGGGCACCACCCGGCGGGAGTGGCAGGTGCTCAACGCGGTGGCCCACGACAGCACCGACCCCATGCCGTTCACCGGAGTGGACGAGGCCGTGGAGCGGCTCGCCGCCAGGGGCTGGCTGGCGGACGGCAAGCTCACCGACGAGGGCAGGGCGGCGCACGCGCGGATCTCCGAGCAAGTCGGCCGCTTCAGGCAGAAGGTGACCGAGGGCGTGAGCCCGCAGGAATATCAGGCGACCGTCGATGTGCTGCGTCGCATGAGCGCCAACCTCACGACATAGCGCTGGCTTCCAGCACGACGCGGGCCACGAGCTCGGGATCGTCGCTCATCGGCACATGGCCGCAGCCCTTCAGCAGCTTGACCCGCTGCCCCGACCACCGCGCCGCGCGGATGGCCTGGCGGCGCAGCAGGAGCCGGTCGTGCTCGCCCCACGCGATCGTGATGGGCGACTTGGGCGGCGCGGGCGGCATCAGTCCGGCGAACGACTCAAGCGTCTCGTCGAAACCGCTCGCCTCGCTCAGCGCCTGCGCAGCCGCCGACAGCGCCTGCGGCTCCAGCCTGGACGGGTGGGCGACCAGGATCCCGGTGGACACGCTGCTCAGCAGCGGGGTGCTGCCGAACCTGGCCCCCGCCCGCAAGGCACGCAGCATCGTCTGGGCGTAGAGCAGCTCGGGGCGGGACCAGAAGCCGGCGGGCGACAGGGCCGTCGCCGAACGTACGACGCCGCGCGAGGCCAGCTCGAGCGCGATGTAGCCGCCGAGCGAGTTGCCCGCCACGTGCGGCTCGCGTACGCCGAGTCGCGCGCAGAACGACTCGACCGCGTCCGCCAGCGACTCGGCGGTATAGGGGATGCCCTCAGGCAGCCCCGGCGAGACCCCGAAGCCGGGCAGGTCGATCGCGATCACCGTGCGCGAGGCGGCGAGCCGGTCCATCACGGGCAGCCAGGCCTGCCAGTGGTGGCCGATGCCGTGAATGAGGATCAGCGGCGCACCGGTGCCTCGTCGCTCGAACGCCAGCTCCATACCGCCAGCTAATCACTCACCTGCCGCGAGTGGGAATCTCGAACCAGACCGCTTTGCCTTCCCTGGTGGGACGTGATCCCCAGCGTCGGGCCAGCTGGTCGACGAGGTAGAGGCCGCGCCCGCCCTCGTCGTTCTCCCCCGCGCTGCGGATGCGCGGCAGCCGCAGGTCCTGGTCGAAGACCTCGACCCAGACCGACTCCTCACCTCTGCGCAGCCTGAGCGTGAACTCCTTGTCGCCGACCACTTCGTCCTCGAAGCCCGGCATGTCCCAGGACTCCTCGAACGGCAGCGGCGGCCCCTCCACGACCAGCTCCCTGCGCGGGATGCTGGCGGTGGCCGCGTGGAGCACGACGTTGGTCACGACCTCGGAGACGAGCAGGCAGGCCAGCTCGGCCCGCTCCTCTGGGACGTTCCAGCTGGAGAACGCCTCCGACGCCATGCGGCGCGCCTCCCCCACCATGATCGGCTGGGCGGGGAACGTGCGCTCCTCGACGTCGAGGTCGACGTCGCTGGAGCGGAGGACCAGGATCGCCATGTCGTCGTCGATCTCGCCGGGCACGGCCACGGTGGCGGCGTCGGCGATGCGCTCGACCTCGGCGCCGGACATCTTGGCGAGCTTTTCGCAGAGCACGCCGAGCGTCTCCTCCTCGCTCGCCATCTGCCCGTCGCGGCCCGGGCGGCGGTCGACCAGCCCGTCGGTGTAGAGCAGCAGCGCGGCGCCCGGCGGGAGAGTGCGCGTCTCCTCCTTGTAGACCAGGTCGGCGTGCAGGCCCTTGGCGCGGACGCCGAGCGGCTGGCCGACCTCCTCGATGTCGAGCTCCAGGCACTGGCCGTCGACCAGCAGCAGCGGCGGCGCGTGGCCCGCGTTGGCGAACGACAGCTGGCGCGACCAGGCGTCGTAGACCAGGTATTGGCAGGTCACGATGGGCGGGATGCTGACCTCGGCGCCGTTGTCGTCATGCTCGGGCGTGGCGATGATGCGGGTCCACTCGTCGAGCCTGGCCAGGATGTCGGCCGGCGACTTGTCGTCCTGGGCGAAGGCCCGCAGCGCCGCCCTGAGCTGGCCCATGATGGCCGCCGCCTTGGCGCCCCTGCCCTCGACGTCGCCGATCACGATGCCGACGCGGCCGGCCGAGAGCGGGATCACGTCGTACCAGTCGCCGCCGACCTGGGTCTGGATGCCCTGCCCGTGTGAGGCGAGCGGCGCCGCCGGGTAGTAGCGCACCGCGATCTCCAGGCCGTCGAGCTGCGGCAGCGCCCGGGGCAGCAGATATTTCTGGAACGACTCCGCCGTGTGGCGCTCCTCCTCGAACAGCAGCGCGTTGTCGATGGCGAGCGCGACCCTGGTGGCGATGGCGCCCACGAAGTCACGGTCGAAGGCGTCGTAGTGGGGGCTGCGCCGGTCGGTGAGATTGGACAGGCCGAGGTACATCAGCCCGAGCGTCTCACCGCGCACCAGCAGCGGAGCGACGATGGCGGAGGTCATGCCGATCTCGCCGCACAGCCGCGCGCTGCCCTCGCTGGGGGCAGGAAAGCCGCCGCTGGAGGCGAAGCTCTCGACCAGGATGGTCTCCTGGCGGCGCAGCGCCGTGTCCGCGTAGTGGCCGGTGGGGTAGCGGATCTCCGCGCCCACCGGCTTCCATGTGCCCGATGGCGGCGTCCACCCCTGCACGTGTTGTGAGACCCGGCGGACGAGCCTGTCGCCCTCCATCAGCTCGATGAAGCAGTGGTCGGCGAACTGCGGGACCAGCATCTCGGCGACCCGCTTGAGCGTCTCCTCGACGTAGAGGGAGCCCGCCAGCCGCTCGCCGATGCGCTCGAGCAGGCCGAACCGGTCCTTCTCCCGTTCGTTGCTGCGCAGCGCCTCGCGGGCCATGATGACGATGCCCGTCACCGAGCCCGAGGCGTGGCGCAGCGGCACAGCCTGGGCGCGTACGTAGAGAATGGTGCCGTCGCCGCGCCTGACGTCGAACGTGCCCTCCCACACCCCGCCCTTGAGCACGTGCTTGGCCAGGTCGATGGCGAGCGGGTGGTCCTTCTCCAGAATCCCGAGGGACAGGACGGGAGTGTCACGCGAGGGCGACTTACGGCCGAAGAGCTTCTCGGCGAACGGGTTCCAATAGAGGAGATTGCTGAAACGGTCGGTGACGACCACCGCCATCTCGGCGTGGTCAAGCACAGATCCGGCATTAAGGTGATCAGCCGTTTCCTGTGACAGATCCCCCCAACGGTTCATCCGGAGACCACTCCTTGGGGTGGCATGCACGCAAAGCGGACCACGGGCGCTCCTGCAACAGTCTTGGCCAGGGGAGAGTGGAGGGCCTCCCAGGAGGGATTCAACCAAGCAGCTGCGTGCGCGTCAGCGCTTGGAGACAAAAACGTGCGCGGCGACATCACGCGGAAGCTCCGCGGGAGTGTCGTTTGCGTCACCGTCACCTGTCACCCGCACACCGTCGTCGCTCGCCGCGAGCGTCACCTCGCGTCCGGGTTGTATCCCAACTTGCTTGAGTTTAAGCATCACAGCAGGATCGCTTTGCACTTGTTCGCTAATTCGCCGCACGACGACAGGTGTGTCTCTCGGGCCTGCCACGTCCGACATCGATGCCAGCACGTTGGCGGCGCCCTCGGCGGCCTCCTTGGCGCCCAGCTCGCCCAGCCCGGGGATGGGGTTTCCGTGCGGGCAGACCGTGGGGTTGTCGAGCAGCGTCACCAGGCGCGACTCGACCGACTCCGACATGACGTGCTCCCAGCGGCACGCCTCGATGTGCACTTCTTCCCACGGAAGGCCGATCACCTGGGTCAGCAGGCACTCGGCGAGCCGGTGCTTGCGCATCACCCGCGTGGCCAGCGTGCGGCCCAGGTCGGTCATCGACAGATGCCGGTCGCCCTCCACGCGGACGAGGCCGTCGCGCTCCATGCGGGCGACGGTCTGGCTCACGGTGGGCCCGCTCTGCTGCAAGCGCTCCGCGATGCGGGCGCGAAGGGGGACGATGCCCTCCTCTTCGAGCTCGTAAATCGTGCGGAGGTACATCTCCGTGGTGTCGATCAGGCCGTGTGCGGTCAAGGCAGTCCTCCCAAGTAAATGGTACGCCGGTCGGGTGGGGACTGAGCCCGTCCGCATCGGGCACAGGAGCCTCAGGAACCCTATTGGGAGAACGACCGACGATGGTTAAGGACGGCAACAAATCAGCGGCCGAGTTCCTTCCCGACAAGCGCGATCTTGACTCGCTGCGCCAGGCGGCGGCCTGCTGCGAGGGCTGCGACCTCTACCGGAACGCCACGCAGACCGTGTTCGGCGAGGGCCCGGTGGAGGCCAGGTACATGCTGGTGGGCGAGGTGCCCGGGGACCAGGAGGACCGGCAGGGGCACCCGTTCGTGGGCCCGGCGGGGCGCCTGCTGGACAAAGGGCTGGAGGAGGCGGGTATCCAGCGTGATGACGTGTACGTCACCAACGCGGTCAAACATTTCTCCTTCACGCTGCGCGGCAAGCGGCGGATCCACCAGAAGCCGACGGCCGCCGAGATCACCGCCTGCCATCCGTGGCTCGACGCCGAGCTGGCCGTGGTGCGGCCGGAGGTGATCGTGGTGCTCGGGGCGACGGCGGCCAGGGCGCTGCTGGGGCGGGAGTTCCGGGTGACGCAGCAGCGGGGGGAGCCGGTGCCGCTCGGGGACGCGCTCGCCGTGGCCACCGTGCACCCGTCGGCCGTGCTGCGCGCACCCGACAGGGACCTCGCGTACAAGGGCTTCCTGGCCGACCTGAGGGTGGCGGCCGACCTGACGTGACGCCGACAGGCCGATGCTCAGGCCCGACCTGAGGTGACGCCAACTGGCCCGGTGGTCAGGGCTTCTTGGCCGACCCCAGAGTGGCCGGCGTGACGCCGCGGGCCCGGTAGTTGCGGAAGCCGGCCACGGAGAGGCCGACGACCAGCACCGTGACGGCGCAGGCGATGCCACCGCCCACCCAGGCCCCGGTCAGCCCGAACGCGGTCGCCGTCGCCCCGGCCCGCAGGTCGCCGAGGCGCGGCCCGCCCGCCACGACCACCATGAACGCCCCCTGCATCCGACCCCGCATCTCGTCGGGCGCGTACAGCTGCAGGATCGACTGCCGCCACACCGACGAGATCACGTCCGCCACGCCTCCCACGGCCATGAACGCCACCACCAGCCAGAGCTCGTGCACGAGCCCCGCGGCGGCCACGGCCAGGCCCCAGACGGCGATGACCACGACGAGCGCCACGCCCTGCCGCGAGACCCGGCTCACCCAGCCGGAGAACAGCGCCCCGACGACCGAGCCGATGGCCATGGCGGAGGTCATCAGGCCGAGCGCCAGGCTGGAGCCGCCGAACCGCTCGGCGGTCAGCTCGGGGAAGAGCGCGCGAGGATGGGCGAACACCATCGCGATGATGTCCACCACGAACGACATCAGCAGCACCGGGCTGCTGACGATGAAGCTGAGCCCCTCGAGCACCGCCCTGGCCCCCGGACGTGTCACCCCGCCCAAAGGGGGCAGTGAGGGCAGCCTGAGCGCCGCATAGAGGCTGCCGGTGAAGAGCAGGGCGTCCAGCGCGTACGCCGCCGCGAACCCGCCGGCGCCCAGCGCGACCGCGCCGATCATCGGCCCCAGCACGGCGCCGATGCTGAAGACGAGCGAGTTGAGCGCGTTGGCCGCGGGCACCAGCTCCTTGTCCAGGATCCTCGGGATGATCGCGCCCCTGGTCGGGCTCGTGATCGCGAAGCCGGTGGCGTTCAGGGCGACCGCGGCGAAGATCAGATAGATGTTCCCCAGCTCGAGCAGCGCCTGCGCGAGGATGAGCAGCGTCGCCGCCCAGGCGATGAGCGAGCCGGCGATGAGCAGCTTGCGCCGGTCCACGGCGTCGGCGACCGCCCCTCCCCACAGGCCGAAGACGACCAGCGGGATCAGGTTGGCCATGCCCAGCAGCCCGACGTGGAACGAGGAGTGGGTGAGCTCCCAGACCTGCTGCCCGACCGCGACCACGGTCGCCGCGACACCTACGTGGGAAACGGACTGGCCAAGCCATAGCCGCCGATACTCGGGCACACCAAGCGGCCGGGTATCTACCAGATGACGCTTGACCAGCTCCGCGATCGCCACTCAAGGCACATTAAGGCGCGAGCCTTTCCAGGACCCAGCCGGGTCGCGTACGCCGGTAGCGGAGCCTGTCGTGCATCCGGTCGAGCTGCCCCTGCCAGAACTCCACCTCGATCGGATAGACCCGGAAACCACCCCAGAAGTCGGGCACCGGCGGATTTTCCGGCCAGCGCGCTGCCAGCTCCGCATAGCGGGCGTCCAGCTCCTCCCTGGAGCGCACGACGGCCGACTGGCGCGACGCCCAGGCTCCGATGCGCGAGCCGTACGGGCGGGAGTTGTAGTACGCGGCCGACTCCTCGTGGGAGATTCGCGTCACAGTGCCCTCGATACGCACCTGGCGGCGGATCGGGTGCCAGGGGAAGAGCAGCGACGCGCGGGCGTTCTCGGCCAGATCGCGGCCCTTGCGCGACTCGTAGTTGGTGTAGAAGACGAAACCGCGTTCGTCATAGCCCTTCAGCAGGACCGTCCTGGCGCTGGGCCGGCCGCCCGCGGAGGCGGTGGCAAGGATCATGGCGTTGGGTTCGGGCAGGCCGGTCTCCAGCGCGTCCTGCAACCACTTGGTGAATTGCTCAATCGGTTCGGACGCAAGATCGGATTCGAGCAGCGGCTCGCCCTCGTACGTACGGCGAAGCCCCGCCAGCACGGGCGGGCGCGGGGTGGCATCCACGAGAAGGTATTCTTGCGCGCTTGTGTGGTAGATCCCATGCACCCCCTCTCACCAGCGGGTTTGGCCTTACAGCGGGTCCGGAGACCGAGCACGACCTGGGAAGGGGTTAAATTGACCCGCCGGTATCTCGACATCAAGGCATTGCCCAAACATGGCATAGGGAAAGGGAGGCGGCCGAGTATGTCCGACTTCAAACCCGGGCTCGAAGGCGTCGTAGCTTTCGAGACCGAGATCGCGGAACCGGACAAAGAAGGGGGCGCCCTTCGATACCGGGGCGTCGACATTGAGGAACTGGTCGGCCGTGTCCCGTTCGGGGCCGTCTGGGGCCTGCTGGTCGACAACAAGTTCCAGCCGGGCCTGCCGCCCGCGGAGCCGTACCCCATCCCTGTCCACTCCGGTGACATCCGCGTAGACGTGCAGAGCGCGCTGGCCATGCTGGCTCCGGCCTATGGCTTCAAGCCCCTGCTCGACATCAGTGACGAGGAGGCCCGCGACCAGCTCGCCCGCGCCTCCGTCATGGCTCTCTCGTTCGTCGCGCAGTCCGCGCGCGGGCTCGGCCTGCCCATGGTGCCCCAGAGCCGGGTCGACGAGGCCAAGACGATCGTCGAACGCTTCATGATCCGCTGGCGCGGTGAGCCTGATCCCAAGCACGTCAAGGCCATCGACGCTTACTGGACCTCCGCTGCCGAGCACGGCATGAACGCCTCGACGTTCACCGCCCGCGTCATCGCCTCCACCGGCGCCGACGTGGCCGCCGCGCTCTCCGGCGCCGTCGGCGCCATGTCGGGCCCGCTGCACGGCGGCGCCCCGGCCCGCGTCCTGCACATGATCGAGGGTGTCGAGCAGCTCGGCGACGCCAAGAAGTACGTCCAGAGCGAGCTCGACAAGGGCAACAGGCTCATGGGCTTCGGCCACCGCGTCTACCGCGCCGAGGACCCGCGCGCCCGCGTGCTCCGCCGTACCGCCAAGGAGCTCGACGCGCCCCGCTACGAGGTCGCCGCGGCGCTGGAGCAGGCCGCGCTGGAGGAGCTGCACGCGCGCAAGCCCGACCGGGTGCTGGCCACCAACGTCGAGTACTGGGCGGCTGTGGTGCTGGACTTCGCCGAGGTGCCGTCGCACATGTTCACCTCGATGTTCACCTGCGCCCGCACGGCCGGCTGGGCCGCGCACATCCTGGAGCAGAAGCTCACGGGCCGGCTCGTCCGTCCCAGCGCGAACTACGTCGGCCCGGCCTCCCGTCCTCTTGGCGACGTGCCCGGCGCCGCCGAGGTCGCCGGCACCGTCTGACGCTGATCCGTACGGCTGCCGCCACTGCCGCGGCAGCCGTCCATCAGGTCAAGGATCGGGCAGCAGTTCCCTGACACAGGTCTCACGATGCGGACCCCGGTCCAGGGCATTCTTGCGGGCTCAGTACGCTGGGCACGTGGCTGACATCGTGATTCCCGCTGACATCAAGCCCGCCGACGGCCGATTCGGCTGCGGGCCCTCGAAGGTACGCACCGAGCAACTGGCCGCGCTCGCCGCCTCCGGCGCGAGCCTCATGGGCACCTCCCACCGCCAGAAGCCGGTCAAGAACCTGGTCGGCCGCGTACGCTCCGGGCTCGCCGACCTCTTTTCGCTCCCCGAGGGCTATCAGGTCGTGCTGGGCAACGGCGGCACCACCGCGTTCTGGGACATCGCCGCCTTCGGGCTGATCCGCGACAAGTCACAGCACCTGTCGTTCGGTGAGTTCTCCTCGAAGTTCGCCGCGGTCACCAAGAAGGCCCCGTGGCTGGCCGAGCCCAGCGTCATCAAGTCCGAGGTCGGCACCCACCCCACCGCGGTGGCCGAGGAGGGCGTGGACGCGTACGCGCTCACCCACAACGAGACCTCGACCGGCGTCGCCATGCCGATCAAGCGCGTGGGCTCCGACGACTCGCTCGTGCTCGTGGACGCCACCTCCGGCGCCGGCGGCCTGCCCGTCGACATCACGGAGTCCGACGTCTACTACTTCGCCCCGCAGAAGAGCTTCGCCTCCGACGGCGGCCTGTGGATCGCGATCATGTCGCCGCGCGCCCTGGCCAGGGTCGAGGAGATCGCCGCGACCGGCCGCTACGTGCCGGAGTTCTTCAGCCTGCCGGTCGCGATCGACAACTCCGCGAAGGACCAGACCTACAACACGCCGGCCGTGGCCACGCTGTTCCTGCTGGCCGACCAGCTCGACTGGATGAACTCCAACGGCGGCCTGCCCTGGACCACCGCCCGCACGGCCGAGTCCAGCCAGCGCCTCTACACGTGGGCCGAGAAGTCGTCCTACGCCACGCCGTTCGCCGCGCCGGAGTTCCGTTCGCAGGTGGTCGGCACGATCGACTTCTCCGACGCCGTCGACGCCGCGGCCGTGGCCAAGGTGCTGCGCGCCAACGGCATCGTCGACACCGAGCCCTACCGCAAGCTGGGCCGCAACCAGCTGCGCATCGCGATGTTCCCGGCCGTCGACCCGGCCGACATCGAGGCGCTCACGGCCTGCGTCGACTACGTGGTCGAGCGCCTCGGCTGACCCGTCCGGCGCGACAGCTCCTCCAGGAGGGCGAGCGCGTCCTCTAACTCGACGCTCTGCGCGAACCCGGCCGGCACCGGCGACCTGTCGTTGCCGGCCGACAGCGCTTCGAGCACGAGGTCGGTGACGCGCTCCTCGCGCTCCAACCCCCCGGCCCGAATAATAGGAACATTCTTGCCCGAAAAGCTCAGATCCGGCCAGGCGCTCACCCGGTCGAAGAGCCTCGGTTATCTCATGTTCGCCAGCCGATGGCTCCAGGTCCCCCTCTACCTCGGCCTCATCGTGGCTCAGGCGGTGTACGTGTGGCAGTTCGCGCTGGAGCTCTGGCACCTGATCGAGACGGTGCTCCTGCACGCCGCACCGACCACGGAGAGCGCGCCGTCAGCCGAGGTCGTGGTCATGCTCACCGTCCTGGCGCTCATCGACGTGGTGATGATCTCCAACCTGCTGATCATGGTGATCATCGGGGGCTACGAGACCTTCGTCTCCCGCATCGACCTCAACGACCATCCCGACGAGCCGGAGTGGCTCTCCCACGTCAACGCGAACGTGCTGAAGGTCAAGCTGGCCACGGCCATCATCGGCATCTCGTCGGTGCACCTGCTGCAGACGTTCATCAGGGCCCAGTCGACGCCCAACGACAAGATCATGTGGCAGACGGTCATGCATCTCGCCTTCGTGGCCTCGGCCATCGGCCTGGCCTACATCGACCGCCTGCTGTCCACCTCCCCGGCCGAGCACACGCGCTCGCATCTCTAGCCGCCATCCGGCAGGGACTCGGTCGGGTCGTTCGTGGGCTGCTGCACGATCCCGCTCAGCCTGACGTAGGTGGGTTTGCCGGGGAGGTTCTGGTGGATCACCAGGAGCGCCGAGCCGCTCGTCCCGGCTACCGCCGGCTCGAACCACACCTTGAGTGTGCACTCGTCATTGACCTCGAGGTCCTGGTGCGCGCAGGCATCGTCGTGGCGGAAATCTCCGGCTGATTCTCCCGCGAATTCGATGTCGGAGATCTTCAGTGTGGCGGTGCCCGTGCTGAGAATGTGCACTTCTCTCGCGCAGCTATCGCCGACGCATAATTCCAGGGATTTCGGCGTCACGGCGATGTTGGGCGCCCGTTTCGACCCTCCTGGCCGACTGCTTGGAACGGTGTTGCGCTTCGTGTCGGACTCCGCCGGATCGCCGCCGATCTTTATCTGGCCGGATGTGATCAGCGCCGCTGTGATCGTCGCGGCGGCGGCGATCACGGCCGCGGCGATGGCCGCTCCTCGGGTCGACATGACGCCCTCCCAACAAGTGACCGCGAATCCGGCCGCATCCCGTATGTGCGCGCCGATTCGATCGCATTTCAGTTTTCGCTATCCGCGGGGTCCTGTCCACGAGATTTCAGCGCCCTTGATCGCGTACTTTCCAGCAAAGGCACGGCGCTCCAAGCGGGATCCCGTCAGGGGGCGTCCACCCAGTCCGCCTCCTCGCCGGTGAGCCGCCGCCACTCGGCCGACACCCCCTCGGGGTCCGCATCCCCGGCGGCGCGCAGCCACATCGCCGCCGCCTGCGTCTCGGCGTCCAGCTCGATCAGCAGGTGGAGGCTTTTCAGCAGCGGCTCGATCGCCTCCACCGGGCGCCCGCACTCGACCAGCAGCCCACCGCGCAACGACAGGCAGTGCGCCAGCGCCTCGGGCTCCCCGATCCCGCCGTCGCGGATCGCGATCGCCTCGTCGATCGGGGCCAGGCCCTCGGCGTGCCGGTCGAGCAGGGCGTACCGGATGGCGTTGTTGGCCAGCGCGGTGGCCAGGCGGTCCAGCCCTCTCCCGTCACGGGCGGCGGCCAGGCTGTCTGGCCGGGTGCCGGGCGAGGCGGCGGCCAGGCGGCGGAACGCGGCCACCGCCTCCTGTATGGCCGCCAGTGCCTCCTCCGGGCGGCCGGCGTCGCCGTAGGCATTCGACAGGTTGTTGAGCTCGGTGGCGAGGCTGCTCAGATGCAGGTCGGGACTGGTGGCGGCGAGGTCGCGGAGCAGGGCCACGGCTCGCTCCGCGCGTTCGACCGCGTCGTCGTGCCGGCCCATCTCGGCGCGGCTGGATGCCGCCGTCGTCAGCGTCGAGACGAGCCTGGGCACGTGGTTGTCCGGGTCGAGCTCGGCGAGCCTGTGCTCGATGGCGGTCGCCTCCTCGCTCGCCGCCACGCTCTCTGCGGCGCGACCGGCCTCCTCGTACAGGGTGGACAGTGTGACGAGGGCGTGCGCCAGCTCCGACTGCCAGTGCTCCCTCTCGAAAGAGCCCGGCTCGGCATCGGCCATGTGGCGGCGCTGCAGCGCCACCGCCTCCTCGGCGGCTGCCAGCGCGGCCTCCTGCCGCCAGGGCGGGCAGGCGCTGGCGAACACCCGCAGCGCGTCGGCAAGGCCGGGGGTGTGGTCCGGGCCGAGGCGGCGGTTGAGTGCCACGGATTCCTCGGCGGCGGCCACCGCCTCCGCCTTCCGGTCCACGACCAGGTAACGCTCGGCGAGGTAGGCCAGCGCCGTGGCCAGATCGCTCACGACCTCTCTGTGCCTCTTCGGCACGCGGAAGGGCCACAGGCGGCCGGTCGCGGTCGCCCGCCGGGCGTCCTCCCTGGCGACCGCGACCAGCCGCTCCGCCGCCCGTACGCCGAAGTCGCGCAGCACCGATGTCGACATCGGCGTCGCCATCGTCAGGACGAGCAGTTCGCCGTAGGCAAGGCCCTCCTCTTCCTCCACGAAGGACGCCAGCGCGGCACGCAGCGCCTCCGGACGTTCGGCGTGCGTCGTGATGTCGAGCATCGTCACGACCAGGTGCCAGTGCCTGATGCCGAGCAGCGAGCGGAAGATCGAGCGGAAATGTTCCTGTTCGCGGGCCGAGGCTCGGGCCAGCACCTCCAGCGCCCGCTGACGCTGCTCGACGGTCGCGGCGGGCAGGAGCACGTTCAGCAGCTCGGGGGTGTCCCTGGTGACGGTCGCGACCAGGTGCTCGCCGATCCGGTCCGGCTGGAGGGCGCCCCAATACTCTTCCGCCGGGGCCGGGTAGAGGCCGTGGATCCAGCGTGCCGCCGCCTCCCGCCGGTCGGCGTCGGTGTCGGCCCAGCCCGGCACCGCCTCCAGCGTGGCCCCCGCCTGCGCCGCGTCGTCGGCACCGCACAGCGCGGCCGCGGCGATCGCCCGTTCGAGCGACTTGGGGTTGAACGTCAGGCCCGCCGCGGCCGCCGTACGCTGCCAATAGCGGCGTTCGTGGTTGAGCAGGACGTCCTCGACCGCGTCCGATCCCGCCACCTCGACCGGATGATCGCCCGACTGCAGCAACTCCACGAGTGCGGCCATCTGGATGGTCAGGATGGACGCGCGGGCGTCGGCGCGCAGCCAGGCGGGCGGATCGATGGCCGTGGCCGCCGAGGCCCATGCGTGGCCGCCGAAGCCGGGGATGCGTTCGAGGTGGCCGGCGAGGTCGCGTAAGGCGTCGCCGAAGGCGGCACGGCGGCCGCCCTCGTCGGGTTCGAGCGGCTGGAGGGTGTGCACGACGGTCCCGGACAGCGCCGCCTCCAGGTCGGGGTGGCCGGTGCGGAGCTGCGTCCACCACTCCCCGGCGGTGCGGGCCAGCAGCAGGATCCGTACGGCCGGCCCGTCGCCGCCGTGCAGCACCTGCTCCAGCAGGTGCACCACCTGGTCATGCCGGCTCTCGGCGTAGTCCACGACGACGATGAGCGGTACCGTCGTCTGCGCGAAGGCGGCGTAGGCGGCCGGGTCCACGCGCCGGGACAGCAGGTGGCCGCCGACGAAACCGCGCTCGTACAGGTTGTTCAACAGCCGCCGCGACAGCCTGGTCTTACCCTGCCCACCGGGGCCGGCCAGCAGGCGCACGGAGACCCCGCCGCCTTCGCACCAGGCGGTCAGCTCCTCCAGCAGCTCCTGCCGGCCGCGGAAGGCGACCACCTCGGCGTCGGCGCGCAGCAGGAAGGCGGGCGAGCGGAGATCGGTCCGGACCTGGGGCGGGTCCAGCAGTCCGGCCAGTTCCACCGACTCCAGCAGCGGTACGCAGCCGGTCGCTTCCCTGATCAGGACGTGAAAGTCCGGGTCGGCCAGGAGGTCCTGAGCGCGGGTGGCGGCCAGACGGCCGCCGTAGGCCATGCGATCTTGTGAGACGACGCCGATCACGAGCCGGCCGTCGGCGGACAAGACGGCCGCACCGGACATGCCCGCCCACGGGGACTCGCCCGGCGCCCCTGGCCTGGGCAGCGAGTCGTCCACGTGGATCTCGTAACGGCCGGCGGAGGCGGCGGTGCCCGGATTGACGTGACCGGACAGCTGCTCCTCCCACCGTCCGCTCTCCTCGCGCTGCGCCCTCGGGTAGCCGGTGGCCTGGCAGGGGACGCCCGGTCTGGTGCCGGTGAGCCGCCCCCACCGCACCGGACGCCTGCCGGGCCCCTCGTCCGCGCCGGGTAACCGGATCAGCGCCGCGTCCACGGCTCCGGAGCGGCGCCGCCACACCACGATGCCCGCCGACTCCTGCCCGGTCCGCCCGACGATGACCTCTTGGCCCACGTCCTCGACCACGTGGGCCGAGGTCAGCACCAGCGACGGGGCGACGAGGAAGCCGCTGCCGAACGCCTTGCGGCCGTCGCCCGCCCGGGCGCGCACGTACACAGCTCTCGCGGACTCAGCGACCACGCCCCACCTCCACGTACGATCTAGCTTTCCCAGAAACGTGGGCCGCGATGGGAGGTCGCCGTGAGCGATTCCGAATGGGTGGAGCTGGACGACGCGATCACCGCGTTACGGAGGCAGCTCGAGGAGGCACGCAAGCGGGGTGCGGACGAGGACCTGAAGTTCGCGCTCGGCGAGGTGACCGTCGAGTTCGGCATGGAGGTCCGGAAGGAGGGGTCGGGCAACGCGGGAGTGCGCTTCGGGGTCGTCTCCGTGGGCGCCAAGGGGACGGTGGCCAAGAACGTCACGCACAAGGTGACGATCAAGATGACGCCGCGGACGAGCACCGGGGAGTCGGTGGACGTCGGCGACGAGGACGACTGGTAGTCGGCTAGTAGGCGGGGATCTGGCGCTTGCGTCGCAGCACCCAGCCGGCCACCACGCCGCCGATGAGCCCGAACAGGTGGCCCTGCCAGGAGATGCCCTGCTGGTTGGGCAGCAGGCCGGCCAGGATCCCCCAGTACGCGATCCCCACGCCGACGGCGATGACGATGTCGAGCAGCCTGCGGTCGAACAGGCCGCGGGCCAGGATGAAGCCGAAGTAGCCGAAGACCAGGCCGCTCGCGCCGACCGTGTAGACGCCGGGGCTGGTCAGCCAGGTGCCGAAGCCGCCGATGAGGATGATCAGCACGCTGGCCCACAGGAACTTGCGCAGGTCGCGCAGCCCGGCCAGGAAGCCCAGGATCAGCAGCGGCAACGAGTTGGCCATGAGGTGGCCGAAGCCGCCGTGCAGGAACGGGGCGAACAGGATGCCGATCAGGCCGTCGGGCTCCCACCCGATGATGCCGAACTCCCGGTCGAGCGTGCCGTTGAGGAAGAAGTCGACGCCCTCCACGACCCACATGACGGCGAGCATGGCGACCACGACGATGAGGGCGCTCAGGGCACCGGAGAGGAGGGCCCCGGCGCCGCGCTTGGCCGACTCGAACCTGGAACCCGAATAGTCGCTCATGCGCCTCTCCTGGTACGTCGCTTTCTCTTTCTTTACCGTAGCCAGGAACGCTTATGCGCGCGCTAAAGGCGTCCGCTGTTGCGCCGCACGCGAACCGGTGCGGGGAGCCGCCCCAGAGACGGGCAGCGGGGAGGGCGCGGGTGGCGCGCCCTCCCCCGGTTATTCGCCCTTCCACTTGGGCGGGCGCTTCTCGGCGAAGGCCGCGGCGCC
This sequence comes from Nonomuraea sp. NPDC049400, assembly GCF_044466425.1. Taxonomy (NCBI): domain Bacteria; kingdom Bacillati; phylum Actinomycetota; class Actinomycetes; order Streptosporangiales; family Streptosporangiaceae; genus Nonomuraea; species Nonomuraea sp. NPDC049400. Next base: position 51,772 of record NZ_JBITMP010000040.1, read on the forward strand.
CTCCATGGCGTCCTTGGAGCCGAAGACCGGCCCGACGATCGCGCTCTGCTTGGCGAACATCTCCTCCAGCGACCAGTCCGCGGACTCGATGATCACCTTCTTCGTGGCGGCGAGGGCCAGCGGCGCGTTGGCGGCGATCTTGCGGGCCAGCTCCAACGCCCCCTCGAGCGCCTCACCCGGCGACGTGATCCGGTTGACCAGGCCCAGCTCGTACAGGCGCAAGGCCGGGTAGTGGTCGCCGGTCAGGGCGATCTCCATGGCCACGTGGTACGGGATCCGGCGCGGCAGCCGCATGATGCCGCCCGCGCCCGCCACCAGGCCGCGCTTGGGCTCGGGCAGGCCGAACGTGGCCTCCGACGAGGCCACGATGACGTCGCACGACAGCGCCAGCTCGAAACCGCCCGCGAGCGCGTACCCCTCCACGGCGGCCACCAGCGGCTTCTTCGGCGGCGACTCGGTCAGCCCGCCGAAGCCGCGCCCCTCGACCACCGGGAAGTCGCCGGACAGGAACCCCTTGAGGTCCATGCCCGCGGAGAAGGTGCCACCGGCCCCGGTAAGGACATAAGCGGAAATGTCGGGACGAGCGTCCAGCGTGTCCAGCGCCTCGGCGATCCCCCGCGCCACCGCCCCGTTCACAGCATTACGAGCTTTTGGGCGATTTATCGTGATAACGGCGACGTTCTCGGACTCCTCGACGAGCACTTCGTCAGACAACGAGACCTCACTTGGGCTGGAAGCGGATGCCGCCGTCGAAGCGGACGACCTCGGCGTTCATGTAGTCGTTCTCGATCAACGACCGCACCAGGTGCGCGAACTCGTCGGGCCGCCCCATGCGCTTGGGGAACACCACCGGCGCCACCAGCTTGGCCTTGAACTCCTCCGCGTTGTCCGAGAAGCCGTAGATCGGGGTGTCGATGATGCCCGGGCAGATCGTGTTCACCCGTACGCCGATCGCGGCCAGGTCGCGCGCCGCGGGCACCGTCATGCCCACGATGCCGCCCTTGGAGGCCGAGTACGCGAGCTGCCCCGTCTGGCCCTCCAGCGCCGCCACGGAGGCCGTGTTGATCACGACGCCCCGCTGCCCGTCCTCGTCGGCCGGCTCGGTCTTGGCGATCGCGGCGGCGGCGATGCGCATGAGGTTGAACGTGCCGATCAGGTTGATCTCGATGACCTTGCGGTAGGAGGCCGGATTGTGCGGGTTGCCGTCGCGGTTGACCGTGCGCTCGGCCCAGCCGATGCCGGCGCTGTTGACCACCACGCGCAGCGGCTTGCCGGTGGCCACGGCGGCGTCCACGGCCGCCTGCACCTGGTCGTCGTCCGACACGTCGGTCTTGACGAACACCCCGCCGATCTCGTCGGCGACGGCCTTGCCGCGCTCCTCGTTGAGGTCGGCGACGACCACGGTGGCGCCCGCGCGGGCCAGCTCGCGCGACGTGGCCTCACCGAGGCCGCTGGCACCGCCGGAGATGATTGCTGCAGATCCGTTCACGTCCATATCCCGGACCCTAACCCGCAGACCGAATGAAGTTCTACTCGGGGTGCGGTCAAATCTCGCCCACGGCGCTGTCGACGTCGGAGTACACCTTGATGCGCCGGTCGAGACCCGTCGTGCGCAGAATACGCGCCACGGGCGCCTGGGGAGCCGCCAGGGACACGCCTCCGCCCTCGCCCGTCGCCAGCCGCCAGGCCTCGATCAGCACCGACAGCCCGCTGGAGTCCATGAACGACAACTGCTGCAGATCGAGCACGAGCTTGGCGCTGTCCTGCTTGATGGCGTCACGCACCTCGTCGCGCAGGAACGGTGCGGTGAACAGATCGAGCTCGCCCTCAACGGCCACCACCACGGCATCGCCAAGAGCGTGTCGCGCAAGCCGCAGCTTCATTTGGCCCCTCCTCGATGAGCCACTGTACTTCGACATCCCCGGGTACTGGGCATGCACAAACTACGAAGATGCGGACGAGATGCCAGAAACCAGCCTCATACCGCAGGGATCGCGAACCCGTACGGAAGCTCCAACCGGTGTTCGGCCAGCAATTCTGTGTCCGCGAGCAGGTCACGCGTGGGGCCGTCGGCGGCGATAACGCCACCGGAGAGGATCAGCGAGCGTCCACACAATTCCAGCGCGTACGGCAGGTCGTGCGTGACCATGAGCACCGTCACGTCGAGGGAGCGCAGGATCTCGGCCAGCTCCCTGCGGGCGGCCGGGTCCAGGTTGGACGAGGGCTCGTCGAGCACCAGGATCTCCGGCGACATGGCCAGCACCGTCGCCACCGCCACCCTGCGCCGCTGGCCGAACGACAGATGGTGCGGCGGCCGGTCGATGGCCTCCAGCATGCCGACCCGCTCCAGCGCGTCCTTGACGACGCGGTCGAGGTCCTCGCCGCGCACGCCCGCGTTGGCCGGACCGAAGGCGACGTCGTCCCGGACCGTGGGCATGAAGAGCTGGTCGTCCGGATCCTGGAAGACCAGGCCGACGCGCTGCCTGACCTCCTTGAGCGTGTCCTTGCGCACCGGGGTGCCTGCCACGGTGACGCTTCCGTGACCGGGGGTGAGAATGCCGTTGAGGTGCATGACGAGGGTGGTCTTGCCGGCGCCGTTCGGGCCGAGCAGGGCCACGCGCTCGCCGCGACCGATCGACAGGTCCACGCCGAACAACGCCTGCGTGCCGTCGGGATAGGCGTAGGCGAGCTGCCTGACTTCGAGAGAGTTCACCATGAGAGTCCCCATACTGCGAGGGCCATGGCCGGGAGGGCGAGAGCAATGCCCCATTGGCGGGCCGATGCCGAAATATCTTGAATAATCGGCATCCGCCCCGAGTATCCCCGGCTGAGCATCGCGAGATGAACGCGCTCGCCCCGCTCGTACGACCGGATGAACAGCGCCCCGGCGGACCGGGCGATCACCGGGATCTGCCGGAAGTTGCGCGCCTCGAACCCCCGGGACTCCCGAGCCACCCGCATCCGCCGCATCTCCTCCACGATCACGTCCATATACCTCAGCATGAACATGGCGATCTGCACCAGCAGGCTCGGCAGCCGGAGCCGCTGTGCCCCGATGAGGATCGTCCGCGGCTCCGTGGTGGCCGCGAGCAGGATGGAGGCGACCACACCGAGCGTGGCCTTGGCCAGGATGTTCCAGGCCGCCCAGAGCCCCGGCACGCTCAGCGACACCCCCAGGACGCTGGTCCGCTCCCCCAGCCCGATGACCGGGATGAGGAACGCGAACAGCACGAAGGGCACCTCGATCACCATCCGCCGCAGGACGTACGTCATCGGCACCTTCGCCGCCACCGCCACGACCCCCAGCAGAGCGGCGTAGACCGCGAACGCCCAGAACCGCTCGCGCGGCGTGGCCACCACGACGATGGCGAAGGCGAAGACGGCCAGCAGCTTGCACTGCGGCGGCAGCCGGTGCACGACCGACTCGCCCGGCAGGTAGAGCTGGTGATGGTGCCCCGCGCCCACGGGTCAGGCCTCGACCTTGGCACGGCTCCGCGCGGCGTAGGCCACGGCCCCGGCGATGAGCAGCACCAGCCCGACGCCGATGACCCCGGCCACGCCGACGGGGATGCCGCCCACCTCGCCGTAGTCGGCCAGCCCCCACGTCACCAGGTGGTCGCTCGCCTGCGAGAGGAAGCCCTTGTTCTCCGCCACCGCCTCCAGCCCGTCAGGGGAAGAGGAGGCGAAGAACGACACGACCCCCGCCAGCACCAGCGTCAGGCCGATCCCCCCGAGCAGGAACGGCTTGAGCCTGCCTGGCGCGGCCACCGGCTCCTGTTCGCCGGCGGTGGTGGTGATAGTCGTCCCCTCGGCCCCGCGCAGGACCAGCGGCTTGGCCAGGCCGCGGGCGCCGTACACGAGGTCGGGCCGGACCGCGAGGACCGCGCCGACCGTCACCGCGGTGATCAGCGCCTCGCCGATCCCGATCAGCACGTGCACGCCGCCCATGGCCGCCGCCACCGCGCCCACCTCGATCGGCGCGGTCCCCCCGACCCAGAACAGCAGCGAGAACACCAGCGCGGACGCGGGCACCGAGACCAGCGCGCCCAGGAACGCCGCCACCACGACCTTGCCTCTCGCCACCCTCGTCACCAGCCGGAAGATCGCCCACCCGACCAGCACGGTGACGATGCCCATGATCGTGATGTTGACGCCGAGCGCGGTCAGCCCGCCGTCGGCGAAGAACACACCCTGCACGAGCAGGACCACGGCCATGCACAACACGCCTGTGTACGGCCCGACGAGTATCGCCGCCAGCGCCCCGCCCAGCAGGTGGCCGCTGGTGCCGGCGGCGACGGGGAAGTTGAGCATCTGGACGGCGAAGATGAAGGCCGCGACGAGCCCGGCCATGGGTGCGGTCCTGTCGTCGAGCTCGCGCCGCGCCCCGCGCAGGCAGACGGCGACGCCGGCCGCCGCCACGACGCCGGCCGACACGGATGTCGCCGCGTTGAAGAAGCCATCGGGTACGTGCACGGCAAACCTCCTGCAAGAGCCAAACGACCCTACTTTAGGACATCGTCTTGCACCTGCATATGGATGGCAATTAGCGCATGATCCTTCTGATGATCGTCCGCGCCGTCAGCCGCCGCACCACCGTGCTCAGCCGCCCCTTCCCCGAGGTCGCGTACGGCCGCACGGTCCTGAGCAGGCCCGCGCCCCACCATATGCGCGGCGCCGCGACCGTCTCGGCGTCGGTCTCGATCCTGAACCGCGCGGGCGGCCCGCCGAGATCGAGCTCCAGGTACGCGTCCCAGGTCCCGGGCGGCAGCTGGCCGACCGCGACCCTGGCCGCGAAGCCCCCTCCGGGCAGCGCCAGCACGCGCTCGGTCCGCTCGCACCCGGTGCGCCGCTCGCGCCAGACGATCTGCTTGACCGCCGAGGCCGCCGGAGCGGTGCCGACGACGCTGACCTCTCCGTCGACGACCAGCCGGTGCCCCAGCGCCCACCTCGTCCTGATGAGGCGCACCGTGCCGGGCACCGCGACCACGTGGCCGCCGACGTCGATGCTGAGATTGCCGTTGTCCCTGGTGAAGTACGGCAGGGCCACCATGCCGCCGATCAGCCGGGGCGGCGGGAGGCCGGCGCCGCTGTCGCGCTCGGCCCCGAGCCTGCCGAACCGCACCACGCCCTCGATCTCGACCGCCACCCGCAGATCCCAGATCCCCGAGGCGAGCGCGGAGACGTCCACCCGGGCGGTGAACTCGCCCCCCTTCCGCTCGGCCGGGACGACGATCTCGGCCGCCGGGTCGTGCCGCGGGCGCAGCACCACGGCCAGCCCGTCGTCCCTGCTGATGCCGTCCAGCCGGGCCGATCCCGTCACCACCAGGCGGTCGCCGTCCCAGCGCAGCCCGGTCAGCCTGCGCCGCACGGTGGCGCTCTCGATGCGGGCCAGGCGCACCAGGCGGTCGATGTCCTCAAGCGCGGTCGCCCGCTGCCTGTCGATGCTGTTGAGCAGCTCGTGCACCCCGGGCGTGTACCACTCGTCGCAGAGGGCGGCCACCTCCCGGGCGATGTCCTTGCGCCGCACGTCGTCGCTCTCCAGGAACACCACCCCGAGCTGCGCGAACGCGTCGAGTTTGAAGTGCCTGCGCAGCAGGTGGTCGCGGAGCGGGCCGGGCTCGACGTGCTCGGCCATGAGCCGGATCGGCCGCCTGATCATGGCCAGCCAGGCCAGCGGGTCCCTGCTGTTCTTCTGCTGCATGATGCTGCTGCCGTCCGGCCTGGACACGAGGTGGTAGCAGTCGTAGTCGGCCACCACGGAGATGACCCCGGCGTGGCAGTAGGCGTGGACGGTGAAGACGATGTCCTCGCCGACGAGCATGCCCTCGCCGAACCTGATGCCGTGGCGCTCGAGCAGGTCCCTCCTGAACAGCTTGAAGCAGCACAGGCTGTTGTAGACGTTGCTGTCGCCGAGGGTCACGCGGTCGGCGCTGTGCTGGAACATCGACACCGGCGCCCGCCGGCCGTGCCCCACGATCTTGCCGAGGACGATGTCGGAGCCGTTCCTGTCGGCCATGGCGACCATGCGTTCCAGCGCCTCGGGACCGAGATAGTCGTCGGCGTCGCAGAAGAACACGTACCGGCCGGTGGCGTGCTCGATGCCGACGTTGCGCGGCCTGCCCGCGCCGCCGCTGCTCTCGATGTGGACGACCTTGACGCTGTCCTTGTGGTAGGCGGCGTAGAGGTCGAGGAGCTCGCCGCTGCCGTCCGTGGAGCCGTCGTCGACGACGATGAGCTCCTTCTTCACGCGCTGCACGAGCGCGGAGGTGAGGCATCTGTCGAGGTATGCCCGGCAGTTGTGCGCAGGGATGACGACGCTCACGTCAACCGCGTCGTCATCGTTCCCCGTTGCCGACATCGCCACCACCGCCGCCTGAGTCACGTTGCGCTGCTAGTTGGTTTCAGTATGTGACGGGCAGAGGTGTCCATGGGGGCGGATCGGGTGTCTTCCTCCCCGGCTTTTGCCAGCAACGGAGATTTACGGCATTCCACTAATAGGCATCGAAGTACCACATTTAGTCGGTACCGAACGAGTTTCAGGGACGAGGTTTTCCTACCGGGGAATAGAAACCTCTCCACCAGGATCATTGAGCTACCCCCGGCCGCCGGCGAGTGATCCGCTCCTGAGAGTTGCGCGTCTACAGTTAGGCAACCTTGACCGGGAGGTGGCGGTAAATGGGATCGGATCTCCGCAGGCGGGCGGCGCACGACTCGCCCGGGCACTCTGCTGAGTTCATGGCCTCGACGGCTCGACTGAACGAGCTGCACGAGTGCTCCGCACTGCTTCGCCGTACGAGGATGCGAGCCGAAGAGATAGTGGACGAGGCGCGTGCCTTGCTGGCGGAGGCTGAGCAGCGCGGCGAGGTGGACCGCGTCCTGGAGCTGCGCGTCCAGCTGGAGCAGGCGCGCGAGCTGTACCGCAAGGTGCTGAACGCATACGTGACGATCTGCCACAGGATCACCGAAGAGCGCCAGGAGATCCTGCAGGAGCACATAGGGTTGTCAGGTGCGGCCTGACGGGAGTAGTGTCAGGCCATGCCTGACTGGAAGGACAAGATCCGCTGCTCTTTCTGTCACAAGAAGAGTTCGGATGTGAGCAAGCTGATTGCCGGTCCTGGTGTGCACATTTGCGACCAATGCATAGGGCTGTGCAATGAAATCCTCGCAGAGGAACGACTCGTCTCCTCCACCGAGCCCCGGCTGCCGATGTGGGAGTCGATGACCGAAGAGCAAATACTCGACCACCTTCCGAAAATCGCCGCCGTACAAGCACAGGTGGACGACAACCTGCGCGACTGGGTGGCGCACCTGCGCACCCGGGAAGTCAGCTGGGAGCGCATCGGCGCCTCGCTCGGCATGACGCGGCAGTCCGCGTGGGAACGTTTCAGGACCGAGACCTGATCCGTGAACCGTTGAGGCGCCTGGGACGTCCTATAACCAGGGAGGCCCAACATGCGCGCGCCAGACGGTCTCGCGGCGCCCGATCTTGAGGAGCTCCACCTGGAGCTGGTTCTCATCCTGGCGCTGCACGAAGAGGCAGAAAAGCGGGCTCCAGCTCCCCGGGACGCACCCGGGGAGCTGGAGCAGGGGGACGGATAAGAGCGCTTTCCGAACGCCTCGTAGGATTACCGACCATGCTGCGTTGCGCCGTGCTTGACGACTATCAGGGAGTGGCTCTCCGCCTGGCCGACTGGTCGAGAGTGCGGTCGACGAGCTTCCGCGACCACTTCGCCGGCCAGGACGAGCTCGTGGCCGCCATCCACGACCACGAGATCGTGGTCGCCATGCGGGAGCGCACGCCGTTCCCGGCAGAGGTGCTCGACCGGCTGCCCAACCTCCGGCTGCTCATCACCACGGGCATGCGCAACGCCTCCATCGACCTGGACGCGGCGCGGGCGCGCGGCGTCACGGTCTGCGGCACGGGCAGCAGCTCGACCCCGCCGGTCGAGCTGACCTGGGCCCTGATCCTCGGCCTCGCCCGCCACCTGCTGCCGGAGGCGACGGCCCTGCGCACAGGAGGTCCCTGGCAGAGCACCCTGGGCACGGATCTGCACGGCCGCACGCTCGGGCTGCTGGGGCTCGGCAAGATCGGGTCCCGGATGGCGGAGATCGGCCGGGCGTTCGGCATGGACGTCGTGGCGTGGAGCCGGCACCTGACCCAGGAACGTACGGACGCCCTCGGCGTGCGGCTCGCCCCGGACATGGAGACACTGCTGTCCGAGGCCGACATCGTCTCCGTCCACCTCGTGCTGAGCGACCGGACGCGGGGCCTGATCGGGGAGCGGGAGCTGTCGTTGATGCGGCCGGGCGCGTACCTGGTGAACACCTCGCGGGCGGCGATCGTCGACCAGGCGGCGCTGGTGGCGGCACTGAAGGCGGGGCGGATCGCGGGGGCCGGGCTGGACGTGTTCGAGACCGAGCCGCTGCCCGCCGGCCACGAGCTGCGCACGCTGCCCAACGTGCTGGCCACGCCGCACCTGGGGTACGTGACGGAGCTGAACTACCACACGTTCTTCCGCGAGGCCGTCGAGGACATCGACGCCTTCCTCGACGGCTCTCCCATCCGCCGCCTTCAGTGAGCCTTGCCCCTGGCGCCTTTACTGAGCCTTGCCCCTCGCCCTGAAGGCCGCCGTCTTGACGCGGTTCTGGCAGGCCGTGGAGCAGAACCTACGGGTGCCGTTGCGTGACACGTCCACGTAGACGCGGTCGCAGTGCGGCGCCGTACAGACTCCCAGGCGGTCGCTGAACTCGCCGCCCAGCACGATCGCGAGCCCGGTGGCGCAGCTCGCCCCCCAGTCGCCCGCCATGGTGCCGCCGCGGCCGTGGAAGTGCAGGTGCCACGGCTCGCCGTCGTGCCGCTGGAGCATCGGCCTGGCGTGGGTCTCCTCCAGCAGGGCGTTCACCTGCGTGGCCGCGGTGTCGATGTCCCCGTCGGCCACCGCGGCGAAGACCGCACGCAGGCGGGCGGCCACCTCGGCCAGCTCGGCGCCCTCAGGCTCGGTGACCTCTCGATGATCCGGATAGACGGCACGCAGGCCCTCGGTGGCGGCGGTGCCGGGCCTGTCCGGCGCCGGATGGGCGCGTCCCCGCTGCTCACCTGGGGTCAGGGCGTTGACGAGCGCCACCGCCGCCCTGACCACCACGTCCGTGTGACTGTTGAAATCCAATTGACCGGTTACACCTTCATGTTCTAGCTTGTAACTGTCCAAAGCATAAATGACAGTCACAAGGAGACGTTCGTGCTCACTCACGATGCCGCATCGCGGTGGATCGCGCGCTGGGACCGCCAGCAGGAGGGTTACCTGCCGGACCGCGAGGAGCGGTTCACCGCCCTGATCGACGCCGTCGAGGCGCTGGGACGACCGGATCCGGTGGTGATCGACCTGGGCTGCGGCCCCGGCTCGCTGTCCGCCCGGCTGCTCGACCGCCTCCCGAAGGCGAAGGTGATCTCGGTGGACGCCGACCCCCTGCTGCTCGGGCTCGGGCGGGCCGCGTACCCGCAGCTCACGTTCGTCTCCGCGGACCTCCGCACCACAGGATGGACGGAGCTGCTCAAGCTGGACGGGCCCGCCGACGCCGCGATCAGCACGACGGCGCTGCACTGGATCTCCCCGTCCGACCTCAAGGCGGTGTACGGAGAGGTCGCGGCCGTGCTGCGCCCTGGCGGGCTGCTGCTCAACGGCGACCACATGGACACCGACGACGCCACCCCGGCCCTCGCCCGCCTGGAGCACGCCGTTCACGACCGGGAGACGGAGCGGACGTTCGGCGCGAACCCGCCGGAGGGCTGGCGGGCCTGGTGGGACGCGGTCGAGGCGGACCCCGCCTTCGCCGAGCTCAACGAGGAACGGCGCACCACGGCCGGGGCCTCGCACCACGGCTCGGAGTCCGGGCTCCTGTCGGATCACGTCCAGGCACTCAGGGAGGCCGGCTTCTCGGAGATCGGCACGCTCTGGCAGCGGGGCAACAACCGCCTGCTGTGCGCCGTACGAGGGTGACACCCGCCTAAATAGCGGCTTTCTGACATATATACGGCGTCACCATTCTTTGACGGCTGTTTGCCATCCGGTCAACCGCTTACCGGCTTTTCCCGTTCACGGTGCGGGCAGGTGATATGCGTGTCCCGCAAGAGAGAGAAGCGAGATAAATTCGCTTGCCCGCATTTCGTGGCCTTCACCGCCGTGACGACAGTCGCGGCCACCGTCCTGCTCTCATCGCCCCCCGCTTTCAGTGAAGCAGGTATCGCCACAGAACGACCGAACGCCGTCGAGCAGGAGGCTAAACCGTTCGCCGGCGCAAAGGCAGGCTGCTGGGGGAGGAACTGTTCCTCCCGGAGACATTGTTGCCATCGCCACCGTTGCCGTCGCTGCCTTTCAGGTCCGCCTGGTCCACCGGGCCCCGTAGGTCCGACTGGCCCTTGGGGGCTGCGGGGAGAACGAGGTGCAACCGGCCCGCGCGGTTTCCAAGGCCCGAGAGGAGAACAGGGCGCGACCGGGCCACAGGGTCCGTCAGGGGAACGAGGCGCGACCGGTCCACAAGGCCCGCCGGGAAAACAGGGCGCAGCCGGCTCACAGGGCCCCCGAGGCCTGAAGGGTGACCCTGGCGCGGCCGGACCACAGGGACCGCCTGGAAAACGAGGCGCGACCGGACCACAGGGTCCGCCGGGAGCGCGTGGACCGGCGGGACCACAGGGACCGCCCGGAAAACAAGGCGCGACCGGCACTCAAGGCCCGCCGGGAAAACAAGGCGCGACCGGACCACAGGGTCCGCCGGGAGCACGTGGACCGGCGGGACCCGGTGGCATTTCTGGCTGGGAGTCCAAACCAGGAATGCCCGTCCATTGCAATCGTGGTGAGATCTGCAGGGCAGAAGCATTTTGCTCGCCAGGCAAGAAGGCCCTGAGCGGCGGGTGGAAGATCTTTGGCTCGGCCGCTCCCATCTACGGCACATTTAGCCAACCATTCTCGGACGGCAGTGGATGGACCGTGAACTTCGTGGCCGACACCGATATAGCAGATGCGCAAGCGCAAGTCGTGTGCGCCGACGCAGCAACTTGAGCACAGCCGGGCACCAGGGCACAACCGCCTGCTGTGCGCCGTACGAGGGTGACCCCTATACAGTCAACCAAGCGCTTGCTACGCTCCGGCCATGATGTCCACGGTCGTCTGGGGCACCGGCAACGTCGGCCGCGCGGCCATCCGTGCCGTCGCGGCCCACCCGGGACTGACGCTCTGGGCCGTACTCGTCCACGACCCCGGCAAGGTCGGCCGGGACGCCGGCGAGCTCGGCGGGCTCGGCCACGAGCTCGGCGTCGCGGCGACCGACGACATCGAGGCGGTGCTGGCCGCGAGCCCCCGGGCCGTCGTGTACGCGGCCTCCGGCGACCTCCGCCCCGACGAGGCGCTCGCTGACGTCACCCGGGCGATCCGGGCGGGGACCATAGTCGTCACCCCCTCGCTGTATGCGCTCTACGACCAGCGCGGCGCCCCGCCCGAGCTGCGCGAGCCGGTGCTGGCCGCCATCGGGCACGGCGGCGGCTCGCTGTTCGTCTCGGGGATCGACCCCGGCTGGGGCAACGACGTGCTGCCACTGCTGATCAGCGGGCTCGGCACCACCATTGACGCGATCCGCTGCCAGGAGATCTTCGACTACTCCACGTACGACCAGCCGGACTCGGTCCGGTACCTGGTCGGCATGGGCCAGCCGATGGACTACGAGCCGCCCATGATCGCGCCGACCGTCCCCACCATGGTGTGGGGCGGGCAGATACGCCTGATGGCCAGGGCGCTCGGCGTCGAGCTGGACGAGATCCGCGAGACCAGGGACCGGCGCCCGCTCGAGGCCACCGTGGGCGAGTTCGAGGCGGGGACCCAGGGCGCGGTGCGGTTCGAGGTGCAGGGCATCGTCGGGGGCGCGCCCCGCATCGTCATCGAGCACGTCACCCGCATCCACCCCTCCTGCGCGCCGGACTGGCCGACGCCCCCGAACGGCGTGGGCGCGCACCGGGTGATCATCGAGGGCAGCCCGCGCATCGAGGTCACGGTCGAGGCCACGGACGAGGGCGGCAACAGCTCCGCCGGCGGGAACGCCACCGCGGTCGCCCGGCTGGTGGGCGCCATCGACTGGCTCGCCGAGGTGGAGCCAGGACTGTACGACGCGCTCGACGTCCCGCTGCACCCCGGCAGACTCGGAGGGAACCGGCCGTGAACATCGACATCCCCCAGGGCAAGGACCCGATCGCGTACGTCTGGGGCGAGATGGTGCCCGGCATCGGGGTCGCCGCCTCGAAGTTCTCGATGTCGGTGTACGCCCACAGCACGCTCGGGCTGCGCGAGTTCGAGGCGGCTCGGCTGCGCATCGCCCAGATCAACGGGTGCACCTTCTGCCTCGACTGGCGCACGGAACGCGACGGGGAGAAGGTCGAGGAGGAGTTCGCGGAGGCGGTGACGCGGTGGCGCACCACCGACGCGTTCGACGAGCGCACCCGGCTGGCCGCCGAGTACGCCGAGCGCTACGCCCTCGACCACCACGGACTGGACGACGAGTTCTGGGCGCGGATGACCGCGCATTACAGCCAGCTCGAGATCGTGGAGCTGAGCATGTGCCTCGGCTCATGGCTGGCCTTCGGCCGCCTCAACCACGTGCTGGGCCTCGACACCGCCTGCACGCTGACCGGCGGCTCCTCACCCACACCTCAGCCCAGGAAGTGAGGACCACATGAGCAGCAACCCCTCGGGCGGCATCTCTCGCCGCGGATTCCTCGCCGGAGCCGGTTCCGTCCTGGGGGTGGTGGCCCTCGGCGAGCCCGCCGCCGCGGCGGGCCCGATCGCGAACGGGGCCCACGTCCCGGTGCTGGTGATCGGCACCGGGTACGGCGGCTCCGTCGCCGCCCTGCGGCTGGCCCAGGCGGGCGTCGACGTGCACATGGTCGAGATGGGCATGGCCTGGGACACCCCCGGCTCCGACGGCAAGATCTTCTGCAACACGCGCACGCCCGACTACCGCTCCTACTGGCTCCGTACGAGGACGAAGGCCCCGCTCAACTACTTCCTCGGCTTCCCCATCGACCGGGACATCCCCCGCTACACCGGGATCCTGGACGCGGAGGACTTCAGCGGCATCACGGTCTACCAGGGCCGCGGCGTCGGCGGCGGCTCGCTGGTGAACGGCGGCATGGCGGTCACCCCGAAACGCGCCAATTTCGCCGCCGTCCTCCCGTCCGTGAACCCCGCGGAAATGTACGACACGTACTACCCCCGCGCGAACGCCGCCCTCGGCACCGCCACCGTGGACCCGGCCTGGTTCGACACCACCGACTGCTACCAATACGCCCGCGTCGGCCGCAAGCACGCCCAGCGCTCCGGCTTCCCGTTCGTCTTCGTGCCCGACGTGTACGACTGGGACTACATGAAGCAGGAAGCCGCGGGAACGGTCACCAAGTCCGCGCTGGCCGGCGAAATCCTCTACGGCAACAACCACGGCAAGAAATCGCTGCAGAAAACGTATCTCGCCCAGGCCAAGGCCACCGGCAGGGTCACCATCTCGTCCCTGCACAAGGTCACCTCGGTAAGCCCGACGACCGGCGGCGGCTACACGGTCGTCATCGACCAGCTGAACACCGGTGGCGACACCACGGCCACCAAGACCGTGACCGCGGACCGCGTGTTCTTCGCCGCCGGCAGCGTGGGCACCAGCAAGCTGCTGGTCAAGCTGAAGGCCACCGGCGCGCTCCCCAGCCTGAACAACGAGATCGGCAAGGGCTGGGGCGACAACGGCAACGTCATGTGCGGCCGCGCCAACCACATGTGGGACCCGACCGGCGCACTCCAGTCGGCCATCCCGTGCTCCGGCATCGACAACTGGACCGCGGGCGGCGCCTTCGCCGAAGTCGCCCCGCTGCCCACCGGGATCGAGACCTACGCCTCGTTCTATCTGTCGATAACCAACAACCCGAACCGCGCCCAGTTCTCCTGGAACGCCGCCACCGGCAAGGTGGATCTGAGCTGGCAGACGTCCTGGAAACAACCGTCCATCGACATGGCCAGGACCATCTTCGACAAAATCAACGCGAAGGAGGGGACGATCTACCGTACCGACTTATTCGGCGTCTACAAGATCTGGGGCGACCACCTCACCTATCACCCGCTCGGCGGCGCGGTGCTGAACAAGGCCACCGACAATTACGGCCGCCTGACCGCCTATCCCGGTCTGTACGTCATCGACGGCGCGCTGATCCCCGGCAACACCTCGGTAAACCCGTTCGTCACCATCACCGCGCTGGCCGAACGGAACATCGAAAGAATCATAGCCGCCGACCTTTGACACCAGAGCGCGCCCGCGGGCAGCCCCGCGATTACAGCGCTTCGCGGGGCTGCGGTCGTCCGTCGGGACTAACCGATGCGGCTACCGGCAATACTGGCGCTCCCAGGTTGCGGTCCGGTAGGTGTAGCAGTAATAGCAGTCATCATCTCTCCACTTGCAGTCCTGGGCCGTGGTGGTGAGGCGCTGGGCCGGCGCGCAGACGTCAGGGCTGGAGGCCTGCGCGGTGCCGGTGACGGTCCCGGTGACGAAGAGCGTGGACGCCGCCAGCGCGACGCCGAGGAGCAAACGCTTGAGCATCAGAGATCACTCCCTGAGTGAGGACCCAACCCCGGTTCACGGGGATGACGAGAGTCGGTTCCGGGTCTCGGGATACGCCGATGCGGCGCTGGACATCACTCAGATTAATCGCGGCACCAGCCGGAATGTCCCAGCCGGCGGCAAAGCATTGTTACCGCCGCATCGCCGCATATTCGCGATTATCCACACCACCCGCGAAACACGGTATTACACCCCAGGGCCGACGCGATCCCTCGCTCCAGACATTCATGCCGCTGCCGGAATTTCGGACCGCACTTCCCCGGCCGTTTCAATACAGCGCCTAGAGTACGGCAAAGAACAGGAAAGGGAACTCGTCCCGGGGCTACGCTGGAGCCCCCTGGGCATGTCGTCGAGTGGCCGTACATAAGGGACGCCAGGGGCAGGATAGCGACTTGTAACCAGATTGACGGCACGGCCTGACATGCTCACCTCCAGTCGGACTGCGGGCAGCGAGACGCCCGCGGGGAAGCGGGGAGAAAGCAGTTGCACGACGACCTTCGCCTGTTGGAAGCCAAGACCCTTCAGCAAACGCTAGAGCGCCGATTGGCGGAGTTGTCAGCGAGTACGGGCATCGCCGTGGAGGTGTGGGCCCTGCCCAAGGGCGACATTCCCGATGCCGTCGCCCGTAACGTGTACGCGGCGGTGCGCGAGGCGCTGGCCAACGTCGAGAGGCACAGTCGCGCCCGTACCGTCTCGATCGCCCTCACGCTGGGAAAGAGCGGCCTGCGGCTGACGGTGAGCGATGACGGGTGCGGCTTCTCCCCTGGGACGACCGGTCGAGGGCTGAGCGCGATGAAGGCGTACTTTGCCGAAATGGGCGGGGACCTCACGGTCAACGGCGTGCCCGGCGGGGGGACCACCGTCAGCGGCATCGTCCCTCCCCGAGCGCTCAGATGACTCGCTGAAGCACGCGACCGTGGTCAGACCCCGGCGGCCAGCTTGAGGGTGATGGCGCCGAGGATGATGGCGGCGAAAGACAGCACCTTGGGCAGGGTGATCCTCTCCTTGTAGATCAGCGCGCCCAGGATGACGGTGCCGATGGAGCCCAGGCCGGTCCAGATGGTGTAGCCGACGCCCACGTCCAGCGTCTTCAGTGCCAGGCTGAGAGTGAAGATGCCGCCGCTTGCGGCCAGCAGAGTGAAGACCGAGGGCCACAGCTTCGTGAAGCCCTGGGTGGCGTTGGTGCCGAGCGCGAAGGCGATCTCGAAGACGATGGCGAGCGACAGATAGAACCAGGCCATGACGGTGTGCTCCTTCTTCGGAATGGGTGTTGGGCCGGTCAGCCGGCGACGGGCTGCTTCTTGGTGAGCTTGTCGGCGAGCTTGAGCCCCAGAACGCCGCCGATGATCAGGACGAAGGCGAGCGCCTTCCAGATGTTCATCGACTCGTGGAAGATCACGGTGCCGAGCACCACCGTGCCGACCGAGCCGATGCCTGTCCACACGGTGTAGCCGACGCCCACGTCCAGCGTTTTCAGTGCCTGACTGAGGAAGAAGATGCCGCCGGCGGCGGCCCCGGCGGTGAGGAGGGACGGGCCGAGCTCGGTGAAGCCGTTGGTGGCGTTGGTGGCCAGGGCGAACACCACCTCGAAGACCGAGGCGATCAGCAGATAAATCCAGGCCATTGAAGCAGCTCCCTATTTGTATGTATATGCAAGTTCTTTTGGACTCGAAAGAATATGCATGTACAAGTAAGCTTGTGTCAATCAGTCTGAATCGTCCGGCGAAGGAGACCACGTGATGTCGTCAGCCGCGCAGATCGCCCCGAACAGCGACACCGGGGATGCGCTCATGTGGAGCCAGCTGCTGACCCTGTACGCGCACGTCGAGCACCGCCTCGGCACCGCCCTCCAGCGCCAGCACGGCCTTGGCCTGTCCGAGTACCGCGCCCTCGACCTCCTGGCCGGCGCCGACGACGGCGAACTTCGCATGCAGGACCTGGCAAGCCGCCTCGGGCTCAACCAGAGCTCGGTGACCCGCCTGGTCAGCCGGCTGAACGCCGCCGGATTCACGTACCGCGACCTGTGCCCCGACGACAAGCGGGGCGTCTACACCGTCATCACCGATGCCGGCCGCGCCCGCCACCACGAGGCGCGGAGCACCTATGCGCGGATTCTGCCGGCCGCCCTGGACGAAGCCGCCCAGCAGAACCCGCTGATCAGCACCCTCCTGACCACCGCCCGTCCCCTGTTCTGGACCAACTCACAACCGGCCCCGCCGGAGGTCAGGACGGGCATCGACCGTCCAGAGCGCTGATGACCCCGTCGACGAACACCTGCGACTTCGGCTCGTCGGCATGCGCCACCGCTGGGAACTCGGCCGTGCACCACACGCCGCCGATGACGTCGTCACGCGTCTCGTCGAGCGAACTCGCCAGCAGCGTGTAACGGACCGGGCCGGGTGTCGGGTCGCCGCTGTTGAGGTGGCTCAGAAAGGTGCTGGTGGGGCACATCTGCCCGCCCTGGTTCGCCGGCAGGAGGCAAGCGGGCCAGTAGCCGAGCTGCCCGGTGCCCATCGAGACATAGCTCAGCGTCGCATCGGCGCCGCCGAGGAACTTCAGGTAGTGCCGCGCCGACAGCCCTCCCATGCTGTGTCCGACGAGGCTGACCTTCCCGCCGCCGTGCTCCTGCCGTACCTGCGTCACCAGGTTACCGATGGCTTCGGCGTTGGCGACGTTCTCGCCACCGCTCCGCGCAGGCCGCCGGCCTCACCCGCGCGAACACCGACCCCATGGCCAAGGCGGCAGAGATCATCGCCGTCCTCGACGGCCTGCAGACCCAGTGGCTGCTCGACCCCGACATGATCGACATCGTGGCCGGCGTCGAGTCCTACGCCCGCACGCTGGAACACGACCTCACCTGCGGCCTCCCATGAGACCACCTCGCCCGCGCACGCGATGATCACCTCAGGACCCGGGTGACCCCTGCCTGAAGCGTTTTCCGTTCGGCGGAAGGTGTTCTTCGCAGGGGCCGCGAACAACAGTCCAGCTGGTTCGGTGGTCGTCGGCACGCCCTGCGCCCCGCAAGGACTCGTTGCCCCAGGCGACCGTGACCGGCTGCCAGAAACAGCGCCTCAGGGGGTCGTCGCGGCCCGCTCGGACTCGCTGCGGAGGACACAGAACTCGTTGCCCTCGGGGTCAGCGAGAACGGCCCAGCCCGTGCCATCGGAGTTGCGCCGGTCGGCGACGAAGGTGGCGCCGAGACCCAGCAGGCGGTCGATTTCCGCCTCGCGCGAGGTCTCCGGTCGCAGGCAGAGATGGAGCCGGTTCTTGACCGTCTTGGGCTCCGGCACTTGGTTGAAGTGCAGCAGTGGCCCCTGCGGCAGCAGGACCTGCGTCTCCTCATCCCCAGGCCGGTCCTCGGGATGCATGGGACAGCCGGTCACCTCGCTCCAGAACCGGGCGAGCTCATAGGCATCCACACAGTCGATCGCCACATTCTGCACCATTGAGACCATGGGCCTATCCTGCCCCATCGATTCCCCATCCCATTCACCTTGCCCATGGCGGTAAGCAGCCGATGGCTACCACTCACCGAGGGGCTTCACGTCCCATGAGAGCCGGATCGTGGGCTTTGTCTGGAGCACAACCGGCTCCTTGTAGTCCTCCGAGAACCACAGCTTCAGCCCTTCGTAGCCGGATCGCCCGCGCTCAACCGACAGCCTCCCGAGACGCCGCAGCCGCCTGATGTACGTGATCTCCTCCCCGTCCGCGTAAAGGCTGATATACGCCTCACCCGCCGCGGGGTCGATGGAGAAGAGGACCGATATCGCCTGCAAGCTCGGGGATCTGCATGGCGCGACCATAGTCGAGCGCCCCCACGTACAGCAGCAGCCTCACGCCGCATGGGCCGCCCTGGTGGGCGTGGGCCGACCGGTGCGATGCGACCACCCGCCGGTACAAGATCAAGGCTGGGTACCTGCAAGCTCGGCGTCGGCGACCGCGCCGCCGCCGTCACCGAGGCGTTCAACCGGGGCCTGCTCGTCCCGCGCGCACCGGACCAACCCTGACTCCGGCGGCTCAGGGGCGCCGTGCACGAGCACCTCGGACGGGGATCCCGGCTCAGCCGCGGCGACGATCAGCGACCGTTCCGCGGCCAGGACGCAACCAGGCCGAAGGCATGGTCACCGCACTATCTGGAGAACCTCTTCGCGAGATCCCGGGCCCATTGCGCGGCCTCGGCCGCCTGCTCGCCGGTGAAGGGCATGCCAGGTATCCGGCTCCACCGCTCGACCTGGTCGGCGAAGCGCAGGTGCTCCTGGTGAGCGTGTTCCCGGCAGGCGAGGCAGGTGACGCTTTCCGGACGAGGAGAGGTCATCGCATAGGGCACCTGGAGTCCGCAACCGGTGGTGACGACACTCGGCGCGTCGGGCACGAAGCCCAACGTCGACACGATCGCGTTGCGGACGGCGGCCCCGGCCTGCACCACCTTCTGCTCGACGTGGATGTGCGGATCGGTCTGGCTCATCTGCGTCCACGCCTCCATCCGAGTCGTCCCGGAATCAGACTAATGCGTTGACCGCTCAGGCTCGCCGCGTTGGTCAGGCGCTCATGGTCGCCTGACCCGACCGGGTGATTGAGGGCATTCCGGGGGTGCGCATGACCAGCACACCCCCTGATGGGCGCCGTTCCCCAAGCAGCACGTCGACGTACGTTTACGCGCGGTGCCCGACCCCGACGAACGCGTGCGACATGTCGCTTTATCAGCCTGCGATGAGGGCGTTGGCCTCCGTGATGAGCTTCTGCGCGGCATCGTCAGGGGACATCCGGAGGAACAAAACCTCGTTCGTATACCGCTTGAGGATGGTCTCGATGGCGCTCGCGTGCTTCGGCGGGGCGGCGGGCGCGTCCGTGAGCTCGCCCTTGATCTCGTCGAGGAAGGCCAACGTCTTCTTGTCGGACTCAGGAAGCTTGTCCCTGACCGCCGCCAGCACCTTGGAGCTGGCCGGCAGGCCGCGGTCGCTGAGGATGACCTGGCCCGCCTCCGGGTCGTTGATCATGAAGTCGATGAACTTGGCGGCCTCCGCCGCGTGCGCGGATTTCGACGAGGCGGTGTAGAACATCGCGGGCTGCAGGAACATGCCGCCGGTGGCGGCGCCCGGCAGCTTCGGCATCCGGAGCAGGTCCACGTTCTTGCCCGACTTCTTGGCGATGGCGCCGAGCTGGTTGCTCCACCACATGCCCATCGCGCCGGTGCCGGTGGCGAACAGCGACCGGTCCTCGCCCAGTGCCCCGAGCTCGACGCTCTTGGCGGCGTCAGGAGAGCCCTTGGTGTTGATCAGTTTCCGGTGGACGGCCCACCACGCCTTGAGCGTGCTGGGCGAGATGCCGATCTTGTTGCCCTTGTAGAAGGACTCACCCCGCTGAGCGGCGAAGATCTGCAGGAAAGCCGGGTTGAAGCTCTGCTGCGTGCCGTAGACCTTGCCACCGGTCCTTGCGGTGATCTTCGCCGCTAAGTCGACGTATTGTTCCCAGGTCCACGCGGTGTCGTCGGGTAGTTGCTGCCCCGCGTCCTTGATCGCCTTCGGGTCCACGACCAGGGACCAGGCGTTGACGCCGGTGGGGATGGCGTACTGCTTGCCGTCGACGGCACCGGTGGCCAGCACCTTGCCGTCGATGTCGGCGGTGTTGACCTTGCTGGCCAGATCGGTCAGCGTGCCGCGGTCGGCGTACTCGCGCAGTCCGCGGATCTCGAGGGTGATGACGTCAGGCGCTTCGCCGCCCGCGACCTTCGTGGCCAGCGTCTCGTAGTAGCTGCCGAAGTCGGTGAACTCTTCCTCGATGTCGATGTTCGGGTTCTTCGCCTCGAACCTCTTGATCACCTCTTGGGTCATCTGCTGCCGAGCGGCGCTGCCCCAGTAGGAGAAGCGCAACTTGATCTCGCCACTGGCGCCTTCGCCGCCGCACGCCGCGGTGATCGGCAGCACGGCAGTGGCCAGTAAGACTGCCGTCCACATCTTCTTGCCAGAGCCCACGGCTCTACCTCCTGGGGGTTGGGGGGTGCAGGACCTGCTTCCGTCCCGGGGTGGTCACACCACGGATCAGGTACTTCCATCCGGTCAGGAAGAGATCGAAGATCAACCCGAGCGCACTGATCGGCATGACGAACATCGGGGCCCACGACGACTCTCCACCGGACTCAAAGAATCCCGCAAGGTTACCGGGGGGAGTGAAGTTGTCGGAAGTTATTGGGGTGGAGGAACTGGCCGGGGAAGTTGTTCCGTGTCTTAAGTGGGCGTTTAGTCCTGTCTGACATGCTTCCGCGACAGCTTCCGGCCGTACCACCTCGGACCTGGGACCCCTGCCCAATCCACGACCTGCGGGTTCATGGGGCAGCGCAGGTCGTAGCTCTTGCTGATGGCCCGACAACCAGAGCCCTGACCTTGGAGGCTCATGATGAGTACGCTGATCGCCATGGGAGACAGTGGGGCATTTCTGCAGCTAGAGGACGTAACGTCGGCGTTGGAGACGACGCTCACCGCCCTGAAGGCTGTGGGGGCCGACCCGACGTACCGCGTAGGTGGCACAGGTGCCGCTCTGCTGCAAGGTGTTCGTCTTCCTGTCGGAGACGTTGACCTCTTGGTGGCTCGGCGGGAGGACGTGGACACGTTCGCTGCCGCTCTCTCGTCCTTTCCCTGTCTGTATGCGGCATCTTGGCTCCCCGAGAGTTCGCAGTATTTCGCTAGGTACGAGGTGAACGGGGTCCATTTAGAGATCAGCACGGTTGAGCAGGAGTCCGACTCCGACGGGATGGAGTGCATTGGCCGTGGCCCGTGGCAGCACTTCGTCTTGGTCACGTGTGGCTCGCATCGTGTTCCTGTAGTGCGCCTGGAACTGCGGTTGGCCACAGAGCTCTTGCGTGATCGGTTGGATCGATATGAACCTCTTCTCGACCACATGGCGGCGCATGGGTTCGATCCAGATCTTCTGGATAGGGCTATGGCTGCTCGCCGCCTTTCGGCGGAACGCCGGCGCTGGGTCAGCGACCGCCTCGCCCCTTCCTCTCCCCTCTCCCGGTAGCTGCCACGGATCGGGCAGCCGGGACGGGAACGACGAAGCTCCTCGCTTCGAGGAGCGCTCCACCCATTGCTCGGGTGGTTCGGAGCTTTCAGCAGGCTGGAATCGGCACGGCCGACGGCTGCCACTCTCGCCTGAGCAACCCGAACACCCACGAGTCGGACACGTCGCCGTTTACGATGCAGTCTTCCCGCAACGTCCCTTCACGTACGAATCCGATCTTCTCCAGAACCCGGGCAGATGCCACGTTGCGCGTATCGGCCTCGGCCTGAACACGATTCAGGTCCAGCGTGTCGAATGCCCACCGCAGCAACGCGTGCGCGGCCTCCGTCGCGAAGCCGTGGCCCCACATCGCCTCATCGAGGCAGTAGCCCAGTGACGCACTGCGGTAGTCCGGGTTCCATCCGGTCAGACAGCACCAGCCGACGAAGGCCCCGTCAGAAACACGGTCGATGGCCACCCGCGCCCCGGTGCCTTCGTCCGCCATCTTCCGGCACATCATGATGAAGCGCTCGGCGCGGGCCCGTTCGGTCCACGGCGGGGAGTCCCAGTAGCGCATCACGTAGGTGCTGCTGTGCAGCGCGAAGAGGGCGTCCGCGTCGGCGTCGGCAAAGGGGCGCAGTCGCAGGCGAGCGGTGTGCAGTATGGGGGTGGCCAAAGTCATGCGCCTCATCTTGCGTCCTCAGGGGGCGGGCAGACCACCGAATATCGATCCCGGTCCGGTCCTCACGACTAAGGACCTCCAACACAATGATCAGCGGGCGAGGCGCCGCCAGCAGATGATGGCGGCGCCGAGGGCCATGAAGGCCTCGTGGATGTCATCGCGGATCTCCCAGCGGATACGCAGACGACCGAACCAGTGCAGCAGTGCGATGGTCTGCTCGATCACCCAGCGGTGGACGCCCAGGCCGGAGCCATGCCCAGAACCTCGGCGGGCGATCATCGGCTTCACGCCGGGTGGCCCTATGACGAGGGTGATCCCCCCTTCTGGAATTCCCATAGGTGCCAGGTCTTCCTCGACTCCCAGGCCCAGCCCCCCATGAGGAACATGACGAGAGTGATCACGATCAACGGGATCACCCAGATTCTGTCGCCACGCTTGGTGTCCATGATCGCCAGAAGAACGGCGATGCCGTCAAAAGCGAAAAACACGGCGCCGACACCGGCGAGGAACCCGACGGCACCCCCGATGATGGCAACGGTCTTACCCGCGACCGGCGCCAAGAACCGGGCGACCTGGGCGCACAACAAGCCGGCCAGACCGATGTCGGCGATGAGGACGACTGCCAGGGCAACGCTCCAGGCATCGTCAACGCCCCAGGTCTGGTGTTCCACCACTATGTGCCTGATGTACCTCCAGGGGTCGCCGACGTCGGTGAGGCCGAAGATACCGAGGGAGTTCGTGAGGCCGAGGACACCGAGCGCGAAGATGATCGCCATCATCACCGCGACGCCTTTGCGCTGCCACACCTGCACGGGGACCTCCCCAGGTGGGAGGATCTTGGTGCGGTCCCGGCCCGGTTGCTGCTCACCGAGCATGGTCGGCGCCTGCTCGACAGTCGGCCTGTTGTGCGGGTCTTTGTCGAGTAGCCGGGTGATGAGCGGCGCGAGCCGGCCCGCCCGTCGTGGCGGCGGGGGCTCTTCCAGCAGGACCGCGGTCAGCGCTGCCGGCTGGGTGTCGCGGCGGAACGGTGAGACGCCCTCGACGGCCTGGTAGAGGGTCGCGCCGAGGGAGAACAGGTCGCTGGCGGGGAGCCCGTCGGTGCCGCGTAACCGTTCGGGGGCCATGTACTCGGGTGAGCCGATGAGCATCCCTGTGGTCGTCAGGGTGGTGTCGGTGGTGTGGACCGCGATCCCGAAGTCGGTGAGCAGCACCCTGCCATCCGTGGAGAGCATGACGTTGGCCGGCTTGATGTCGCGGTGCACGATGCCCGCCTGGTGCGCCGCGCCGAGGGCTGCCAGCAGCCCCGCGGCGAGCTGTGCGGCGCGCTCCACCGGCAGCGGTCCCTGTGTGTCGAGGTGCTCGTGCAGTGCGGCGCGGCTATGTCCGGCTGTCGATCGATGAAGCGATCTGGGCGCAATTCGGGCGTGACGGCGCCGAGTTCGACCCGGCAGAGTACGAGAACCACAAGGCGGCTGCCGAGGAAACCTTGAAGAGGCGGCTCGTGGACCTGATGGAAGCCGGCCGACCGGTGGTCTTGGACTACAGTTTCTGGCGCCGGGCGACTCGCGACCACTACAAGGCCCTGATCGAGAGCCATGGATGTCAGTGGGAGCTGATCTATCTCAAGGCGAGCCCTGAGACGCTGCGTCAGCGGCTCGCCGTTCGCAACAAGCTGCACGGGGCCAACTCTGTGACCGTGTCCGAGGATCTTCTCAACAGGTACCTTGCCGGTTTCGAGGAGCCCGTCGGCGAAGGGGAGCTCACGATTCTGCAGGACTGAAGACACACCTCCAGGCCGGGAAACCGAGGGTTCCGGGCGTTTGCCGGGCCGTCGGATGCCGCTCCGGGTCAGTCTCTTCTTGAGCGCACTGGTTGATCAACTCGACGAGGGCCCGGCCCGGAGATCCACTACCGGTTGTCGCCGCGGGGCCGGCGTCGCCGCCGACCCCGACCGCCTGTGCGGGCTGCTCACCGGTTGTCCTCCTGATCGACATGATCGACGCCGACCTCCACTCGATGGCCACGATCGGGTGAACGGACGGTCGGGCACGCCGCGGAGAGGTGCCGTTCACGGTGCGGCGGGCGGCAGGGTGGGATGCTCGGCCGGGTAGAGGCTGACGACGAACGAGTAGGGTATGTCTCCCTCGCGGGGTAGCTGGTCGAACTCGTTGAGCAGGGCGATGACACGTTCCCAGAACTCTGCGGCCTGCCGCTCGGAAATGCTGACGTGGTGGCGCAGCGCCCGCATCCGATCGGCGAGGTATGCGGGCATGGACTCCTCGGCGGCGTCCGCGAGTTCGTTCGGCCAGGGTGGTGGGGTCACGTCCTCGGGGCGTACCTTGCCGACGTAGATGTTGCGTGCGGTGCGCCCGTAGAAGCTCTCCTCGATCGCGCGCACTCGGCGGGTGCGCACTACCCGCAGGAATCCGGCATCGAGGAGCACTTTGACGTGGTGGGCGACGGTGCTCTTCGGGCGGCCGACAGCCTGGGCGAGTTCGCTGACCGTGGCGGCTCGCTCGAGGAGCAGGTCGAGGAGGATGCCCCGGAACGGGTCGGCGATGGCACGCAGCTCGTGAGGCGCGGTGACGACCTTGCGTTCCTCGAGGTCGTAATCGGGAAAGCCGGTATTGATCGAAGACACCCGAATATACTACATTTCCGGTTCATTCGTGTTGCCAGGTGACGCCGGGGGAGATATGGCCGACATTGTTCTGTTCCATCACATGCTGGGGCTAACGAAAGGCGTCACCGAGTTCGCCGACGAACTGCGCCAGGCCGGGCACACCGTCCACACGCCGGACCTCTTCGAGGGCCACAGGTTCGCCAGCATCGAGGAGGGGATGGGTTACGCCCAGAAGGTCGGCTTCGGTGCGGTGATCGAGCGCGGCACCCGAGCGGTCGAGCACCTGCCCGCCGCACTGGTCTATGCCGGCTTCTCGGTCGGCGTGCTCTGCGCGCAGAAGCTGGCTCAGACCCGGCCGGGCGCGCAGGGCGCGCTGCTGTACTACGCCTGTGTGCCACTCTCGGAGTTCGGCGACGCCTGGCCGGACGGCGTGCCGGTCCAGGTGCATGGCATGGACGCCGATCCCGTCTTCGTCGGCGAGGGCGACCTCGGTTTCGCCCGGGAGGTAGTCATGTCGGCCGGGCAGGGCGAGTTGTTCCTCTACCCCGGCGACCAGCACTACTTCGCCGATCGCACGCTGCCGTCCTACGACCCGGACGCCGCCGCACTGCTGCTTTCCCGCACGCTGGCGTTCCTGAGGTCCGTTGCATGACGAGCTTGCGGGTACAGCCCTTGAACGAGACCACCTGGCCCGACTTCGCGCGGCTGGTTGAACGCCACAACGGAGTGTGGGGCGGCTGCTGGTGCATGTCTTTTCACGCCGGGGGCGTCGGGCAGGGCCGGTCCGCGGCGCAGAACCGGGCCGATAAGGAACGCCGGGTCCGGGCAGGCCGGGCGCACGCAGCCCTCGTCTACGACGGTTTCCGAAGTCCTCGGGCACGCCAGCATTGCGATCACCAAGGCCATCTACGGGCACCGCTGGAGGGCGACCGCCGGACCGCGACCGAAGCCATCTCCAGCGCTCTCCTGGGGAGACAGACCCCGGTGGCTCCCGGAGGCGCCGAAGACCCCGGTTGAAGATCGGAAAGCAGAAGGCCCCTGACGGCGTAATGCCTGTCAGAGGCCTTTCAGTTCCAGAGCCGACGAGGGGAATCGAACCCCTGACCTTCTGTTTACAAGGGCAGGGGAGCCAACTCGCCAGCGGGATCCCGCCCTGCTCAAGGGGTGATCGTGAGGCGGTGACATGCGGTCGAGTATGACGGCAGTGCTGTACGTCCCGCTGTACAGCACAGCGAGCGCATCATCCCTTTGGATCTTTCGAGTGGCGCCGACCTTGCTGAGTGGCCGGTTGAGCTGAGCTGCGTGATCAATGCCCCCTCTCGTGCTTGGATACTCCCGTGCAGGGATCTACGGGTCACGCGGCCGAGCAGGTGGCGCGAGGCGTAGTGAGGGCCTTCGCACGTTGCGGGACGATGGACTTCGCCTACGGCCAAGGATCCGTGTTCACCGGATTCACCACTACCTCAGACCTCGACATGGTGATCATCTGGGGTGAGGATGAACCGCCGCCTCCAGAACGGCGGCCGGTTGAGCTCGCGCTGGAACAGCAGCTGCCTGGTTATCGGGATGCCCTGCTCGACTGCGCCGACCGGGGCGACGAGTGGCTCTTTCATCAGCTTGCCTGAACGAGCAGGGCGTTCGGCTCGAACGCCGGATCTGGGAGGCCGGCGCCCTCCACGAGCGACAACTCGCCATCGTGTGCTTCGCCGACCATGTGCTCACCAGTAGGCCGGCGAATCTCGCATCATGACGCGTCCCGGCTGGCGTAGTCCTTCAACTGGCGGCAGATACGCAGGCCAACGTGACCGCCGCACATGGGGCGTACTCGATCAGCCATCTCATCCGATGGCAAGGACCGACGGATCAGGTCGCCGCGCACCCTGCCCACCGGCGACACCGCATGACCACCGGCCCGAATCGCTGCAATGACTGCGGCCAGCGGGCGGGGGTGCCGTCATGAGCAGGCGTGGCAGCGTCCGTCGCCGGTTTTGGTGTGCAGACTGACAGCCTGATGTGCATCATGCCCGTCGGGGTTGGGTTGTCGTCGGCCTCTGCGGGCGCGGCTAGAAGACGTCCTTAAACCTCGAAGGGCCTTGAGGGTGGGCTGGATCAGACCGGGCCTTGGGGCGCGTTGCGTCAGTTCCCGTACTGCTTGGTGTCTGGGTGCTCGATGAGCAGGACATGAGCGGTCTTGTCGGCAACGGGACGGTGTCGCATTCCCCTGGGAACGACGAACAGTTCGCCTGCCTTCAGCACCACCGGGTCTTGCCCCTCCAACTGGATCTCGAAGCTGCCGTCCCAGCACAAGAAGAGCTCGTCCTCATCGTGGTAATGCCAGGGGAACTCGCCCTCCAATCGAGCCAGGCGAACAACGGTGGTGTCGTTCACCATCGCCAGATTGTGCTGCTGGAAGGGCCCTGGGAGCGCGGCGATGGCCTCAGGCACCGAGACCGCAGCAAGATCTTCGTGTTGTGTCGTCATGCCACGATCCTTGTCCTCATAGTGGCCTGATGACAGAGCCAATACATGACAATTGGTCCTCTTGAGGGACCAATCATGTGAACATTGTGCTCATGTGATCCGAAGCGGGGGATAGTGGACGATCTTCTTCGGGGCAGCACGGTGTCACTCTGTGGCGATGACTTCATTGACAGCAGCGCGGGCGGCCGATTCGTCGACAATGGTCTTGTCGGCGATGAAGGTCGCCAGTAGAGCCTGGATGGCCAGGTTGTTGATCGCGCGGGGGTAGCCGCGGCTGGCGGTGTGGATCAGCGCGGCCGCGTCGTCGGTGAACAGCGGTTCGGTGCGGCCGGCCAGGGCGAGGTGGTGACGTAGGTAGTCGATGGTCTCCTGGCTGGTCATGCCGTTCATGTGGTCGCGGACGGCGATGCGCTGATCGAGCGCGGCCAACACGCCGAGCTCGATCTTGCGGCGCAAGGTCGGCTGGCCGATCAGCAGGCACGCGAACGGGCTGGCGGGGTCCATGGGCGGCGCTGATCACATGGGAGGACGGCAAAGTTTCGAGCAGGGAATGGCCGACGCCGCCAGCCTCCACGTATCAGCGAACTCTATCCAGACACCCGTCGCCGGGCCGTCTCCGAACGGAAGCTGTGACCCAGCTCGGGACCGAGGCCGTGGTAGTGCCGGAAATTGAAGATCAACGGACTCCACGCGGCCGGATCCACGTGGTCGGTGCCGGGAACGACGATGGAGGGGGCGGCGTGCACCCGCAACACCCGCGTCTCGACGATGAGGAACCGATCGGTCGCATCGGGCCGGACGCGTTCGGCGCGGGCTTCCAGCTGCAGCGGGCAACCCGCCACACGGGGCGGCCGGACGAGGTCTGACGGCTCGGGACGCAGCCCGGCCGCTTCGAACTTGGCGCTCTCGTACCGGTAGAGCTCCTGCTTCTCGATCGGTACCGGATTGCGGCCGGTGAGGCGGGCCAGGCGCTCGACGGCCTGCCACTGGTGCGGCGCCGGCAGATTGATCACCACATCGGGGCGCGCGGTCAGGTTGTGCGCCGTCTGCCCGGACTTCATCAGTCCGAGGACCACGACCTGGCCCAAGGCCCAGGCGGACGACATCGGCGAGAGGTTGACGGTAGCGTCGTCGTTCTCGGTGGTCAGCAGGGCGACTGGCGTCCCGAAGTAGAGAATGCTCGGGGCGATCACCACGTGGTCGCCCACGGTCTCGGCAGTGCGGTCATGCGTTTCGGTGGTCATGGCCGGCAACCGTAGATGGCGGACGTTTCGGCCGATCCCGAAATGTCGCTTTGCGAGGATGGGGTGATGAGCAGCCGTGACATGCCCGACGGTCATCCCGACGTCGCCGCGCTGGCCGGGTTGCTGGCCGATCGCAGCCGCGCGGCATTCTGCCTCGCCCTGCTGGACGGCCACGCCTGGACGGTCACCGAGCTGGCGCGCTACGCGGGAGTGGCCATCTCGACGGCCACCGAACACCTCAACCTGCTCGTCGCCGGCGGGCTGCTGGCCGAGGAGCGCCGGGGCCGCCATCGTTACCTGCGGCTCGCCGGCGCCGACACCGCCGAAATGATCGAGAACCTCGCCGCACGCGCTCCCCGGCGCCCCGCGCCCGTACGTTCGCTGGCCGACGCCAACCGCCGCCGCGCGCTGAACCACGCGCGGGTCTGCTACGACCACCTGGCCGGTTCGCTGGCCGTCGCGATCGCCGACGGGATGACCGCACGCGAGTTGCTGACCTGGGAGTACGGTCCCAGGCTCACCGAGCGGGGCATCGCCTGGCTGGCCGAGACCGGCATCGCGAAGGACACGCCGCCTCCCGGCTGGCAGCCGCACATCCGCACCTGCCTCGACTGGACGGAACAGCGCCTTCATCTGGCCGGAGCCCTCGGCGCGGCGCTGTACGGCCACATGGTCGCCGCCGGCTGGCTGACCGAGGGCGGCCCGAGCCGGATCATCACGCTCAGCCCAGCCGGCCGCACCGCACTCCACGACCACCTCGACCTGCCAGACGCGGCCCTTGTCCCCAGCGGTTGACCGCCCAGAACGGCTCCGGACCTGGCTGGGCGAGGTCCCGGGCTGTCGAGGCGAACGGTCGGCACGGCGCTTCCCGCGACAGGAACGAACGTGCTCACCGCCTATCCCTCTCACATGACGTTGAGGAAGATCAGGGCATCGTTGAACAAGGCAGGCTGTCGTTGGCATACAGCCCCGAATGACTCGCCCGACAGGCTTGAGCTTCGCACCCGCGGGGGTCGACTTGGTGTTCCGCTCTGACCATGCGCCCGAACCTCTCCTAGAACAGGCTGGCCTCTCGATCAACGAGCACAAGTGCGCTCCCCTGACACATGGACTCCCCGACGATGGCTTCGGCATGTGACGAGCGGAACGGTTGCTGTTCGGCGCTGCTGTACGGAGATCAAAAAGGCCCCTTCCAAGGATCGGAAGGGGCCTTTGAGCTGCGAGCCGACGAGGGGAATCGAACCCCTGACCTTCTGTTTACAAGACAGATGCTCTGCCGATTGAGCTACGTCGGCACGGCCTACCAGTGTAGACGCTAGCGACGCCTGTGACGAGCGACTTCGTACAGCGCCACCCCGGCCGCCACCCCCGCGTTGAGGGACTCGGCAGCCGCCTGCATCGGAATGCGGGTCACCACGTCGCACTGCTCCCGGACCAGCCGCGAAAGGCCCTTGCCCTCGGAGCCCACGACCACCACGAGCGGCTCGGACAGTAGCTCGACGTCCTCGAGGTCAGCGTCGCCGGCGCCGTCGAGGCCGATCACGAACAGGCCGGCCTCGCGGTACTCCCGCAGGGCCGCCGTCAGGTTGGCCGCGCGGGCCACGCGCATGGTGGCGAGGGTGCCCGCGGAGGTCTTCCAGGCCCCGCCCGTCACGCCGGCCGAGCGGCGGGAGGGAATGAGGAGGCCGTGGGCGCCGAAGGCGGTGGCGGAGCGGGCGATGGCGCCGAGGTTGCGCGGGTCGGTGACCGAGTCGAGGGCGACGATCAGGGGGATCTCGGCGGCCTCGTGCGCCAGCTCCACCAGGTCGGACGGGTGCGCGTAGTCGTAGGCGGGAATCTGGAGCGCGATGCCCTGGTGGACGGCGCCCTCCGTCAGGCGGTCGAGCTTGTCGCGGGTGACCTCGAGCAGGGCGATCCCGCGCTCCGCCGCGATCCTGATGGAGTCGCGTACGCGGTCGTCGTTGTCGACGCGCTGGGCGACGTAGAGCGCGTTGGACGGCACGCCCGCCTGCAGGGCCTCGAGCACCGGGTTGCGGCCGCCGATGTATTCGGGCGCATCCTCGGAGCGCCTCTGCCGCGCCGGTGCGGTACGCCGTGCGCCACCGCGCTCCTCGCGGGCGAGGCGCTCGCCGCGGGCCTTGTCCTTGTACCAATGACGCATTTCGGCAGGCGGTGTCGCGCCCTTGCCCTCGAGCGACCGGCGGCCCTGCCCCCCGGTGCCTTTGGACGGGCCCTTCTTCTTCGCGGGCCTGCCCGAAGCCCTACCGCCTGCTGCCATGCCAACAAGGGTACTCGGGCCGACGGGCGCTGAATCCCACGCTCGGGGCGGAGGTCAGCGGGTCAGCTCCCAGCGGGCGCCGTGAGGGGTGTCCTCCACCGTGATCCCCGCCGCGGCCAGCTGGTCTCTGATCGCGTCGGCCGCGGCGTAGTCCTTGCGCTCCCTGGCCGCCTTCCGCTGCTCCAGCGCCACCGCCACCAGCGCGTCCACCACCGGCGAGAGATCCGATCCGGCCCCACGCCACTGCGGGGAGCGCGGGTCGAGGCCGAGCACGTCCAGCATGTTCTGGGTCTCGGCGAGCAGGCGGGCCACAGCCTCCTTGTCGCCCCGCGACAGCGCCACGTTGCCCTCGCGCACCACCTCGTGCACGACCGCGAGCGCCTGCGGCGTGCCGAGGTCGTCGTCGAGGGCGTCCGCGAACGCCTGCGGCAGCGGCGCGTCCGCGTCGACGTCGTGGATGACCTCGGCGGCACGCGTCACGAAGCCCTCGATGCGCTGGTAGGCCGCCGCGGCCTCCAGCAGGGCCTCCTCGGAGTAGTCGATCGAGGAGCGGTAGTGGGGCGCCGCCAGGTAGTAGCGCAGCTCCACCGGCCGGACCTTCTGCACCATCTCGGGGATCAGCAGCGAGTTTCCGAGCGACTTGCTCATCTTCTCCGTGCCGATCTTGAGCAGACCGTTGTGCATCCAGTAGCGGGCGAACCCGTCGCCCGCCGCCTGCGACTGCGCGATCTCGTTCTCGTGGTGCGGGAAGATCAGGTCGAGCCCGCCCCCGTGGATGTCGAAGGTCGAGCCGAGGTATTTCGTCGCCATGGCCGAGCACTCCAGGTGCCAGCCGGGACGACCGGGCCCCCAGGGGGTCGGCCAGGTCGGCTCGCCCGGCTTCTCCCCCTTCCACAGGGCGAAGTCGCG
This sequence comes from Nonomuraea sp. NPDC049400, assembly GCF_044466425.1. Lineage (NCBI taxonomy): Bacteria > Bacillati > Actinomycetota > Actinomycetes > Streptosporangiales > Streptosporangiaceae > Nonomuraea > Nonomuraea sp. NPDC049400. The sequence continues at coordinate 83,625 of NZ_JBITMP010000040.1, forward strand.
CGGGTCGCGCTTGCACGACTCGTCGTCGGTGTCGGCCGCGGCCCGCATGTTCTCCAGCTTCTGGTTGGAGAGCGAGCCGTAGCGGTCGGCGTAGGACTGGACGTCGAAGTAGACGTCACCGCCGGAGGCGTACGCGTGCCCGCGCGCGATCAGCCGCTCCATCAGCGTGATCATCTCGGGCACGTGCCCCGTGGCGCGCGGCTCGACGGTCGGCGGGAGGCAGCCCAGCGTCTCGTACGCCCAGGTGAAGGCCCGCTGGTTGCGCTCGGCCACGACGAACCAGGGCACGCTCTCCGCGGCCGACACCCTGATGATCTTGTCATCGATGTCGGTGACATTGCGGCAGAACGTCACGTCATAGCCGGAACGCGCCAGCCAGCGCCGGAGAACGTCGAAGTTCACACCTGAGCGGATGTGCCCGATGTGCGGAGGAGCCTGCACGGTCGCCCCACACAGGTAAATCGACGCCCGGCCGGCTTCGACCGGAACGAATTCACGGATGGCGCGCGTACTGGTGTCGTAGATGTGCAGGCTCACGAAGGCAAGGCTAACGCCTCCGCGCCTTGGTCACGCCGATAAATCCCGCCGTCACACCGATAAATCAGCCTCGCAACGTGACCCTGTCCGGAGAGATCCGTACGATGAGCCGCTCTGCGCCCGGTTTGTCCTCCCATGGGAGCCCTCGATACTTCTGCGAGAGCTCCTGGATGAGCGCTCCTTCAGGGTCGGGCGTCATGGTCACACGCCCGCGCAACTCCACATATCTGTACGGATTGTCCGGGTCGATGACCAGCAGACTCGCCCGCGGGTCCCGCTCCCAATTCCGCGGCTTCCTACGCCCCTTCACGGTCGAGAACAGCACGTCGTCGCCGTCCGTACGCACCCACACGACAGTCGACTGTGGCCCACCGTCCGGGTTGATGCTGGTCACCGTCGCATAATTCGGCGCATCCAAGAGTTTGCGAACATCTTCCGACAGCTCGGCCATGTATCTCCCTTGATCGATCGTGCGCCCCATTCTTCTGTAGGCTCGAAACCGCCATGGACGTGACTCCCCCCTCTACGCTCCGCCGCCTGGGCATCGCCCTGGCCGGGCTCGCCGTCGCCGCCCTGACCGGGGCCGCGTGCGCGCTCTCCTTCGACGACCTGCGCGCGCTGGCCATCACCGGCGAGGCCAGGCAAGACCTCGCCTTCCTCTATCCGGCGGCCTTCGACGCCCTCCTGGTGGTCGCGCTGATCGACGTGCTGCTGCTGCGCTCGGCCCGGCTGCTGGTACGCGTGCAGGCGGCGTTCGTGCTGGTCGTGCTCATCGTGGCGGCCGCGGCGGCGAATGTGGCGACCGCGGTGCGGTTCGTGTTCGACGTACGGCAGGCGGCCGTCGGCGTGGCACTGGCGCCCTGGGTCATGCTGGCCGTGGCGCTGTGGCTCTGGCTGCTGCTGATCAAGCACGTGCAGTCGCATCGGGCGGCGGCCGACCACACCGCGGTGGAGCAGGACATCATCCCCTTCCACCCCGACCGCCCGGCGGCCGAGACCCCGCCCCCGCCTCCACAGCTTCAGGAGGCCCGAGAAGAGGTCCAGGAAGCTCCTGAGGAGGTTGTCCAGGCAGTCCCCGAGGCGCCGGCGGTGGCGGCGCAGGTGGCCGCGTGGCCCGTGCAGCACGGGGCAGAGCCACAGCCCCGCCGCGTGCAGCACGACGACGAAGAGCCACAGCCCCGTCCCGCGCAGCACGACGAAGAGCCACAGCCCCGTCCCGTGCAACAGGAGCAGGAGGAAGAGCGGCCGCGGCGCCCCATGCGCTGGGGCGATCGGATCAAGCCGACCGACGTCCTGGTCCACCCGCGCGCCGACGACAAGGACGCCGACACCCAGCCCCACCCGGTCGTGACGGACGACGCGCCCGACCCCGGGCACGGCCCCGAGCTGGCCGACGTGGAAGAGCGGGACGACGAGTCAGCGGACACCGCCCCCCACCCCGTGATCCGCGACGACGACACCCCGGCCCCCTCGGGGCGCCTGCGCAGCACCCCGCGGCCCCCGGAAGACCCGGAAGACTGAGCCAGAGGACGGAGAAGGCCCGCCCGGGACACGATCCCCGGGCGGGCCCATCTATTCCGCCTAGACCCTGGACCCGCGCCTGAGCCCGGCGACCAGGCCGACGCCGACAATTGCCAGCACCACCTGCATCACCAGCTCGATCCAGTCGATTCCAGGGGTCGTCTCCACACCGAGCACCTGCGCGAGCGCCGTGCCCAGCAGGGCGGCCACGATGCCGACGACGATGGTGAGGATCCACCCGATGGCCTGCCTGCCGGGAAGCAGCAGGCGACCGATTGCGCCAATCACGGCGCCAATCACGATGGCGCCAAGGATGGACTCGATTGTCATGACTCGAAACCTCCCCGTGAGAGCGAACGGTTCACTCTCACGGGGATGCCGCTACCCGATCTACCGCGTTTATGCGCGGGTTTTACGAACGAGCAGGTCAGGTGGGTGTTCCACGGGTACGTCCGGCGCGTCCCGGACCCATCCGCGTCACGAGGAGCACACCCGCGACCGCCAGCACGAGCTGGAGGATGTGCTCGATCCAGTCGATCCCTCTCGTGTCGGCCCAGCCGGCCGCCTGCGCGATCAGCGTGCCGATCAGGGCGGCGACGATGCCGACGATGAGAGTCAGGCCGATGGACATGTTCTGCTTGCCAGGCACGATCAACCTGGCCAGGGCACCGACGATGGCGCCGATGACTACTGCGGAAACAATCGCGCCGATCATGTGTAGCTCCCCCCGACACGTTCACATGTCGTGGGACATCTACCCTCTGAACAGGCAAACAACCAAGGGGAGGCGGCGGTCCGTACCGCGCCAGTGACGAACCGCCGCCTCCTGATTCAGCGGGCCAGGCGACGGCCCGCCGGGACACCCTCACGCATCCGTACGTAAGACGCCCGGCGTTCAGGAATGGTTGACCACCAGGGCCGTCGCGAAGGCCGCGATGCCCTCTCCGCGCCCGGTCAGCCCGAGTCCGTCAGTAGTGGTGGCAGACACGCTCACAGGCGCGCCCACGGCGGCGCTGAGGGCCTTCTCGGCCTCCGTACGGCGCGGCGCGAGCCTGGGCCGGTTGCCGATCACCTGGATGGCCACGTTGCCGATCTCGAAACCCGCGGCCCGGACCTGGCGCGCGGTCTCCTCCAGCAGCGCGACGCCCGAGGCGCCCGCCCAGCGTGGATCGGATGTGCCGAAGAGCTGCCCGAGATCGCCCAGACCGGCGGCGGACAGCAACGCGTCACACGCGGCATGCGCGGCCGCGTCGCCGTCAGAGTGGCCCTCGAGCCCGGTTTCGCCCGGCCAGTGCAGACCGGCGAGGTTGAGCTCCCGCCTCGAGGCTCCCGAAGCGAACGGGTGGACGTCGACTCCGACGCCCACCCGGGGAAGATTCGTGTTCAGGAGTTGAGAACCTCGTCGAGCAGGGCCTCAGCCTTGTCCTCGTTGGTCTTCTCCGCCAGGGCAAGCTCACTGACCAGGATCTGGCGCGCCTTGGCGAGCATGCGCTTCTCGCCCGCGGACAACCCGCGCTCGCGGTCCCTCCGCCAAAGGTCCCGAACCACCTCGGCGACCTTGTTCACATCACCGGAGGCAAGCTTCTCCAGATTGGCCTTGTAGCGACGAGACCAGTTGGTGGGCTCTTCCGTGTGTGGCATACGCAGGACATCGAAAACCCGTTCAAGGCCTTCCTGGCCGACAACATCGCGCACACCGACGAGTTCTGCGTTTTCGGCTGGCACCTGGACGGTAAGGTCGCCCTTGTCGACCTTGAGCACCAGGTAGGTCTTTTCCTCACCCTTGATGGATCGCGTCGTGATTGCTTCGATCCGAGCAGCCCCATGGTGGGGGTAGACGACAGTGTCGCCGACCTGGAAAGTCATGTGACAAGTACCCCTTCCGCTGTACTCCAGGGTACCACGCATCCACAGCCTCCCGGAACAGTGAAATCCTCATAACTGCAGGTCAAGGCCTCATATTGGGGCTTGACAAGCGCTCAACTCTATGAATCGCATTTGCGGACATAGCGAATGACCTGCAGGGGTGCGGATATGACCATGGATTGGGGTGGATATGGTGGGCGCTGCACATCACGCATGCGCGCCACCTCCGCTTAGCGCATGCGCGAGCCCTCCGCAAGACCAAGGAGAACCCGCCCGTGACCAGCCGTCGCTGGATTGTCGTAGCCGCCTTCTTGGCAGCCCCCGTGCTCGCGGGCTGCGGGGCTGGATTCGACGCCAACACCAACATGCCGTACGCGCCCAACGAGGCAGGGGTACTGATCCAGAACGGTGCTTACGGCACGCGCGGCATTCAGATCCCTCAGGCGTTCATCCTCGGCCCCGATTCCGGTGCGCAGCTCGCCTGGCGCGGCTCGGCCCCGATCTACCTGAACATCCTCAACACCGCCGGCGCCCCCGACACCCTCGAGGCGGTCAACGCGGGCAGCTGGGGGACGGTCAAGATCACGGCCCCGATCCAGCTCCCGAGCAACCAGCTGGTGAACACCGGCAAGCCCACCCCTCAGCTCATGCTCGAGGCGATCCCCAAGAGCCTCAGGGGCGGCGAAAGCATCAAGCTGGACCTCCAGTTCGCCAACGCCGGGATCGTGTCCATGAACGTCCCTGTGGTCACGCGCAGCCGTGAGTTCAAGGACTACCCCCCGGCGCCCAACGCCACTCCGGCCGCCACGCCCACCCCGACGCCTTCCGCCAGCGCTTCCGAAGAAGCCCACTGACACGCAAAAACCCTTGTTCCGGTACGGGATCCGTACCGGAACAAGGGTTTTTCACTCTTCGGTGGCGTCGAACTTGTAGCCCAGACCGCGCACGGTGAGGATGCAGCGCGGGTTGGACGGGTCAGACTCGATCTTGGCGCGCAGGCGCTTGACGTGGACGTCGAGGGTCTTGGTGTCGCCCACGTAGTCGGCGCCCCAGACCCGGTCGATGAGCTGGCCGCGGGTCAGCACCCGCCCCGCGTTGCGCAACAGCACCTCCAGGAGCTCGAACTCCTTCAGCGGCAGCTGCACCTGCTCGCCGCGCACGGCGACGACGTGCCGGTCGACGTCCATGCGCACGGGGCCGACCGCCAGCACCGCGGTCTCCAGCTCCTCGATCACGTCGCCCTGGCGGCGCAGCACCGCGCGGATGCGGGCCACCAGCTCGCGCGAGGAGAACGGCTTGGTGACGTAGTCGTCGGCGCCCAGCTCGAGGCCGACGACCTTGTCGATCTCGCTGTCCTTGGCCGTCAGCATGATGACCGGGACCTTGGAGCGCTGCCTGAGGGAGCGGCAGACCTCCGTGCCCGGCAGGCCGGGGAGCATCAGGTCGAGCAGGACCAGATCGGCGCCGTTGCGGTCGAATGTGTCGAGCGCCTCGGGTCCGGTCGCCGCGACCGACACCTCGAAGCCCTCTTTACGGAGCATGTAGGACAGGGCGTCCGAGAAGGACTCCTCGTCCTCCACGACGAGTACGCGGGTCATTTAGCTGTCTCCAGGGGAATCGAGGGTGGTACTGCCACCGCCGTGCCGCCGAAGGCGGGCAGGCGGAGGGTGAAGGTGGAGCCGGAGCCTTCCTTGCTCCAGACTGACACCTCGCCGGCGTGTGCGGCGGCGACGTGCTTGACGATGGCCAGGCCGAGGCCCGTGCCCCCGGTCGCGCGTGACCTGGCCGCGTCGACGCGGAAGAAGCGCTCGAAGATCCGCTCGAGCGCCTCCTCGGGGATGCCGATGCCCTGGTCACTGACGCTGATCTCCACCGAGTCGCCCGCGGGCCGCACGCTGACCACGACCCTGGTGTGCTCGGGGCTGTACGCGACGGCGTTGTCGATCAGGTTGCGCAGGGCGGTGACGAGGAGTTCGTCGTCGCCCCAGACGCGTAGGCCCTCGGTGCCCCCGGTGACGAGCGTGATGTCCTTGGCGGCGGCCTTGGTGTTGCAGTGGTCGATGGCGTCGTGGATGGACTCGTCGATCGAGACCTGGCCAGGGGTGGGGATGGGTTCGGCGCCCTGGATCCTGCTGAGCGTGATCAAGTCCTGGATGAGGTAGTTGAGGCGGGCCGCCTCGTGCTGCATGCGCCCGGCGAAGCGGCCGACCGCCTCGGGATCGTCGGCGGCGTCCTGGATGGTCTCGGCCAGCAGGCTCATCGCGCCCACCGGGGTCTTCAGCTCGTGGCTGACGTTCGCGACGAAGTCACGGCGTACGGCCTCGACCCTGCGCCGCTCGGTCTGGTCCTCGGCGAGCACCAGCACCAGGCCGTGGGAGCCGAGCGGGGCGACGCGGACTGCGAAGTTGGTGGTTTCTTGGCCAAATTTGTGCCCGGCGACGTCGATCTCGCTCTCGCGGATCTCTCCGTCCCTGCGTACCTGCCTGGCCAGCGCCAGCAGCTCGGCTGCCATCAGCCGGTCGCCCTTGACCAGCCCGAACGCCCGCGCGGCCGAGCTCGCGCGCAGCACCTTGTCGTGCGCGTCGAGCACCACGGCGGACGAGGGCAGCACGGCCAGCACGGACGCCACGCCCTGCGGCAGCGCCGCGCCGCTCTCGACCGGGTCGGGCCCACCGCCACGTTTGGGCGCCTCGATCTGATTTCGGTAGAACAGGACCGCCAGGGCGCCCACGACGAACCCGGCCAGGGCTGCGAAGCTCATGGCCATCTCACTCATATCTCCGATGGTAGGTGGCGTTTTCCCAGGGATAACCCCCCTCATCAGCGGATGAACGGCCTTTCCTGGAAAGTTCATCTGACGGTAGAAGTTCGTTCATCGACGGGCACGTACGGTGACACCATGCGCGACGCGTACCATGAGGAACTCGATTCACTGACCGACAAGCTGGTCGAGATGACCAGGCTCGTCCGTTCGGCCATTTCGCGGGCCACGACGGCCCTGCTCGACTCGGACCTCCAGCTGGCCGAGAGCGTCATTTCCCGGGACGAGGAAGTGAACGCGATATTCGCCGACGTCGAGAGCTCGATCTTCGAGCTGATGGCCAGGCAGCAGCCGGTGGCGGTGGACCTGCGGATGGTCATCACGGCGCTGCGCATGGGCACCGACCTGGAACGCATGGGTGACCTCGCCGTCCACGTCGCCAAGGTCGCCCGGCTCCGCCACCCGGAGTCGGCGATCCCCGCGGAGGTGCGCTCGACGATCGTGGAGATGGGGCAGATCGCGGAGAACCTCGTCACCAAGACCGGCAGCTGCATCGCCTCGCGGGACGTGGACTCGGCCCTGGAGCTGGAGCAGGACGACGACGCGATGGACCGGCTGCACCGGAGGCTGTTCAAGAACATCCTGTCCAAGGACTGGGAGCACGGGGTGGAGCCGGCGATCGACATCACGTTGATCGGGCGGTACTACGAGCGGTACGCGGACCACGCGGTGCGGGTGGCGGCGGACGTCGTTTACCTGGTCACGGGGTCCCGGCCCAGCTGAGAGCCACGTTCGGGGGCTTCGCGCCGGGGTTCCAGTCAGCGCCTCCCAGAGGGCTTTCCGCCCCCTTCGACCCCCGAAAGGCATGGTCTTCGCAGGCGAGACACGCTTCGCGCGATGGGCTCAGGCCGTGTCGTGTGGGGGCACGCCCCAACACCCCCAGGCGAGGGGACTCCCATCCCCTCGCGCGTCCCCTGTCCTGGGCACCCTTCGTATCGATGATGAGTCAGCCTGAGCTTGCAGCGCCGCCACTCTCACCTGGTCATATCCCTACGACCCTGCGACCGGGTATCGCAGGCGGCTACGCCGCAAACCATCGCGACCGACAGCGAAGACGAATGGCTCCGTGACCCGCTGGGCCGCATGCACGATGTTCGCCTCATTGGCCAGGAAGATGGCAGCCATCTCTCTCCCAACCACGCCAGCATGCGCGAGCGCGAAGATGCGAGCACCGCTCATATAGATGACTCGCGCCTCGACCAGATTCCGGGTAATGGCAAGATCCTTACACAGCAAGACGTCACCGCGAATCGTCGCTTCCTCGATCCATTGGACATCTGCGATGCGCTGCGAGTCGTCCTTTCCGTAGCGCTCATACATTGTTTCCAGCACCCAGCCGGCCTCACGGAGGGCGTTGGGCACGATCCGAGAGCCCAGCCCTCGATCCAGAAAGAAGCTGAGTCCGGAATCCTGCGCCTCGCCTGCCACGGGCCTTTCCCTACGCGACCCGCGGCAGGAGCGCCTCGACCTCGTTCACCTGCAGGTCGTAATCTTCAGCGACTTCATGGCTGTCCTCACCAGCCCGCAAGCGGCTGAGGACATCCGCTACACGTATCCCGCGGCGGCTGATCGTCGGCTGTCCACCATTGATCCATGGATCAACTGTCACCGTCACGCGCTCATAACCGGGAAGCTGAATCACCTTCATCCAGCCGTCCTGGTAGGTAACGCGCTGAAGATAACCGCGCACGACCGGGCGGAACACCTGCTGACCGCTACGCACCACGACCAGACCGTCAACCGCCTCCCGCTCGGCGGGATCAGCGGTGTGCTCCCTGAAGTCCCACAACACTTCAGCACCGTCGGTCATCAGCCGCTCGCTGGCCAATGCCTGCTCAAGACCGATGTTCTCCTCAAGCCAGCGGATAGCCGGCCGGATGCGCTGCATCGGCACCTTCGCACTTCGAAATGCGGCAAGCATGTAAGCCTCAGCAAGTCCGACGAACGGCACAGTCGGCCCATGCGCGCCCGCGGTCGTCACCAAGGGTTCAGCGGCAACGATCAGGCCGTCCATCCGCTTGTACGCGTATCCGACGGACCAGTTTCGGAAGGACTCACGAGATACACCGATCAAGTCAGCCGCTTGGCTCTTGGTGTAGAGAGGAGTGACATAGCGAAAGTCACTGATCAGACTAGTGCGCGGGGTCTCGCCGTAGGCTCCCATCATGTCCCTCCTTGATGGACAGCCTAGGGAAATCCGCCGCCTGGCGCACGCGATCTTCGGCCTTCGGCCTGTCCGATCGCTATGTTCGATTCCGTGACGTCATCTCACGAAATCGACATAGGTCTGCCTTGTCATCTCATCGCTCTGCGGTCAAAGGCGGGGAGCGCGAGGGGACGGTAGTCCCCTCGCCCGGGGGTGTGGGGGCGTGCCCCCACGCAACACAGCCTGAGCCCCTTGCGCGAAGCGCACACCTGCGAAGACCGCGCCTTTGGGGGGTCGAAGGGGGGCTTGCCCCTCCTGGGAGGCGCTGTCTGGAATCCCGAGCGCGAAGCGCCCATAAGTGAAAGGCCGTGCTCCTGGGTCAGCGGCCCTGGTTGGCCACTGCCTCGATGGCGGCCTTGGCGGCGTCGGGGTCGAGGTATTCGCCGCCGGGCCGCCGGGGCCGGAAGTCACCGTCCAGCTCGTACAGCAGGGGGATGCCCGTCGGGATGTTGAGGCCCGCGATCTCCTCGTCGCCGATGCCGTCGAGGTGCTTGACCAGGGCCCTCAGGGAGTTGCCGTGGGCCGCCACCAGGACCGTGCGGCCGAGCGCCAGGTCCGGGACGATCTCGTCGTACCAGTACGGGAGCATGCGGTCGACCACGTCCTTCAGGCACTCCGTACGGGGCATCAGCTCCGAGGGAAGCAGGGCGTAGCGGGGGTCGCCGGCCTGGGAGTATTCGTCGTTGTCCGCGATCGGGGGCGGCGGCACGTCGTACGAGCGGCGCCACAGCATGAACTGCTCGTCGCCGAACTCCTCCCGCGTCTGGGCCTTGTTCTTGCCCTGCAGGGCGCCGTAGTGGCGCTCGTTGAGGCGCCAGCTCCGCTTGACCGGGAGCCAGAGCAGGTCAGCCTCCCCCAGCGCGAACTGGGCCGTCTGGATGGCCCTGGTCAGCAGGCTGGTGTGGACGACGTCCGGGCGCACTCCGGACTCCTGGAGGAGCTTGCCGCCGCGGCGGGCCTCGTCCTCGCCCTTGGCGGAGAGGCTCACGTCCACCCAGCCGGTGAACAGGCCCTTCGCATTCCAGTCACTCTCGCCGTGCCTAAGCAGCACCAAAGTCGCCATGTCGCCAATCCTATGGTTACCGGAGTACGGGGCGGTTCTGTGGATCAAACCGTCATCGCTGCGGGTCGGCGAAGCGGGCGAACGCCTGCAGGTTGGCGAGCGACTCCCCGCGCTTGGCCCGCCACTCCCACTCCCGCCTGATCGACGACGCGAACCCCAGCTCCAGCGCCCGGTCGAACCAGTCGTCCGAGTACGTCAGCACGCACCCCAGCAGCCGGTCCACCTCGTCCTGCGTGACGGCGGCCGGCGGCACCCGTCCCACCAGGTAGACGTCGCCGACCGGGTCGAGCGAGAAGTGCACCCCGTACATCGAGCCGTTCTTGCCGAGCAGCCAGCGGTAGAACTCGGTGTGGTTCTCGTCGGGCTGGCGGCAGAAGAACGCCTCGACGTGCAGCGCCTGCTCCCCCACGATCAACCAGGTCATGGTGGCGAGCTTGTGCTGGCCGGGCAGTTTGACCAGGAACGCTCCCGGCCGCGGCTCGTCGTAGGAGACGTCCGCGGCCTTGAGTGCGGCTTCGACGACATCGCGCATATTGACCAGAATAGAAGGCCGCCAGAACAAAGTACGGACCTAGAAGTTCAGGGCGACGGGCGTCTTGTGCAAGTGCGCGACGGCGCCCGCGTAAACCTCCGTCAACCGGGCCGCGGTCGCCTGCCAGCCGAACGCGGTCGCATGCGTGCGGGCGCCCTCCGACAGCGAGTCGCGCCAGCGCGGCGAGGTGACGAAGCGGCGCAGCGCCTGCGCCCATTCCGCCGGGTCGTGGCCGTCCACGAGCAGGCCGGACACCCCGTCCCGTACGGCGGTGCGCAGCCCGCCCACGGCGGCGGCCGCGACGGGGGTGCCGCAGGCCTGAGACTCCAGCGCGACGAGGCCGAACGACTCGCTGTACGAGGGCACGACCGTCACGGAGGCCGCCCGGTACCAGTCGGCCAGCTCCTCCTGCGGTGCCGGGGGCACGAGGCGGACGACGTCCGAGATGCCGAGCTCGGTGGCCAGCTCGGTGAGGAGGGACGGCCTGGCCAGGCCGTTGCCCGACGGGCCGCCGATGCAGGCCACGACCAGGCGGTCGCGGAGCGAGGGGTCGTCGATGAGCATCCTGGAGGCGGCGCGGAGCAGTACGTCCGGGGCTTTGAGCGGCTGGATGCGGCCGACGAAGAGGAGCACGTGCGCGTCCTGCGGCAGGCCGAGCCGGTGGCGGGCGGCGCCCTGTGAGGCGGGTTGGAAGACGGTGAGGTTGACACCCGGGTTCACCACGGCGACGCGCTTCTCGTCGGCGCCGTACAGCTCGATGAGCTCGTGCGCCTCGTCGACGGTGTTGGCCACGAGGCGGTCGGCGATGTCCACGACCTGCTGCTCGCCGACCACGCGCGCCTGGGGCTCCGGCTTGTCGCCCTGGGCGAGGAGGAGGTTCTTGACCTTGGCCATGGTGTGCATGGTGTGCACGAGCGGCACACCCCAGCGCTCCTTGGCCAGCCAGCCGACCTGGCCGGACAGCCAGTAGTGGGAGTGGATGACGTCGTAACGGCCCGGTTCGTACATGGCCTCGGTGCGCAGCACCTCAGACAGGAACGCGCAGAGCTGGCTCGGGAGCTCGCTCCTGTCCATCTCCTCGTACGGGCCCGCGGTGAGGTGCCGTACGAGGACGCCCGGGGCGAGTTCGGCCACGGGCGGGAGGTCGCGGGCGGTGGCCCGGGTGAAGATCTCCACCTCCACGCCGAGCTGAGCAAGCCGTTTGGCGGACTCGACGATGTACACGTTCATGCCTCCGGCGTCGCCCGTTCCGGGCTGGTCCAGGGGCGATGTGTGCATGCTGATGGTCGCGACCCGGCTCACCCGTCGTCGCCTCACTCGGCACCACCTCCAAGCTGCTTATAACCATCCACATTTTTGCGACATTCCCGACATTGGGTCATAACCGGGTGTTTGGGACGACCGTCGACCGGGTTGCGGGGCCAAGGACCCTTTGAGGAGGTGCCTTCCAACGCTCGGTGACACGGCCTCCCGCGCCACTTCGGCTGAGGTCCCCCTGCACGTGGGGCGGAGGCGCGGCGCCGGAGGCGATGGCGCAGGCCGGGGCGTGGAGGCGGAGAGGGTGGTGGCCGTGGGGTGGTGTGGTGGCGGGTGGCTGGCAGGATGAGGGGCATGCGGAGAACGGCTGTGGTGACCGGCGCGAGTAGCGGGATCGGAGAGGCGACCGCGCGGCGGCTCGCCGCCGAGGGTTTCGAGGTGGTGGCGGGCGCGCGCAGGCGCGAACGCCTGGACAAGCTGGCCGCGGACGTCTCCTCGATCAGGCCTGTGACGCTGGATGTGACCTCCCAGGAGTCCGTCGACGCGCTGGTGGACTCGCTCGAGCGCTGCGACGTGCTGGTCAACAACGCCGGTGGCGCCCTCGGTCTCGAATCGGTGGCGGAGGCGCGGCTGGATGACTGGCAGCGCATGTACGACGTGAACGTGCTCGGCTCCCTGCGCATGACCCAGGCGCTCGTCCCCAAGCTCATCGAGTCGGGCGACGGCGTGCTCGTGATGCTGACCTCGACGGCGGGTCTGGTGTCGTACGAGGGCGGGGGCGGCTACTGCGCGGCCAAGCACGCCCAGACGTCGATGGTCGAGACGCTCCGCCTGGAGCTGGTCGGGGAGCCGGTGCGGGTCGTGGAGATCGCGCCGGGCATGGTGAAGAGCGAGGGGTTCGCGGTCACCCGGTTCCGCGGGGACGAGGCGGCCGCTGAGCGGGTGTACGCGGGCGTGCCCGACCCGCTGAGCTCGGACGACGTGGCCGACGCGATCGCCTGGTGCGTGACCCGCCCCGCCCACGTGAACATCGACCGCATGATCATCCGTCCGAGAGCCCAGGCCGCCCAGCACAAGGTGCACCGCGTCAGTGGCTAGAGCGGCCGGAGCCGCAGGCAGACGGCGCCGGGCAGGGCACGTGTCACCGGTCGGCACGATCACCCGGGGCACGACCGGGCACAACCGGCTGCGGCGCTCCGACCGGTGGGTCGTCGCCGTGCACGGCGGGCTGCTGCGAGCCGCGGAAAGGCCGCTCGTGGTGGATCTGGGGTACGGGGCGTCGCACACCACGACGCTGGAGCTGTTCACCCGGCTGCGCAGGGTGGCGCCGGAGGTCGAGGTGGTCGGGATCGAGATCGATCCGGCCAGGGTCGCGGCGGCGAAGCCGTACGAGAGGGACGGGTTGAGCTTCCGGCTGGGCGGGTTCGAGCTGCCCGTCCCGCGCCCGCCGACGCTGGTGCGGGCCTTCAACGTCCTCAGGCAGTACAGCGAGGCCGAGGCGTGGCATTACTGGGACGTGCTCAGGGGCGGGCTGGCTCCCGGCGGCGTCCTGGTCGAGGGGACGTCGTCAGAGAACGGGCGGCGGGCGGTCTGGGTGGGGCTGTCTCCGGAAGGGCCCCAGACGATCACGTTCTCAGCCCGTTTCGACGCCTTCGAGCGGCCTTCGGACCTGGCCGACCGCCTGCCGAAGACTCTCATCCACCGGAATGTGCCCGGTGAGCGGATTCATGCGTTCCTGAGCGACTTCGACCATGCCTGGGCGATGAGCGCGCCGTATGGGGCTCACGGTCTGCGGCAGCGGTGGCTGGCCTCCGTACGGGTGCTTTCCACGTCGTGGCCGGTGCCCCTGCGCCCGCCGCTGGGCGGCCCGGCCAGGTGGCGGCTCGGCGAGCTGACGCTCCCCTGGTCAGCCGTCGATCCCCGCTGAGGCGCCGCCGCCGTCAGAGGCGTGACTCGAACACGGCGTAGGCCACGCTGTCGAACAGCACGAAGCGGACGTCCTCCACGGACGTGTCCGCCTGTCGCACCGCGTCGAGGGCGATCCGCGCGGCGTCGTCCATGGGCCAGCCGTAGAGCCCGGGTTAGATCGCGGGAAAGGCCACCGACTTGGCCCCCAGCGAGTCGGCCACCCGCAGCGACCCCCGATAGCAGGAGGCCAGCAGCTCCGAACGGTCTTCCGACCTGGAGTGAACCGGCCCGACCGTGTGGATCACCCACCTCGCGGGCAGCCGCCCGGCCGTCGTGGCCACCGCCTGTCCAGTGGGCAGGCCCTTGCCGTAGTGACCGGCCCGCAGCTTCCTGCACTCCTCGAGGATCTCCGGCCCGCCGCGGCGGTGAATCGCGCCGTCCACGCCTCCCCCGCCCATGAGGGAGGAGTTGGCTGCGTTGACGACGGCGTCCACCCGCTGCTCGGTGATGTCGCCTCGCACCAGCGTGATCTCCATCTCACCGAGAGTGTCATCATCGGCCGTCCCGCGCCAACACCGGCGTCATGCGTACGGCCAGCAGGGCGAGCGCCGGCAGCATCCCGCCGCCGGCACCAGGCCGAGCGGCGCCACAATCGCCGTGCTCCAACGCATGTCTGGAGGTACGCGGGGTGCCGCAAGTGGGTTCATCCGGCGTGGCGGGATTCACACAGCCCAAATGCCAGCTCGACAGGTTGTAGAGCTACCCTGAAGGGCGTGAAGGGTCTTGGCGAGCTTGAGCGCAGCATCATGGACATCCTCTGGGCGGAGAACAGTGCGTTGACCGCCCGCGAGGTCGGCAGACTCATAGCCGACCGCGATCTTGCCCCCACCACGGTCATGACCGTGCTCGACCGCCTCACCCGTAAGGGCTTCCTCCAGCGCACCCGCGACGGCCGCGCGTGGAGGTATGAACCCGCCGAAAGCCGCGACGCGTACATCGCCGAGCTTATGCTTGAAGCCTTGGACATGACGGGCGACCGATCGGCCGCCCTGACCCGCTTCGCCCAGGCTGTGTCCGGCACGGAGGCGGAGATCCTGCGCAGAGCCCTTACGGAGCTGGAGGAAGAGTGATCACGGCAGCGGTGCTGGCAGCGCTCGCGACGGCGTGCGCGGTCGGCTCCTGGCGTTTCACCACGGCCCGGTGGACCTCACAAGCTCCACGGCTGGCCATCATCGTCTGGCAGTCCCTGGGTGTGGCCTGGGGACTTGCCACCACCGGCGCCATGCTCGCCTACGCGGTCCAGCCGTACGGCGTGGGGGTGCTGCCCGGGCTGATCGCGTTCGCGCAGGGAGAGCCGCCGCTGGAGGCGTGGGACCCGCTGCACGTGTTGGCCCTGATCGCGGGGCTCACCGCGCTGACCGTGCTGATCGCGGTGCTCCTCACGGCCGGCGTGCAGGCGCTGCGGGCGCGACGGCGGCATCGCATGCTGCTCGCGCTGATCTCCCACGACGATCCCGGTGTGCCCGGAGTGCGGGTGCTCGACCACCCCAGCGCGGCGGCGTACTGCGTGCCCGGCCTGCGCTCGCAGGTCGTGGTGAGCGAGGGCGCGCTCAAGCTGCTGTCGGAGGACGAGCTGGCGGCAGTGCTCGCGCACGAGGCCGCGCATGTGCGCGAGCGGCACGACCTGGTGCTGCTGCCGTTCGCCGCGCTGCGCAGGGCGCTGCCCTGGTCGAAGGTGGTGGCCGACGCGCAGTCGCAGGTCGAGCTGCTCATCGAGATGGCCGCCGACGACCGCGCCCGGCGCTACTGCTCGCCGCGCAGGCTGGCGACGGCGCTGCTCAGGTTCGGTACGGCGGGCGCCATGCCGACGCCCCACGGCATGCTGGGCGTGCACGCCCAGCACGTCATGGCCAGGGTCGACCGGCTGATCAAGCCGGGTCCCGAGCTGGCCGCGTCGGTGCGCTACGGGTACATCGCACTCTCTGTGGCTTTGATCACAACAACACCCCTTCTGTGGGTTTTCCAGCTCTGACGCTTGCTGGAGTTAACCGTCCTGCTTGCAATTGCAAGCAGGACGAGGCAGACTATGGGGCATGGCACTACCCAAAGTCGGTTCGATCGGCGAATACATCCGCGAGCAGCGGCAGCAGGCGAAGATCTCGCTGCGGCAGCTGGCGGAGGCGGCAGGGGTCTCCAACCCCTACCTGAGCCAGATCGAGCGGGGGTTGCGCAAGCCGAGCGCGGAGATCCTCAACCAGATCGCCAAGGGTCTGCGCATCTCCTCGCAGGCGCTCTACGTGCAGGCGGGCCTCATCGAGGACCGCGAGCCGCCAAGTGACGTCATCACGGCAATAAGGGCCGACACGCATCTCACCGAGCGGCAACGCCAGGTGCTGATTGATATCTATGAGTCGTTCCGTAAGGAGAAGCACGCCGAAGGCGAGCAGACCTCCCAGAAAGCTCACCCTCGGCGCGACTCCGCATCGGACGACGAACCACTGCCGGAGGAGTTTCTCGCCGCTCTTGAGCCCTATGCGGCGCCCTCCGGCAACGGCAACGTCACCCAGGAAACCAAGGAAGGTTAACCCATGACGCTCGCAACCGAGGTCAAGAAGCTCACCGAGTCCAAGCCGTTCTACGCCGTCGCGGGCGTCGGCGACTACGCCGTGGAGAAGCTGCGCGAGCTGCCCGAGCAGCTGCAGAAGCTGCAGTCGCGCCGCTCCGAGCTCACCAAGGAGCTGCCGGTGCGCGCCCGCGAGTACGCCGACAAGGCCGAGGGCCTCGCCAGGGAGTTCCCCGAGAAGGCCCGCGAGTACGCCGGCCAGTTCACCACCAGGGCCACCGAGGTCTACGAGGACTTCGCCACGCGCGGGCGCAAGGTCGTCAGCAAGGCGAGCGGCACCGCCGCGCTCGAGCTCGAAGAGGTGTCCGAGGCCGCCGAGCCGCCCGTCGCCAAGCCGGTGACGCCGGTCAGGAAGCCCCGCACCACCAAGGCGAAGGCTCAATGAGAAACCTGCCAAGCAGCCTGCCGCTACGGCCTCGACCAGGTACGACAGTAGAGCGGCAGGCTGACGAGCAGGTTTCTCATTGACCGCCCCACGGAAGCCCGCCTCTTTCGGGAGGCGGGCCTTTCCGCTTCAGGGTGCCCTCCTGTCGGGGCTGCCTATTAGGCTGAAGCCGTTTTCCATCGCGGCGTTGTGCGGAGCCAACAACATGAACTTGATCAACGGTGTTCTCAATCTCCTCTTCCTGGTGCTCGCCGCCGTCATCTTCGGCATGTCGGTCTACGCCCTCGTGCACGCGCTCCGGGTGCCCCCTTCGGCGTTCGTCTCGGCGGGCAAGCTGCAGAAGAACCTCTGGCTGCTGATCCTCGTGCTGGCGACACTGTTCTCCGCCGCGGGCGCGTGGAGCTACCTCAACGCGTTCCTCTTCGTCGGCGGCGCCCAGTTCATCGGCATCGGCCTGGGCTTCTTCTCGATCCTGGCGGTCATCGCGGCCACGATCTACATCGTGGACGTCAAGCCGGCCGTCAAGGGCATGGGCCGGGGCAACAACGGGCCCTACGGCCCCTGGTGATCAGGCCAGCTCGCCCGCCAGCCAGGCGGCGAGCCGCCGGTGCCCGGCGAGCGTGGGATGCACGCCGTCGGGCAGGATCGCCTCCGCGGGCCAGCGATGGCGCAGGGGGTCGAGGAACGTCACGCCCTCCCGGCCGGCCACCTTCGCCAGCGCGTCACGCATGCCGTAGGCCTTCCTCGGCGTGCCGGACAGCCAGATCGGCCCGACCATGACGACCTTCGTGCGCGGCCAGCGCGTACGCACCTCTTTCAGCAGCCGCGCGGCGGCGTCCCCCACCCGCGCCGGGCTCCAGCGCCGGTCGTTGTGGCCGCCGGAGATGACCAGCAGGTCGGGGGCCGGGCGCCAGGCCAGCTCCGTCTCGAACGAGCGCTGGAACGTACGCCCCACCCGGCCCGTGTTGAGATAGCCCGTGCCGCCCGCGCCCGCGATGACCGGCTCGAAGCCCAGCCGCCGCGCGGTCTCCGACGCGTACGTCTCCCACCGCGGCACCGGCCCCGACCCCACGGCGAAGCTGTCGCCCACGAACATCATCACCGGCTTGGGCGAGGGCTTGGCTCGCTCTTCACCGGCGCATCCCGGCACCAGCGCCGTCATCGCGGCGAGCGGTGCGATGAGCCTCAGGCCACGCATTATCACCTCGGGCACTAGGCTGCCGACATGACCAACGACCTCCACGGGCGCACCCAGCGACTGGAACTGTCGGACCAGGCCCTACGCGACTTCGAAGCCGTCGTGCTGGACGCGACGCCTGATGGGATCGTGCTGAGCAGGTCGGCATTCTATCCAGGCGGGGGCGGTCAACCGGCGGATCACGGAGTTCTGATCTGGCAAGGCGTGGAGACCCGCGTCGTGGGGGTGCGCAAAGGCGACGATCTATACCTGATCCCCGCCGAGGGCGACCCGATCCCGCCCGCCGGGACCGTGGTGCAGGCGGCGGTGGCCGACGAGCGCCGCTCGGCCCTCATGCGTACGCACTCGGGGCTCCACGTGCTGTGCGGGGTGGTGTTCAGGGACTACGGCTGCCTCGTCACCGGCGGCAACATGGACGAGCTCAGCGCGCGGATGGACTTCAACCTGCCGGAGGTGCCTGCCGGGTTCAAGGAGGCGGTCGAGGACGCGTGCAACGCCGAGATCGCCGCCGACCGGCGCATCGACGTACGCGTGCTGCCCCGCAAGGAGGCGTTCGAGATCCCCGACATCATCCGCACGGCCACCAACCTCGTGCCGGAGAGCGTGCAGGACGTGCGCATCGTCGACATCGTGGGGCTCGACACCCAGGCCGACGGCGGCACTCACGTGGCCTCCACCAGGCAGATCGGGCACATCAAGGTGGCCAAGATCGAGAGCAAGGGGCGCGGCTTCCGGCGGCTGCGGATCCAGATCACCAACTAGCCCTCCTACGGCTGAAACGGGGTGGGCTGGTCGATCACCTTGGCGAGGCCGTCGAGCAGCGGGCCGAGGCCGAACTCGAAGAGCCGGTCGAGGTCGAGGTCGAAGTCGCCGCCCAGATCGTCGACGACCTTCGCGAAGGCGGGATAGTCGTTCGACTCGGCGATCCAGCGCAGGTGCTCGTCCTGCTCGGCCATCCACTCGTCGGCGGTGACGCCCGTGGCGGCCAGAGCCCGCCGCTCCAGCTCGAGGTTGGCGGCGATGCCCTGCACGTAGCTGTAGAGCAGGGTGTGCACGTGCATCTTGGCCGTGGCGTCGAGCCTCGTGTCCGCCAGCGCCGCCATGGCCCATTCCGTGTGCCTGATCAGACTGGCCGAGGGCAGCGGCCTGGTCAGTGACGTGACGCCGGCCATCCACGGGTGCGCGCGGTAGCCGGCCCACTGGAGACGGGCCGACACCTCCAGCCTGGCCCGCCAGCCGTCCGGGGGCTCTTCAGGCAGCGGGAACTCGTCGATCACGGCCTCCACCATGAGCAGCACCAGATCGTCCTTGCCGCCTATGTGCCGGTAAAGGGACATGGTGGCCATGCCGAGCCGGTCGGCGACGCCGCGCATAGTGAGCTCCGAGAGCCCTTCGGCGTCGGCGATCTCGACGGCGGCCCGCACGATGCGCTCGCGAGTCACGTCATTTCCAGAAATTTCCGGACGCCGAGCGGCCGCCCGTCCCCCGCGCGGCTCCGCCACGATCGTGCCCACCCGCGGCTCAGCCACCACCACCCCCTCCTGGGCCAGGAGCGCGAGCGCCTTGGCGGCGGTGGCCAGCGCGACCTGCCAGTCCCTGGCGAGTTGCCTGGTGGAGGGCACCCGGTCGCCCGGGCGCAGCTTGCCGTCGGCTATGCGCCGCTTGATGTCGGCGACGATCCGGGCGTAGGGCGCTGTCATTTCCGCCTCCTGTACTAGTACAGATCATGCCATCATACCCTTGTGACGTGCTGTCCGTACGACGTACATTCAGCGTACGACGTCAACAAGACAGGAGCACATCATGAAGGCACTCATCTCCGGCGCGAGCATCGGCGGCCCCGCCCTCGCCTACTGGCTGCGGCGGCACGGATACGAGACGACGCTGGTCGAGCGGGCCCCGGCCCCCCGCAAGGGCGGCCAGGCCGTCGACATCAGGGGCGCCGCGATGACGGTGGTCGAGAAGATGGGCGTCATCGACCAGATCAGGGAGCTGCGGACGACCATGCGCGGCATGTCCATGGTGGACGGCGACGGCAACGAGCTCATGCGCAGCTACGAGGAGACGATCAGCGGCGGCCGGTTCGACAGCCCGGACATCGAGATCATGCGTGACGACCTGACCGCGATCCTCACCGCTGCCACCGACGGTGCCGAATACGTCTACGGCGACTCGATCGCCACCCTCGAGCAGGACGACGACGGCGTGGACGTGACGTTCGAGAGCGGCCGGCGGGAGCGCTACGACTACGTGTTCGGCGCCGACGGCCTCCACTCCAACGTGCGCAGGCTCGCCTTCGGCCCAGAGGAGCCGTTCCTCAGCCACCTCGGCATGTACATCTCCATCTTCACCGCCGACAACTTCCTCGGCCTGGACCACTGGCAGACCTGGTTCAGCGAGGGCGACGTGGGTGGCGCCGTCTTCAGCGACCGCGACGCCGGCGTGATGCGGGTCAACCTGGGCTTCGGCGCGGAGAAGATCGACTACGACTATCGCGACGCCGAGCAGCAGAAGCGCCTGGTCCAGGAGCACTGCGAGAAGCTGGGCTGGGAGGTGCCCAAGCTGCTGGCGGCCATGTGGCAGGCCGACGACTTCTACTTCGACGCCATGGCCCAGGTCAGGATGGAGCACTGGACGAAGGGCAGGGTCGCGCTGATCGGGGACGCGGGCTACTGCGCCTCGCCGCTGTCGGGCCAGGGCACGAGCCTGGCCCTGGTGGGGGCGTACGTGCTGGCGGAGGAGCTCGGCAGGGACCCGGTGGCGGCCTTCGACCGGTACGAGGACCGCATGCGCCCGTTCGTCGAGCAGAACCAGGCGCTCGCCCTCGAGAACCCCGGCCAGGGCGCCTCGCCGGAGAGTGTTCAGCGGGCTGCAACCAGCATCACGCTGGACTGACAGTCACGAACCGATACGATTTGCCGCCATGGGTATCAGACTCACGATGGCCGTGCTCGGGGCCACCGCTCTGACGTTGACCGCCGCTCCCGCGCATGCAGCGGTAGCCGGGATCACGGACGAGGTGACGATGACCCTCGGCAAGAACGGCACCCTGCACGTGGTCGAGAAGATCGGCGGGGCGTCGGGTGAGCTCAAGCGGACGTTCATCACCAGGACGCGGTACGACGACGACAACGACCGCGTCTACCAGATCTCGAACGTCAAGGGCGGCACCCTGGCAGGCGACGTACTCACCGTCAAGGGAAACGGGACGGTCGAGTACGACGTCAAGGGAGCGGTGACGACCTCGGGCGGTGTCGAGGAGCTGCGCTGGTTCGCGGTGAACGGCTGGAATCAGCAGGTCGCCAAGGCCACGGTCAAGGTGCACGGCCCCGGGCTGGTGCAGAACCTGTCCTGCTTCGCCGGGGAGCTGACCTCGGCCATCGGCTGCACCTCGGCCTCCATGGACCACTCGGCCACCCAGGCCGACTTCGAGCAGGAGAACATCGCGACCGGCCAGGCGCTGACCGTGGTCGTCGGCTATCCCAAGGGCTCCAGCAGCGGCGCCCCCATCCTGGAGAAGCGCTTCTCGCTGGCCGCCGCGTTCACGCTGAACGCCGTCACCGGCGGCGCCCTGGCCGGGCTGCTGGTGCTGCTGCTCGGCGGCCTCGCCCTGCTCTACTGGACGCGCGGGCGCGACGCCAGGGTCGCGGGGCACGAGCAGGGCTCGGTCGATCCGGTGCAGAACGGCCACTTCTCCCCGCCCGACGGGGTGCGGCCCGGCCAGATCGGCACGCTCGTGGACGAGCAGGCCGACGTGATCGACGTGACCGCCACGATCGTCGACCTCGCGGTCCGCGGCTACCTGCGGATCGACGAGCAGCCGCGCCAGACGTACGACGCGCCCGACTGGATGCTGGTCAGGCTGCCCAACGCGCCCACCAACGCGCTGCTGCCCTACGAGCGCGCCCTGTACGACGCCATCTTCGACGGGCGGGACGCGGTGCTGCTGTCGCAGCTGTCCGGCTCGTTCGCGACCCACCTGGGCAAGGTACGCGACGCCCTCTACGCCGACGTGGTCAAGCAGGGCTGGTTCGCCCGGCGCCCGGACACCGAGCGCACCAGGTGGACGACGATCGGCGTGGCGCTCATCGGCCTCGGGCTGGTGGCCACGGTGGCGCTGGCCTGGTTCACCACGTACGGGCTGCTGGGCCTGGCCCTGATCATCGCGGGCGGCGCGCTGGCCGTCGGCGGGCAGTACATGCCAGCCAAGACGGCCAAGGGCTCGGCGGCGCTCGCGCACACCATGGGCTTCAGGAAGTACCTGTTCTCGGGCGAGCTGGGCGAGGTGCCCGAGCAGCACCGGGTGGAGCTGTTCTCGCGCTACCTGCCGTACGCGGTGATCTTCGACGGCGTGGAGCACTGGTCGCGCGTGGTGGCCTCGGTCACCGGGAACGGCCACCAGGCCGACAACCTGTACTGGTACCACGGCCCCGCGGAGTGGGACCTGTCCAAGTTCGCCGGGTCGATGCGCACGTTCACCACCACGACCTCTGGCGCCATCTCCGCCACCCGCCAGTTCCGCACCCTCTAGCGCCCCCTCTAACGCAGGCGGAGCTCACCCACTGGCCGGCCGCCGCCGAGCACCGGCGGCGCGGCCAGTTCGGCCAGTTCGGGCGCGTCCAGGCCCAGCGAGCGCAGGGCCGCGACCGTGATCGGGACGCGGGCGCGCTGCGACCCGTCCTCGATCTTGACGGTCCCGGCGCGCCCGTCCTCGAACGCGAACGCGTCGAACGCCTCGGCCCCCGCCTTCAGCATGAGGCCGGGCAGCGCACGCATGAGCCTGGCCTCCGGCCGGTCGGTGCCCGAGGTCCACTCGGGGTAGGTGGTCATGGCGTCGAAGATCTTGCGTTCGTACGAATCGGGCGAGGACAGGGGGAACGCCCTGAACGCCTTGGTCACCCCGAGCATCGACACGAAGAACAGCGGCGCCCCGCACCCGTCCACCCCCGAGGCCGCGACCCGCTCCCCCGTCAGGTCCTCCACGGTCTCGCGGATCGCGCGCTGGAGCGGGTGCTTCGGCTCGAGGTAGGAGTCGGTGGGCCAGTCGTTCAGCACACAGGTGGCCAGCATGGCGGCGTGCTTGCCGGAGCAGTTCATGTAGACGCGCCCGCGTTCGGTCACCGTACGGTCGAACGGGTAGTCCTCGGGGCACCCCAGCGCCGGCTCCTCCAGCCCCGCGCCCGCGAGGATCTTCCTGACGCCGTCCACGTGGAACGGCTCGCCCGAGTGCGAGGCGCAGGCCAGCGCCAGCAGCTCCCCCTCCAGCCGCAGACCGGCGCGGAGCATGCCGAGCGCCTGGAGCGGCTTCATCGACGACCGTGGCGACGCGGGAACGTGCACCGCGCCCCTCGCCGCGACCGGGTGCCCTTCGGCGTCCACGGTCAGCATGCGAGCCTGATGCGTGGACTCCACGAACCCAGATCGGACAACTTCCACAATCATCGACATATCGCTTCCCCTTTCGGCATGAGTCTACGGATCGTCGCTCCTGGTCCAGAATGGGTTGCCATGCGAGCAGTGGTGCAGAGAGTGAGTTCGGCGTCGGTCGTGGTCGACGGGCGCACGGTCGGGGCGATCGAGGAGCCGGGGCTGCTGGTCCTGGTGGGCGTCACGCACACGGACACCCGCGCCTCGGCCGCCAAGCTCGCCGCGAAGCTGTGGGGGCTGCGCATCCTGCACGGCGAGAAGTCCTGCTCGGACGTGTCTGCACCGCTCCTGGTGATCAGTCAGTTCACCCTGTACGGCGACGCCCGCAAGGGGCGACGGCCCACGTGGCAGGCCGCCGCCCCTGGGCCCGTCGCCGAGCCGCTGGTTGACGCGGTGGTGGAGGAGCTGCGCGCGTTGGGCGCGCACGTGGAGACAGGCGTCTTCGGGGCGGACATGAAGGTGTCGCTGGTCAACGACGGCCCGATCACCCTCGTCCTCGAGGTCTAGGCCCAAGACCACTTAGTTAGCGATTTCGTGGTGTCGTCAAATCGGCGGAAACAGCAACAGAGCCCCTGCTAGAACAGTGTCGACCAAGATCACAGT
>NZ_JBITMP010000041.1:0-103352 GCF_044466425.1 Nonomuraea sp. NPDC049400
GACCGAACCAGCTACAAGGCCACCATCAGCATCAACATCCACATGCCCGATGAACCTTGACAAACCAGCGTGAAGCCAAACTAAACGGCATTGGGTCTAGGCCCTCAGCGGATGCGGCGGCGGAGCGAGGGGTCGATGCTGACGTTGCGGCCCGCGTCCGGCGGCACGACGACCTCCTGCGCCGCCGCCACCCCGCCGGCCAGCAGCGGCGCGTCCACCGGCACCGTGCGCTTCACCACGGCCAGCGCGATCGGGCCCAGCTCGTGGTGCCGCGCGGCCGAGCCGACCACGCCGATCTCCTGGCCCTCCAGGACCACCGGAGCGCCGTGCGGTGGCAGCGTGTCGACGCTGCCGTCGAGGTGCAGGAAGACCAGGCGGCGCGGCGGGTGCCCGAGGTTGTGCACCCTGGCGACGGTCTCCTGGCCGCGGTAGCACCCCTTGCTCAGGTGCACGGCCGAGCCGATCCACCCCACCTCGTGGGGGATCGTCTTGTGGTCGGTGTCGAGCCCCAGCCGCGGCCGGTGCGCCTCGATCCGAAGCGCCTCGTACGCCCACAGCCCCGCCAGCGGCCTGCCCAGGTGGTCGGACAGCTCGGCGCGCGGCACCAGGAAGTCTTCTGTGGCCGTGGAGAGCACGGCCAGCTCGTCGGCCCTCGACACCTCCACGCGGAGCATGAACCGCATCCGGTCGAGATAGTCGATCAGGCTCTGCGCGGTGCCCGGCTCGACGTGGGCCAGCACGCTCTCGCCGTCGTCGACCAGCGTCAGGTGGTGCAGCACGTGACCCTGCAGGTCGAGGTCCAGCGTCTGCGTCCACTCGCCGGGGCGCAACGTGTCGAGCTGCTGCGAGGTCAGGTCGTTGAGCCATTTCAGCCGGTCGGCGCCGGAGATGCGGACCACCTCGCGGTTGCTGCGGTCGACGACCGCCTCACCCTTGGCCAGCGCGCGCTGCTCGGCGAACAGGTCACCGTAGTGCGCGGCTACGTCGGAGTCCGGCTCGTCGGCGGCGACGGCACCGGGAAGGTCGAGCAGAGGGCTACGCATGCCATCCAGGCTAGCGGCAGTCGCGAGGATGCCCGCAGACGGGAGGCCGCGCGCCTATCGGCAGTTGCGGCACCGGCCGAAGACCGTCAGGTGATGCACGTCCGCGATGAACCCCAGCTCCTCGTCCAGCCCCTTGACCAGCCCTTCCGCCAGCTCGGGACGCACCTCGAACACCTCGTCGCAGCCCCGGCACACCAGGTGCACATGATCGGCCTCGGCAGCCAGATGGTAGGTCGGCGCGCCGTGCCCGAGGTGGGTGTGGGTGACCATGCCGAGCTCTTCGAGCAGCTCCAGCGTGCGGTAGACGGTCGAGATGTTCACGCCGCGGGCGGTCTCGCGGACCCTGACGCAGATCTCCTCCGGCGTGGCGTGCTCCAACGACTTGACCGCCTCAAGGACGAGCTGGCGCTGTGGGGTGACCCGGTAGCCCTTGGCGCGGAGTTCCTCATGCCACTGCGTCTCGGTCATGTCCTGAGTTTAGGCGCATGGGCCGCCGGACGGTCCGGTGATATTCACTTGCCCCTTCCGAGCACGAGCGCATAGCGTCTTTGGTACGCGGAAAGGAGGTGGTCCAAACAATGGTGATTCATAGTTGGACTAGCGAGGTGGTTGTCCGCTAAGTCGCGGACTGTTGTCTCGTGACGCACGGCGAATACGAGGCAACCGCCGGGGCCCCTGGCAGCCGGAGGGCGGGATCCCATCCCGACCTTGGTCCATCCGGCCCGCCTGCTCGGCAGGCGGAGTTGGCCTGGGGCCCTTCTTCATGCTCCCGGGGTCAGTGCTCGCCTCGCGCCGCGATGCCGAGCTTGCCGCACGCATCCCGATAGAGCTGCACCACGGCCTTGCGCACCTGGGCGCGCTCGGTGAGCGTCGCTCCCCAGGGCACCCGGACCCGCTCCCCGCCGTCGACGGTGAACTCGATCGCCTCGGCGTCCACGTCGCTCGTCACCGCCGAGGTGGCCTCGGGGCGTCCGCCGAGTCCTCGTACGATGATCAGCGCGTCTTCGGCATGGTCGTCATTCATGTGGCGCTTGATCGCCTCGACGGCGTCAGCGGTGAAGGGCGTGCTCATACCAGGTCAAGCTACCTTCTTCAGCTCTGCCGACATGTGGTCCGTGAGCGGGTGTCCCACGGCCGCCATCTCGTACGCCCACATGAGATTGCCGTTGACCAGCCCGTACAGCCGGTGGCCCGCGGTGTATTCCTTGGCCGAGGCGGTGCGGGCGACGACGTCCGTGCGTAGCTCGATCTTGTGGAAGACGACCTCGCCGATGTAGATCTCGACGATCCCGGTCGGGTGCGCGAGCACCACCTCGATCTGCCTGTCAGGCTGGGGACGCCAGTATCCCGACTCGGTGGCCAGCGGCTTCACCCGGTTTCCGTCCTCGTCGAGCAGCCAGGTGCGGCTCACGTAGGACAGGAACGGCTTCCCGTTGTGCGCGAACTCGATCTCCTGACCGAAGTTGAAGCTCTCGATCGTCGGGTAGCCGCCCACGCCGGCGCCTTCCCACCGCCCGAGCAGGAACGCGATCTGCTCCAGGTCGGGGTGCACTTCAGGTTCTTCCATGTTCCCCAAGCCTAGTGGCCCTGGCCTGCCGTACGGCCTCGATATCCATTCCGATATCGATGGAGGCGGCATATCAGTCTTGGACAGTGAGAACGGCCCTGTGCTGTCATGACGCCCATGTCCACTTCGAGCCCCTTGTGGAGCCTTGCCCGTCTGACCGGAGCGGCCGTCGCCGCCGGCGCCCTGGTGGCCGCGCTCACGCTGCCCGCCGTGGGCGGCACGGGCACGCTGGTCGTCTCCGCCACCGAGACGCTGGATCTCAAGCCCGCCCAGCTCGAAGAGCCGCCCCTGGCCCAGACCTCCGTCGTGTACGACGCCAAGGGCGACCGCATCGCCCAGTTCTACGCCGAGAACCGCAAGGTCGTACGCCTGGACCAGATCGCCGACGTGATGAAGACGGCGATCGTCGCCATCGAGGACTACCGCTTCTACCAGCACGGCGCGATCGACTTCGAGGGCACCGTCCGCGCCCTGGTCAAGAACCTCAGCTCGGGCGGCATCGCCCAGGGCGGCTCCTCCATCACCCAGCAGTACGTCAAGCAGGTCCTGCTGAACTCCGCCGACACCGAGGCGGGCAAGAACAAGGCGCTGGAGGCCAGCTACGCGCGCAAGCTCAAGGAGCTGCGGTACGCGATGGGCGTGGAGCAGAAATACTCCAAGGACGAGATTCTCCGTAGATATCTGAACATCGCGTACTTCGGGGCGGGCGCCAACGGCGTGGAAGCGGCGGCGCGGCGCTTCTTCGGCGTCTCGGCGGCCCACCTCAGCCTGGCCCAGGCGGCGACCCTGGCCGGCGCCGTCCAGAACCCCAACAGGACCGATCCCGAGCTCGGCAAGCAGGCCCGCAAGCTGCTACTGGAACGCCGCAACGTGGTGCTGGACCGGATGGCGCAGCTCGACCGCATCACGCCCGAGCAGGCGGCGCAGGCCAAGGCGGAGCAGCTCGGCTACAAGGGGGTCGACGCCCCCAACGGCTGCCAGGACAGCCCTTATCCCTACTTCTGCGAGTACGTACGCTACGAGCTGCTCACCAACCCCGCCTTCGGCGGGACGCAGCGGATCAGGGAGCAGCGGTTCGAGCGCGGCGGGCTGAAGATCTACACGACGCTGGACCCCAAGGCGCAGCGGGCGGCGGAGGCGGCGATCAGGAAGCACGTGTTCGCCTCGGACCACGCCGTCGCCGCCGAGGCGCTGGTCAAGCCGGGTACGGGCGAGATCAAGGCGATGGCGGCCAGCCGGCCCTACGGCCGTTCCGCCAAGCGGAAGGAGATCTCCTACAACCCGGTGGCGGACAAGCGGCACGGCGGGCTGATCGGCTTCCAGGCGGGCTCGACGTTCAAGACGTTCACGCTGATCACGGCGCTCGCCCAGGGCATGAAGATCGACGACGGGATCAGCGTGACCAACGCCTACACCGCTCCCGGCTATGCCTCGTTCAAGAACTGCAAGGGTCAGAACATGGGCATCCCATCCTGGACGGTCACCAACGACGAGGGCTCGCCCGGTTTCAAGACGCTGGCGACCGGCACGTGGGGGTCGGTGAACACGTTCTTCATGGCGCTGGAGCAGCGGGTCGGCCTCTGCGAGACGGTGCAGACGGCCAAGTCGCTGGGCATCAGGCGGGCGGACGGGGGGCCGCTGCAGGAGTACGAGACGTTCACGCTCGGGATCAACGAGATGGACCCGGTGACCGTGGCCGCCGCGTACGCGGCGGTGGCGGCGCGCGGCACGTACTGCGCGCCCATGGTCATCACCAAGGTGAACGAGGTGGGCGCGGGCACGACGACCTCGTACAAGCCGTCGTGCCGCAAGGCGCTGGACCCGGAGGTGGCCGACGCCACCGCGCACGTCCTGTCCGGCGTGTTCACCAAGGGCACGATGCGCGGAGTCGGCGGCATCGGCCGCCCGGCGGCGGGCAAGACGGGCACCACGGACGGGTACGCCACGGCCTGGTTTGCCGGCTTCACCCCCGACCTCGCGGGTGCGGTCAGCGTGGGCGACCCGCGTGGCTCCCAGCGGTACAAGCTGACCGGGGTCACGATCGGCGGCCGGTACTTCGGCGCGGTGGCCGGCGCCTCGGTGCCCGGGCCGATCTGGAAGGACACCATGATGGCGGCGCTGAAGGACGTGCCGGCCTCGGACTTCACCCCGGTGAACACGGCCCGCTTCGGCGGCTGCGACCAGAGCTGCGCACCGGCCCGCGAGGAGCGTCAGGAAACGGCGGAGGAGTTAGGGTGACGGTATGGGACGATCACTGGTGATCAAGGTGACCGCCGGGGCGGATGCCCCCGAGCGGTGCAACCAGGCGTTCACCGTCGCGGCCGCCGCGCTCGCGAGCGGTGTGCCCGTTTCTCTCTGGTTGACCGGCGAGTCGTCGTGGTTCGCGCTGCCGGGCAGGGCCAAGGAGTTCAGCCTGCCGCATGCCGCGCCGCTCGCGGACCTGCTCGACGCCGTGCTGGCGGGTGGGCGGGTGACGCTCTGCACCCAGTGCGCGGCCCGCAGGAACATCACCGTGGACGACGTGATCGAGGGGGTCCGCATCGCGGGCGCTCCGGCATTCGTCGAGGAAGCGGTCAGCGAGGGCGCGCAGGCGCTGGTCTACTGACCGTCGCCGGCCGCCGGACGCCGAGCCGCACGCGTGTCGCGCTCCACGTGCGGCCCGGGAAGGGTCAGCTCGGCAGCACGGCGGCCAGGCGTTCCTGGCGGAGGGCCTCGTAGCGGGAGTCGTCGAGCGGCACCAGCTCCCCCACCCGCCACGACAGCAGCAGGTCCGCCAGCGCGGGATTGCGGGCCAGCGCCGGCCCGTGCAGGTATGTCCCGACCACGTGCCCCGCGTAGCACCCCTCGAACCCGTCGCCGTTGCCCACGCCCACGACGGTCCTGGACAGCGGCCTGACGCCGGGGCCCAGGTGGGTGACGCCCATGTGATTTTCGAAGCCGGTCAGCGTGGGGAGGCTGAGCGCGGCGTCCACCTCCGCCACCAGCTCGCCCACGGCGCGCGCCGGCCCGCGGGAGCTGGCGATGTCGAGCAGGCCGATGCCGTCGACCGGCTGGCCCTCCTCGCCGCCGAACGTGCTGCCCATGATCTGGTATCCGGCGCACACCGCCAGCAGGGCGGCGCCGCGGGCGACGGCACGGTGGAGTCCGCCGTCCCGGCGCAGGCGCTCGGCGGCCAGGATCTGCGGGCGGTCCTCGCCCCCGCCGATCAGGTAGATGTCGCCGGTCTCCGGCACCGGGTCCGCAGAGCGTACGTGGATCGTCTCCGTCTCGATGCCCCTGCGGTGCGCACGCTGCTCCAGGACGAGCACGTTGCCCTGGTCGCCGTACGTGCTCAGCAGGTCAGGGTAGATCCAGACGATGCGCAGGGCGCTGTCAGACGGCACGGCCGAACTCCGATCGGATGCTCTGGAACGCGGTGTAGTTGGCGATCACGTCGACCCGGCCGGGCGGCTGCATGGCGAGGGCCTCGCTGAACGTGCTGCACAGCGTGAACGGCACGTCCGCCACGTCGAGCCTGAGCGCCAGGTCGAGGCGGCGTTCGCCGGTCACGAACACGGGCCGCCCGCGCAGGATGCGATAGTCGACGTCCCACAGCCACGAGGTGTCACGGCCGTCGGGGCCCTGCGCGTTGACCGCGAGGATGATCGGCAGCTGCGGGTCGGCCACGTCGAACGCCTCCAGCCACCCCGCCGGGTTCTTCGCAAGCAGCAGCCGCGCGTGGCGGCCGTCGCGCTCGACGGTGGTGTAGCGGCCGGCCACCGAGGTGACCTCGCGCAGCCTGGGCAGGGCGCGCTCCACCGGCACCCCGAACGCCTCCGCCACCGCCAGCGCCATCACCGCGTTGGAACGGTTGGCCTGGCCGGGCAGCTGGATGTCGAGCAACCACCGCTGGCCGCGCGGGTCGACGGCCACGTCGTCGTCGAGCGCCCACTGCGGCTCCGGCCGGTGGAACGTGCACTCCCTGCACGCCCAGAAGGCGTCCTTGCGGTCGAGCGGGCCGCCGCACTCGGGGCAGCACCAGGAGTCTTCCTTCCACCGCTGCCCGCCGGCGACCCACGTGACCTTGGCTGCCGTGGAGGCGCCCCAGGTCACGAGCGGGTCGTCGCAGTTGGCGATGACGTGGGTGGGCTTGCCGGACAGGGCCCTGCGCCACTTCTGCGCGAGCAGCCAGATCTCGGCGGCGCGGTCCATCTGGTCGCGGCTGAGGTTCATCAGGCAGACGACGCTCGCGCCGGTCGTGTCGAGCACCTCCGGCAGGTACTTCTCGTCCACCTCCAGCACGCCGTACGGGGCGGCCTTGCTCTGGGAGAGCGCCGAGACGTGGCCGGCGGGCATGTTGGCGCCGAACGCGTTGGTGGCCACCTCGCCGAGGTCGAGCAGCGCCGAGGTGATCAGCCTGGTCGTGGTGGTCTTGCCGTTGGTGGCGCTGACCAGGGCCAGCTTGCGGTCGCGGGCCAGCTTGCGCAGGAGGTCGGGCTCGAGCAGCAGGCCCACTCGGCCGCCGATCACCGAGCCGTCACCGCGCCCGGTCATCCTGGACAGTGTGGCGGCACTGCGGCCCAGGGCGCTGGCGAGCTGGGCCCGCAGAGGAAGCTGGGTCATGCCCAAGGATCCTAGTCGGCGTTGGCCGTTGGTCTGGAGAAGCACACGAAAACACGGCCAACGGGTCAGGAGGGGCTCGGGGCGGGCTCGGCGAAGGCGATCTCCGGGGCCCCGCCGTGGTCGAACGGCAGGACGAAGCGCCGGGGCCAGGACAGCACGCCCTCCAGCCACCCGGCCCCCATCGTCTGCCCCACGTGCCGCACCCGCGCCGACGACTCGATCCCGATCGCCACCGTCGTGATGTCCCGCTGCACCCCTTCGTTCTCGTCGTCCCCCAGGATCACCCGCCAGGCCAGTGCCCGGTTACGGTCTATCTCCATCGACAGGGGGTGATGCCGCAGCGCCTTCGCCCGATGCCCGAGCAGCTCCGTGTGGACGAGATCGGGCGAGGAGCCGTTGCCGTTGGACGGCTGGCGGAAGAGGGCGTACTCCATGGGAGGCGCCGGGCTGCGCAGGTCGGGAGCGGGCTGGCCGTACGGGAAGAGCCTGTCCACCTCGTGCAGCCAGCGGACCTGCGGGATCACCCACGACGCCCCCGGCCGCTCCCCGCCGCCTTCGAGCCCGGCGAGCAGCCGGGTGGCGGTCTCGGCCGCCTTCTCGGTGAGCAGCGAAGGATCGAACCAGCTGCGCAGCGACCACGCGCGCCGCTGCACCGAGCGCTCGATCAGGGTCGCCAGCAGGCATTCCCGGCGCCGCGCCGGCAGGTCGGACGAGGCGGAGGCGAGGGCGCGCGGCACTCCGGGCAGGGGCCGGTTGCTGACGAAGGCGAGCACGACCGTGTCGCACCAGATCCGCAGCCAGGCCCACTCGGGCGCGTCGGCGAGCACGTCGGCCTCACGCAGCTCCACCAGCGTGCACGCCTGCCCGGTACGGCAGGCCGAGCCGCACGCCGCGGACCGGCGGCCCCGGATGGGCGGCGGCGGCCCGGGCAGCACCTTCTCCCTGGACTCCCCCAGCGGCACGCGGACCCGCAGCGGCCGGTCCATCCCGTCGGCGAAGACCGCGGCCGAGCCCGGCTGCAGGGAGACGACGTGGCGGGACTGCTCGTCGCTCAGGTTCATGGCGGCGCCGACGAGCTTCCTGTCGTCCTCCGCCGGGAGCCGGTGCACCACCTTCAGCGCGGTGTTCTTGACCACGTCGGAGACGAGCTTGGTGGGGATCTGCTCGGCCACCACGATGCCCTCGCCGTACGCGCGGATCTCCGCGAGCAGCCCGGCCAGCAGCTCCACCGCGTGCGTGGACGCCCGCCCGTGGCCGCGGTCACGCAGCAGCCGGTGCGCCTCCTCGATCACGATGACGTGGCGCAGCTCATGGGACTTCTCCCTGCGCGCCCGCATGCGCAGGTGCTCGACGATCCTGATGATCAGCGTGCCCATGAGGAACGCCTTGTCCTCGTCGTTGGCGACGTCCTCGATCGCCAGCACGACGTCCCGTTCGAGCAGACCGCCGATGTCGGCGGGGTGTCCGCCCTCGAAGAAGCGCCCGGCCGAGCCGACCCGCAGGGAGCGGAGCCTGAGCGAGATGAAGCCCTCGACGTCCGCCTGGACCTCGCGGCCGTAGCCGATCTCCTTGATCACGTCCATGGCGTGCTGCTGGAGCTGTTCGAGGGTGGGGACACTGGGCGGGACGTTCGAGCCCGGCACGGCGCCGCCCGTGACGACGTCCCAGCCGGTCGCCTCGTAGACGCGCTGCAGCGCGAGTGACATGATCTGCGGAAACGGCTCCTCGGCGTCGAACGCCGCCATGAACAGCGCCCTGACCATGTCGATGTGGGCCTGGACGGGGTAGCCGGGCTCGGGTTCGAGCGGGTTGATGCTGAACGGCACGCCGTCAGGGGCCGACGGGTTGATGACCGTGATCGGCTCGTCGACGCGTCCGGCCATGGCGGCGTACTCGGACTTGGCGGGCTCGATGGCCAGCCACGGGATGCGCGCCCTGCTGAGCTGCTCCAGCAGGTGACGAACGGTCTGCGACTTGCCGGAGCCGGTCGCGCCCGTGACGAACGCGTGCCGGTTGAGCGTGGCCAGCGGCACCCGGAACGTACCGACCGCTCTGTCCTGCCCGTCGAGGATCTCCCCGAGCTCCAGCTCGCCCCCGTCGGCCTCGGACGTCACGTCGAAGAAGCCCGACTCGAGCACGCGTACCCCGGGGACCTCCCGGCGGGGCAGCCCGGCCAGCGCCGCGAGTGCTCCGGCGGTGGCGGCGAACGGGGCGGCGGCGCCGTCGGCCGGGTCCTGCATGGTGATGGCCAGGGCCTCGGGCAGCGTGTAGGCCGCGCCGTGCGAGCTGCGCAGCCGGTACGGGTGCTGGCTCATCTCGACCGACCCGACCAGCACGGGCGCGATCTGCCGCAGCTCCTCGGCGGTTGCGCCCCCGGCGAGCACGCGTACGTTCCAGAGTCCCGCCTCCCTGAACGCGTCCAGCTCCTGCATGCGCCGCTCGGCCCGCTCGGCGTCGAAGCGGGAGCGCTCCGAGGCGTCGCCGTACTGCCTGAGCACGTTGAGCTGGGTACGCAGGTGCGCCACCTCGGCGTCGAGCAGGTCGGTCGGCTCGGCCACCACCAGCCAGGCGAACGGCCGCGACATGAGCGTCACCAGCGTCGACTCGAACAACGTCGGCCGCCTGAGCTCGTCCGGGTCGAACTCGCGCCCCTTGCTCCCGAGCGGCGGCGCCTGCCGGCCCGGGCACGGCGTCCACACCAGGTCCGCCAGGTCGGCGAGATACTCCTCGTCGAGCTGGACGCCGCGGGCCCCACCGGGGAACAGCAGCGGCTGTGGCCCGCTCGGATACTCGGGCGCGCCGGTCGACCTGCGCGGCTGGCGCGGCGGCGACAGCGGCCCCGCGTTGGTGATGAGCTCGAGCGGCGCGCCGGACCCTCGCGACAGCCACCCGATGACGAACGGCCGGTCGCGTTGGGCGGCCGACAGCACCGCGGGCAGCACGGTGACGAAATCCCACTCCGCCGACGAGCTTCGCGAGGGTGCTGCGATCGACTGGATTCGATACCAGGGCCCACTCAGCGAGACACTCGGCTGCATTTCATTCCCCCACAGACGGTTCTTTGTTAAATTCCGCCAACCGTCAGCTCGTCACCTTGACATTGACCATGTCATTGCCTCCCCTTGCGCCAGTCCAGGCGTGGCGGTGGTGGTCCGAGGTTCGGTGGGGGCTCCTCGTCGCCGTCCCGCGCCTTGGGGTCGAGCGCCAGCACGGCCTCGCGTACCTCCTCCAGTTCGCCGAGCGTGGTCTTGGGGAAGGTCAGGATGGCCGGGTTCGCGTCGGCGAGGCGTACGCGCCTGCCCTGGGCCGTGGCGTCCGTGACGATCACGGAGGTCGTGGGGAGCTGCTGGAGCTGGTGCGGCTCGACGAGGAACTCGCGCGAGCGCTGCAGCACCCGCTCCTTCTCCGAGATCTTGTCGGCGGTCCTGCCCCACTCGGTGGACTCGGTGATGTCGCCCGCCAGGTCGGCGTGGCTCTCGTCCCTGGCCTCCCTGTCGTCGTCCAGCTGCGAGATCGTCGAGGTGTAACCGCCGTCGAGCCCGGGCAGCGAATCGCTGATCGTCTCGGTGAGCTGGGCCAGCTCCAGCCGGTGCTCGGTGCCGACATGCTCGCTGGCGACCCGCGCGTCCTCGGCGTTGCCGAGCCGCATGAACGCCACCGCCGCGTGCCCCCTGCCCAGCCGCTCCCGCACCGTGGGGGTCAAGGACCGATAAGTCAGGACCAGTCCGGTACGGGAGGTCTCGCAGGCGTCCATCAACCGGTCGAGCACGTCGCCCCTGAGCTTGTCGGCGCCCGCCACGATGATCGTGTGGTACCAGGGCCGGTCGGAGGCGGCGGACTGGCGCAGGATGTGGGTGAGGGCCGTGGCCACGTATGTGCCGAGCACGCGGTTGCCGAACACGCCCGCCTGCCGGTCCATGCTCACCACCCGCAGCCTGGCCGGCGGCAGCCGCACGGCCTCGGTGCCGAGCGTCTCCAGCTTGCGCAGCTGCGACTCCAGCGCCCAGGCGCGCTCGATCACCACCCGGTCGCTCACCCCACGCCCGAACAACGTGCCGATCCGCTCCAGCTGGGTCGCCGTGATCAGCCCGAACCTCAGGTCGTCGCGCGGGTCGCCCACCTGCGCCAGCGCCCGCAGCGCGGCCGTGACCTGGCTGATCGTGGCGTTCTCGCCGAGCACCTCCAGTACCCGCTCCAGGATGGCGTTGTCGAAGCTGAGGTCACGCGTGGTGCGGTGCTCCTCGCTCACGCTCACCACGTGGGCCAGCACGTCCGCGAACGCCTCGGGCTTGAGCGTGGCGCCCAGGTCGAGCTTGGGCAGATCGACCGGCAGCACCCAGACCAGCGGGTCGTCGCCGCCCTTGCGGGCCAGCTCGATCAGGTCCTTCGCGATCGCGCCCTCGGACAGGTCGAGCACGGTCAGGTGGCCGCCGCTGTAGAGCCGCGTGGCCCCGAGCAGCGTGATCAGGGCCGACCAGCCGGGCAACGTACCGCCCGCCACGTCGATGCGGTCGATCTCGTCGGGCACGGCGACCGCGTACCACGTGAGCTGCCTGTCGTAGCGCTCCTTGGAGTCCTGCCACTCGCGGTAGCGCTGGGCGTGCTCCTCCTGCGCGCGGAACAGCTCCTTGTCACGTTCCTCGCGCCGGCGCTCGCCCCTGGCCTGCTGCTCCAGCACCCGGTACTTGACCGCCCTGTCACCCTGTACCAGCGCGTAACTGCAGATGGCCGCCACGCCTCCGGTGGCGGTGAGCCCGGCGAGCGCGAACGACCACCCCAGGTAGCCCGCGATGGCCGCGGCGAGGATGAGCACGGCCAGCACCAGCATGAACGTCCGGAAGATCCGCACCGGCTGGTTGAGCATGTCCTCCTGGCGGCGCTCGCGGCGCAGCAATTCCTGCTCGGCGACGTCGGGCGCGGCGGCGGGCGGCGGCTCCTCGGCGGGCGAGGGACGTTTGGGCGGCGGACCCGGGTCGGGGTGCAGCAGGATGTATTGCCAGCCCAGGTAGATGCGGTCCGCCTGTAGCTGGGCATGCTCGGGATGCACGTCCGTCACGTGACCCTCCGGCCGCCGATATGTCGTTAGGAGTAGGGGCCAGCCCTTTCCGCTCCGTGACAGCGTATGAGCTTCAAGCCCCGTAGCGGCAGGGTTTCTCGGCAATTCTCCCTGTCCGATGGGAGCATTGCGGCAGATGGGACAGACGAGACCTACTACCATCCTTTTCCATGACGGAACCCTCCGGCGCAAGCAGTGACAAGCCCAGACGCCCGGTAGTGGTGCCCGCAGTTGCCCTGGTGGCGTTCACCGCCGTCGGCATCACCGCCTTGCTGGGCGGTCTGAGCGAGGCTCCTGACGAGCCGGAGCCGCTGGGCCAGGGCGCGGTGCTCGACCAGGGCCTCTACTCCACCAAGTTCGTCGAGTCGCGCGTGACGGTGGAGCGGGCGAAGACGCAGTTCGAGGAGGACAAGCGCTTCGTCGAGCTGGTCTTCGACGTCACCAACCAGGGCGACAAGACCTTCCCGGTCGGCCTGCCCGCCCAGAAAGTCGAGCAAGCCTTCGCTTTGGACGGCTTCGCCGCCTCGCTGTTGAACATCAACCCGGCCTTCGACAAAGCCGCGGGGCCGTTCGCCTTCGCGCAGGCCAAGGGGAACGAGAGCCGTCAGCTCCAGCCGGGGGTGACCAGCCAGGTCATCGTGCGTTACCGGCTGAAGGACGACGAGCAGCCGCCGGACCGGATCACCATGGACGTGGCCTCCTTCGAGGAGGAGCGCCAATTCGGCAGCAACGACCTGGCCTGGAAGATGGTCGCCAAAGAGATGGGCGACAAGTGGATCCCCGAGATCAAGGCGCGAGTGACGCTGACTGTCAAGAAGGGTGACGCAGCGTGACCACGACAGAGCAGCGAACAGCGGTGGCCCGCGCCCGGCGCGGCGGCGGCAGGCGGGCCGAGCGGGGGCAGGGGGCCGGGAGCCGGCTGCTCGGCGTGGTCGTGGGGCTGGTGCTGCTGGCCGCCGCCGTGGCGGTGCAGACCCTGCACATGACCGAGGGCCAGGAGGGCGATCCGCTCACCTACACGGGGGTCAAGGGTGAGGCCGTCGACGCGCGGCGGTTCACCGTCCGGCTCGACTCGTTCACCGCGGCCAGGTCGCTCCAGAGCAGCGGCAGCACCCTCGGGACCGACAACCTCTTCCTCATCGTGAACGCCTCGGCCAAGTCCAGCCGTGAGCCCTATCACCTGGCGCAGCCGGTGCTGCTGACCGCCGACGGGAAGCGCTTCTCCGCCACCGACCGGGTGAACAGCGACCTGACGCTGGCCGCCACATGGGTGCAGCCGGACATCTGGGTGAGCGGGCGGTTCTACTTCGAGGTGCCGCCTTCCGTGCTGCCCGGGGCGCGGGTGGTGTTCGGGCTGCCGAACAAGACGCTGGTGGAGTCGTACCAGCCAGAGGTCGAGGTGGATCTCGGCCTGGACGAGGAGGGCGCGCGCAAGCTCGCGGCCTCGCCTCAGGACGTCTACTCGACCGACAAGAAGTGATCGCAGGATGAGCACGAACGAGCGCGACTGGTTCTCGCCCAGGAACGAACCGCGGCGCGAGGAGGACCCGCCGCCCCCGCCCCCGCCCAGCCAGGAGCCGCCCCCGGGCCTCGGCTCCCACTCCGGCCTCGGCACGCCCGCTCCCACCCCGGGCACCGTGCCGCCCGGCCGTGGGCGGCACTCCGGTCACGCCCTGCCTTCCGAGGACGAGGAGGAGGTGCCGCCTGGTGCCGAAACGGCGCCGGTCCCTCGGATTCCGTCAGGGGGCGAGCTGCCCGGCCTCGGCAGGCGTCGCGGCCGCGGAACGCCGCCTCCCGGCTATGACGCGCTGGAGCCGCAGCCAAGCGAGCCGCAGGACGTGCTGGGGTGGCCAAGCGCGCCGCAGGAGGCCCCGGAACGGTCCGGCCCACCGCAGGCCGTGCCGGAGTGGCCCCGCAGCACGCCACAGGCCGTGCCCGAGTGGCCCAGCGTGCCTCAGGACGCCCCCGAGTGGCCCAGCACGCCACAAGGGCCCCCTGAATGGGCTAGAACCCCACAGGACGCGCTGGAGTGGCCCAGCGCGCCACAAGAGGCACAAGAGGCACCAGAGTGGCACAGCGCGCCGCCGCAGAGCAGCACACCACCGCAGAGCAGCACACCGCCGCAGAGCAGCACACCGCCGCAGAGCAGCGCACCGCCGCATGGCCCGATGCACGCGCAGGGACAGGCGGCGGCGCACGGGGCGCCTCCGCGCCATGGCGCGCCGCAGAGCCGGGCTCGGCACGTCCTGTCCGACCAGCAGGTGTGGCCGCCGGCCCCTCGCGAACCCGTCGGCGGCTCCACCCAGCCGCTACCGACCGTCCAGGGCCCCCCGCCTTTCGAGCCACAGCAGAGGGCGTCCCCGCCCGGGCAGCCCCCACAGGCGGCCGCGGCGATGCCGCACCAACCTCCGGGCGACGGGCCGCACGGCGCCTCGCCCGACGCGCCGCAGGCCACCGAGCCGGGGTCGCGGCGGGCCGCCGCACCCGGGGCACGGCGTAAGCGCACGTTGCTGATCGCCGCCGGCGCCGTGGTCGTGTCGCTTCTCACCACGGCCGCCCAGTCGTACGACGGCTACCTCTTCTACGAGAAGAGCAGCACCAAGGAGACCAAGCTGATCATCGTGCCCGCCGGCCAGGCGGGCAGGTCGCACAACATCGAGTACCGGGCCGCGGTCGCCCCCACCAAGGCTCCCCCGAACAGCAAGCACGGCCCCGAGGTCACTTGGCTGAAGGTGGACATCACGAGGAAGGCCCTCGACGAGAGCAGCGCCACCATGACCGCCAAGCCCAGCGAGGTCCGGTTGGAGGACAGCGCAGGCCGTATCTGGGTCGTGGAGACCGCGGACGTGGGAGATCCGCCGACGGACCGGCTGGTGGTGGGCGAGGAGTACAAGGTCCAGGGGCTGGCCATCGTGCCGACCCCCGTGGCGAACGAGGTCGAGCTCTCCTTCCGGCCGAGCACCTACCGCTCGGACATCCCCACCGAGGATCTCTTCAAGCGTGAGGCTGTGGAGAAGATGGAGAAGGACGTCGAGGTCCTGCGGTTCAGACGTCGTTGAGCGGCTCGCCGTTGAGGCGGGCCCTGGTGGCCGCGATGTCGTACGCGGCCGCCAGCAGCGACATGGTCAGCACGGTCACGATCATGTCGCGTACGAAGGTCACCGGCGGCCCCATGAAGGCCCACGCGTACTCCTCCTGCGCGCCTATCAGCGTCATCAGCCCCCGCTCCGCGTACTGCCCGGTCACCGAGATGGTCACGTAGCACAGGCACATCATGCCGAACAGCGGCGCGCCGCTCCTGAACGCCATCCGCAGGGAATTGGCCAGCGGCAGCCAGCGGTCCCTGAACCCGCCCGTGAGCTGGTCGAACGACTTCTGCGTGATGTCGTGGCTCTCTTCGAGCCGGTCCACGCTCTTCTCCAGGCGGGTGCCCTTGAGCAGGGTACGGGCCTCGTCGGAGTACGAGCCGAAGACGAGCATCGCCACGGTGATCCAGGCCAGCGGTACGGCGATGGCGTCGAGGAAGTACGGCCAGACATCGCCGAAGAATTTGGTGACGGCGTCCCACAACGGCACGTTCTTCTGCGCCTCGGCCCAGAGCTCCTGCGTGCCGGCGACCACGTTGCGGTGCTCGAGCCACTCGGAGCGCGCGTCGGCGATGAAGACGGTGGCGTTCAGGCCGTAGAAGACGAAGGCGAACTCGGAGAAGGCGGCGAGGAAGCCGTAGAAGCCGCCCTTGCCCTGTTCGACGAACTTCGCGAAGAGCCACTTCAGCCCGAACATGACGGCCATCGCCCCAAGCGACACCCGCCAGTCCAGATCGATGAGCCCGCGGCCGACCTGGGAGTCCTCGCCGAACCAGCTCGCGTCCAGCTGGTCGTAGAAGTGGTGGAACATGTCCATCTGGTAGACGTCCCTGGCGTCCTCCGTCTGGAATCCCCACGCCAGGTAGAGCACCGCGAAGGCCGGGGCCACCCGGTCGAGCACCCGGAAGAAGCGCTCCTGCGCCTCGCCCTCGTCCACCCGCGCGCGCATCTCCCACATGGCACCGCGCAGGGAGTACAGCATGCCGGTGGTGACCGTCATCGCCGTGAGGATGATGCACGTGAGCAGCGTCATCACGGCGACGAGGCGGACCTGTTGGAAGTCGCCGTACGCGACCTCGGTGGCGCCGTACAGCAGGAGGAAGCGCGCGAGCTGACCTGCGGCGAACCAGAAGATCAGCGGCAGGGCGCACTTGCCCGCCAGTCGTAGGGTGTGGAGGGGCAGCGAGTACGGCGACGGCATCCCCTGAGCCGGCGTAGGCCCAGGTCGGGGAGGTGCCATCACTCCTGTCGAACCGGACATCTGCAGAATCGTATCGGTCTGCCCCTTCTGCCGCAGCAGCAACTCCCGAAAGCGCTATGGCCTGCGGGCCGGGCACGGGTGGGTGACGTGCCTGTTCGGGCAGCAGATGAGGCTCACCGTGGC
Organism: Nonomuraea sp. NPDC049400; assembly: GCF_044466425.1. NCBI lineage: Bacteria > Bacillati > Actinomycetota > Actinomycetes > Streptosporangiales > Streptosporangiaceae > Nonomuraea > Nonomuraea sp. NPDC049400. The sequence goes on from NZ_JBITMP010000041.1 coordinate 16,739, forward strand.
GAACCTGCCGCCGGTCAGCCACTCGCCCCATTGCACGTCCACGCCGCGCGGCAGGGCATCCCTCGCGGACGCGAGCCGCTCGTCCAGGCCGACCCTGTCGGCGTGCAGGAACGCGCCTTCCAGGCGGCCGTATCGGGAGCTCAGCCAGTCGAGCGCCGCGTCGAGGTCGTCGAACGTGGCCGCCACGCGCGAGCGCGGCTTGGCCAGCCAGTCGCCGGTCCGCATGGGCGGCACGGCGGAGCTCGGGAAGTCGGGCGAGTCAGGGCGGCGCTCCGCTTCCCTGTCACGCTCTTCCGCGCTGCCGGTCCAGGTGTACGCGTGCCAGTGCATGTGCCGGTCCAGGTCTTCGCCGGTGCGGGTGTCGTGCCTGGGCAGTGACAAAAGAATTATCGGCGAGGAAATGGCGGCCACGAAGCGCGACGCGTGCGATGACTGTATGGAGCCGCAGCCCGCAATGGACGCCGACCCTCGCGTGGTGGGAGATCGCCTACGGCGACTGCGTCAGGAGCGCGGCGTGTCGCTGTCGGAGCTCGCCAAGCGCTCCGGCATCGACAAGGCCACCCTGGCCGGCGCCGAGACAGGCACGCGCAGCCCGACACTGGAGACGCTCTGGGCGATCACCGCGCAGCTCGGTGTGCCGATCGGGGCGCTGCTCGCCGAGCCACCCGAGCCGCAGATCATGCGGGGCACGGCGATGGAGGCGGAGCTGCTCGAGGTGTTCGAGGACGAGCGCGTCACGTACGAGCTCTACCGGGTGACGGTCCCGCCCGGCCTCACACAGACCTCGCCCGCGCATCACGAGGGCGTGAGCGAGCACGTCACGGTCTTCACCGGCACGCTCAGCGCCGGTCCCATCCACGAGCCGCTCACGGCCGGCCCGGGCGACCACATCTCGTGGATCTCCGACGTGCCGCACGGCTACCGCGCGCGCGGGCCCGACGTCGTACGTGCCACGCTCCTCATGCGTTACCCGGTCAAACCCTGAGCGACCTACGCGGCGGGCCGGCAGGTGCGGCACGGGCGGTAACCGGCCGCCCGCGCCTGGGCGAGGCTGCGGAAGCCGTGCCGGTGCGCGGGCGTGATGCGCCTGGCGTTGTGGCACGTCGGGAAGCAGACGACGCCAGTGGTGTCGCTGGCCAGGTAGAACACCCGCTCCCCGGCCAGCTCCCGCACCCGCCGCAGGTCGGCGCCCTCGGCCAGCAGCAGCCGTTCCTTGGCCGCCGAGCCGAACACGTAATCCCCCACGACGCCGTCCGACCTGGTGACGCGGTGGCACGGGATCAGCAGCGGCACCGGGTTGCGGCCGAGCGCCGTGCCCACCGCGCGCACGGCCCCTGGCCGGCCGATCCGCTCCGCGATCCACGAGTACGGCCTGACCTCGCCGCGCGGGATCGTACGGGCCGCCTCCAGCACGTCGCGCTGGAAGTCGCTCAGCCCGCGCAGGTCCAGCCGGACCTTGGCGGTGCGGCCGGTGCGCAGCGCGGGCACCAGCCCGGCGGGCGGCCGCTCCGCGCGCAGCAGCGGCCGGGCGAACCGCTTCCTGAACGCCTCCGCGAACCCCTCGCCCGCGCGCACGTAGGCCACGCCCTGGTCGGTGAACGCGACGCGGAGCTCCCCGATCGGGCTCGGCACGCGTACCCAGCGGGCCGCGATCCGGTCGAGCAGCCCGTGGGGCGCGTCGGCGGCCAGCCCCGCGAGCGCGGCGAGCAGCCCGTCCGGCGCCTCTGGTTCGTCGAGCAGTGGGTCGTGGGTCATCGGGCACCTCCCAGTGCGCGTAGCCGCCGCAGCCCGCGCGACACGTGCGACTTGACCGTGCCCTGCGGGATCCTGAGCACGGTGGCGATCTCGCTGACCGGCAGGTCGACGACGTGCCTGAGCACCACCGCGACCCGCTGCTCCTCGGGCAGCAGGCTGAGCAGCTCGGCCAGCTCGTCGCCGGTCTCGCGGCGCACCGCGGCCTCCTCGACGTCCTGGCCGGGATCGGCCTCTTCGACCGGCTGGTCCTGCAGCTCCGGCGGTGGCTTGCGGGACTTGGCCCTGGCGCAGTTGCGCCAGATGTTCATCAGGATCGTCACCAGCCAGGCGCGCGGCTGGAGCGCGGCGATGCGGTCACGCTCGTAGCCGGCCAGCGCCCGGTACGCGCGCAGGAACGCCTCTGCGGTGAGATCCTCGGCGTCGGCCCAGCGCCCGCTCAGCCGCAGCGCGGTCGAGAAGACCAGGCCGCGGTAGGCGCCGTACAGCTCGGCGAACCCCTCGTCGAGGTCGTCGAGCAGCGCCTTGCGCACCGGGTCGAGACAGTCGGTTTCACTCACACCTGCTACAACACCGCCGCGTACCGATCCGTTGCAGCGCCGCCTCCCCGAAAGAGAAAAGCCCGCGTCCCGGGAAGGACGCGGGCCAATGGTCCCGCCACGACCCGCGTCCCTGCTTCCCTCTTTCAAAGGGACCTCTGCCGAAGTGCGGCGAGCAGCGAAGGAACGCGGGTCGACGGCGGGACGCGCGAAAAGCGAGGCTAGACGGCGACCGCGAGCGAGGAGACCTCGCCCAGCTTGGCCTCCACCTTGACGTCCCTGGTGACGCCGCCGCCCGCGATGATGCGGACGGTCCAGTCGCCGGGGGCGGCGAAGAAGCGGAAAACGCCCTCGTCGGACACCACGACTTCGCCGGTGAACTCGCCGGAGTGGTCGAGCAGCCGCGCGTACGCCGTGCCGGCGCCGGTCACCACGCCCTGGATCACAGCCTGGGTGGACAGGTCGATCCCGGCGGGCAGTGTGATCGTCTGCTCCGGCGCTCCGCAACCCTGTGCAGTAGTCATCAGCGGGCCTCCCCCAGCTCGATCGGCACGCCCACGAGCGAGCCGTACTCGGTCCACGAACCGTCGTAGTTCTTCACGTTGTCCTGCTCGAGCAGCTCGTGCAGCACGAACCAGGTGTGCGCGGAGCGCTCGCCGATGCGGCAGTAGGCGATGGTGTCCTTGCCGAAGTCGACCCCCGCCTCGCCGTAGAGCGTGCGCAGGTCGTCGTCGGACTTGAACGTGCCGTCGTCGTTGGCGGCCTTGGACCACGGAATGTTGCGGGCGGTGGGCACGTGGCCGGCGCGCTGCGCCTGCTCCTGCGGGAGGTGCGCGGGAGCGAGCAGCTTGCCGGTGAACTCGTCGGGCGAGCGCACGTCGACCAGGTTGAACTTGCTGATGGCGCCGACCACGTCGTCGCGGAAGGCGCGGATCTTGGTGTCCTGCTCCTGGGCGACGTACTGCGTCTTGGCCCGCTCGGGCACCTCGCGAACCAGCTCGCGGGAGTCGAGCTCCCACTTCTTGCGCCCGCCGTCGAGCAGCTTGACGTTCGCGTGGCCGTAGAGCTTGAAGTACCAGTACGCGTAGGCGGCGAACCAGTTGTTGTTGCCGCCGTAGAGCACGACGGTGTCATCGTTGGAGATGCCGCGGTCGGACAGCAGGGCCTCGAAACCGGTCTTGTCCACGAAGTCGCGGCGCACCGGATCCTGCAGGTCCTGCCGCCAGTCGACCTTCACGGCGCCACGGATGTGGCCTTTGTCGTACGCGCTGACGTCTTCGTCGACCTCGACGAGGACCACTCCGGGGGTGTCGAGGTTGGCCTCGACCCAGTCGGCGTCCACCAGGGCGGCGGAGCGGCTCATTTGGAAACCTCCATGTTGGCGGCGGGCAGTAGACGGCGAATGAGCAGGTACATCTCGCAGCCAAGGCAGAATCCGAAGGCTGCGTTGAGGAAGGCGGCCAGGAGTGCCCCGGCCGTGGCCACGAGGGCCAGCGGCATGATCCCGGTGAGGTATCCGGTCAGCCCCGCGACCGCGAAGACGAGCCCCACCCCCTGCGCGAAGCGCGGCGGGCGGGCGTCCTCGGTTTCCTTCGGCGCGCTCTTGACGAGCGCCTTGAAGAGCATCGTGTACGGCGAGCGCCATGTGACCCCGAGTGCGAAGACCATCGCCTGGGCGGCGAGCAGCCAGGCGCTCTCGGTCACCAGCACGAGGGCGAGGACCAGGGTGGTGATGGCCGCGCCGAAGCGCAGCGCTCTAGGGTCGGCACGCATCGCAGGATGCTCCTGAAGGGTCGATGGGGCGGACCTGATGTCCGCGGGATCGTCCTCAGGCAGCGCGACAGAGCGCGGTGGTCACGCGGCAGAAATCAACCGCGCGCCGCTTCGTCAGCAGCTCTGTCGTTGGGTTCATGCCGAAGACACTACTCGGCGTCTCGTCATCTGTCACATCTCGTCCGGTTAGTGAGACGATTCTTGAGACGGCGGTGGTGGTACGGCCGCGGCGAGGGCCGCCAGGACCTCGGCCTTTCGGGGCAGACCGGCGGCCTTTTTCACGATTTTTCCGCTGGTATCGAGCACCAGAACCGTCGGCGTGCGCATGATGTCCAGCCGCCGCACGAGGTCCAGCCGGGACTCGGCGTCGATCTCGACGTGGCGCACCCCCGGCACGAGCTCGCTCACGTCGGCGAGGATCCGCCTGGTCGCCCGGCACGGCTGGCAGAACGCCGTGGAGAACTGCACCAGCGTCGCCCGCTCGCCCAGCCCGGCACCGAGATCGGCCTCGGACAGCCGATCTCCGCTCATGTCACGCACCCGTCCGTCGCGGCGCAGGCGGACCACCCCGATCACAATGCCGAGCGCCAGGGTCGCCAGCGCCACCCACAAACCAGTCATCGCCTGGTGCAACCACGGGCGCCCGCGATTCCTTCCGCACCGGGACTACTTCCGCACTGGGATAACTTCCGCGCCGGGACTACTTCCGCACCGGGACCCTGACGAGCACCTTCCCCGCCTGATCGACGACGTCGAACCTGGTGATGTCGCTCATGTCCAGCGACGTCACGCGCTTGAACACGGTGTTCTCCTGGTATGACTCCCGGCTGAGCGCCCAGCTCTTCGTGAAGTCACGCCGCCCGTCCGCGGCGACGACGAGCAGGCGGCAGGTCGTGCCGACAGGCACGCCGCCGACCTTGACGCCCAGCTCCGTGCCGCCGTCCTCGCCGGGCCACGCCGACACGGTTGCGCTGTAGCCGTTCGCCGCGTTCTTGCCGGTGAACGTGGGCCCGTCCACCGCGTCCGACTGCGACCTGCTCGGCCTCAGGCTCGGCCTCAGTGTCGGCTTCCGGCTCGCGGACGGCTCGGCCTCACTGCGCAGCGCCTTCGCCTGGCTGTCCTCGGGCGCGTCCAGCACGCTCGCCGGCGACTGGGTGGACTCGGGGGCCATCGCGGCCTGCGGCTGCTGACTGGTGTCGTTCACGACCGTCCAGACCGTGCCGCCGAGGGCCAGCGTCACCACGGAGGCGGCCGCCACCAGCAGCAGCCGGCCACGCCTGGTCCGCTTGGCACGGTCGTTCAGCAGCCGGTCGAGCACCTGCCGCGGAGGGCTGGACACCAGCTCGACGTCGCGCTCCGACACATTCCCAAGAAAGGCGGCCACGCCTTCGAGGTCGAGCAGCTCGGCCCCGCACTCCTCGCAGGTCGCCAGATGCCGGTCGACCTCCAGCGCCTCGTCAGGGTCCAGCGCGCCCAGCGCGTGCGCGCCCAGGGCCAGCCGTACCTCCTCGCACGTCATCATGGCGCCAACCCCCGCTCCTCGAGGGCGAGCTTCAGCGCCCGCAGCGCGTAGTAGGTACGCGACTTGACGGTGCCCGGCGGAATGCCCAGCGTCGCCGACGCCTCCTTCACCGATCGCCCCCGGTAGTAGACCTCCAGCAGCACCTCGCGGTGCTCCTGCCTGAGCGCGGCCAGCGCCTCGGCCACCGCCCATGACTCGACCGCCCGCTCCAGATGGTCGTCGGCCGGCATGACCGCCAGCGCCTCGTCTCCGGTCTCCTGTGGTCTGGCCTTCTTCGCTCGATGCTGGTCCACGACGAGATTACGGGCCACCGTGAACAGCCACGCGCGGATCGGCCGGTCGGAGAGAGCCTCGGGATGCCGCCAGGCCCGCAACAGGGTCTCCTGCACGACATCCTCCGCCCTCCCAGAGTCACCGGTCAGTCGCAGGACGTAGCCATAGAGTGGCCCGGCATGCTCGTCGAAGAGGGTCCTCACGAGTTCCTCGTCGGCTGTGCCGGCTGCGCTCACGTCCTCATCACGTACGGCAGGCCGGACCGGTTCAATGTCGTCATCCACGGATCGGCACGTCAGACGCTTCGGCCGAGAACTCCAATCCTTCGGCCACGTTCTTGACCCCGGTCACCTTCACGTCGAAGGGCAGCTTCCCCTTGAACTTGATGGGGTAGGAAACGAGCTGCGCGAGCTGGTCGGGCACGCCCTCGATCTTCTCCGCCTGGAGCTTGATGACCCCGTCGGCCACCTCGACCCGCATCTCGGCGTTGAACTTCACCTTCTGCGCCCCCACCGTCACCTCGCCCGACGCCGTGAGCCGCTCCCCGTTGCCGCCGATCTTGACGCCGCTGGGCGCGTACTTGTCGATCGTCGCCCTGGTCAGGGTGCCGCTGACGGCCACGCGCCGAGCCTGGATGTTGGCCCTGTTCTGGAGGACGTCCGCCAGGGGTGCCGTCACGTCGTAGGCGGCGCCGCGCAGGTTCTTGACCGGCACCCCGCCGTAAGTCAGCGTGCCGAGGTCGAACCGCACCTCCGGATAGTGCCCGGAGACGGCCTGGGTGAGAAATGGGATGCCCTCAATTGTCACGGTCGGCGTGCCGGAGAGGTCGGCCGCGGCCGCGATCCTGTTCGCGAGATCGCGCTCGACCCCCGCCACGGCGACCCTGTCGACGACACCGAGGAGAACGATCAGCACGATCAGGAAAACGATCAGCTTGCGCATGGGGCTACCTGTCTATGGCGGGGGCAAGAGCCTATCGACTGGCATCAGTCATTCCCTCACGAAGCGCCCCATCACCCACCGGCGAACGGCGGCAGCACCTCCACCGTCACGCCGTCGGCGAGAACGACCTCGTCATGGGGCCGCTTGCCGACCGGGGAGCCGTCCACGAGGAACGAGCACCGCCTCACCACACGCGCCAGATCTGCACGATTTTGTGTGATTTTCGTCATCAGTTCACCAAGAGTGGCCGCATCGAACGACTCCTCCGCCACGCCGGCGGCATCCTTGGCCGCGGCCCAATAACGTACCTTTCCCGTGGCCATGGGCACCTCACAATCGGTTTGTGGTCTATTGTGCGTCCCCCTTAACGAGCTTGTTTCAGGAGACGCGCTGTTCACCTGCTGGACGCGCAATGGACGCGACTTACTCGTGGGATATCCTCACCTACGGGACCTGGGCGACGTAGCCCCCGGGTCCTTGCGTGTTTGAGGAGGCCGTAATGAGCAACCTGCTCCTGCTGACCAACGCCCTCGAGCCGTCCGCCGAGGTGCTTCCGGCGCTGGGCTTGCTGCTCCACTCGGTCCGGGTCTCGCCGGCGGAAGCGTCCGCACTGATCGACACGCCTCCGGCCGACGCGGTTCTCGTGGACGCGCGCAAGGAGCTCGTGCAGGCCAAGAGCCTGTGCCGGTTGATCCGCACGACCGGCATCGACTGCCCCCTCCTGGTGATCGTCACCGAGGGCGGGCTGGCCGCGATGACCGCCGAGTGGGGCGTGGACGACGTGCTGCTCGACAGCGCGGGGCCGGCCGAGGTGGAGGCGCGCCTGCGCATGGCCACGGGCCGCATCTCGCAGGCGGCCACGGAGGAGGCGCCCGACGAGATCCGCAGCGGAGACCTGTCGATCGACGAGGCCACCTACACCGCGCGGCTGCGCGGCCGGGTGCTCGACCTCACGTTCAAGGAGTTCGAGCTGCTGAAATACCTCGCGCAGCACCCCGGCAGGGTCTTCACCCGGGCCCAGTTGCTGCAGGAGGTCTGGGGTTACGACTACTTCGGCGGCACCAGGACGGTCGACGTCCACGTGCGTCGCCTGCGCGCCAAGCTCGGCACCGAGTACGAGTCCCTCATCGGCACGGTCCGCAACGTCGGCTACCGCTTCGTCCCCGACCGCCAGGACACCGCGGCCGTCTGAGCCGATTGACAGCGAAGCCCGCTGATGTGACAAATGGTCGTTGAGGCTGTTTCGCGTCTGTCATAAGAGGACACCGCCGTCCCCAGATTGGTGGTGTCGGGGTGGGTCTGTTCCGGTCGTTGGTCGACGAGGGCGCGCGGCCCCGCATCTTCCGGCGTAACGAGACCATTTGCTCGCCGTTGCGGCCCGCCAACCGGGTCTACGTGATCGACTACGGCTACGCCCGCGAATACACCCCCGCAGGCGAGCGCGAGGCCGTGCACGACCTCCGCGGCGGCGGCGACCTCATCGGGGAGCTGGCCTTCTGGAGCCCCGCCGAGCGCGCCAAGATCGACGCGCTGACCGAGCTGCGCGCCTGGCCCATCGACCTGCGCCGGTTACGCGAGCACGCCGCCGCCAGCCCGGCTGTGGCCACCGCGCTGGTGCAGGAGCTGTTCGCCAGGAACGTGGCGGCCCGCAGGCACGAGGCGCTCGCCCGCGCCCCCGTCTCCGCCCGCCTGGCCGTGTGGCTGCTGCACCTCGACGAGCGTTACGCGCTGGCCTCGGAGTCGGCGCCGCCCCTTTCGATGGAGACGCTGGCCGACCTCGTGGGCAGCTCTCCCGATGTGGTGCAGCGCCAGCTCACGAAGTGGGTACGGCGGGGCTGGCTGGCACGGCCCGGCTACCGGCGGCTGCACATCACGGACCCGTCCGCGCTGCGTGACGCGGCGGGCGGCTGGGAGCACCTGTCGGCGCCGTGGCAGGGGCACGTGACGCCGTTCCTGACCAGGCCGGGCGCGATCGAGCCGCTGCCGGTCGGCGGGGTGCCGAAGCCACGCCAGCTCCCCGCGGACGTGCCGGACTTCACGGGGCGGCAGCAGAGCCTGGACCTGCTCACCGACTGGCTGGAGCGGCCCAGGCGGACGAACACCATGGTCGTGCAGGGCCTGCCAGGCGTGGGCAAGACCGCGCTGGTGACGCACTGGGGGCACCTGCACGCCGACCGGTTCCCGGACGGGCAGATCGCGATCGACCTGCGGGGGCAGTCGCCGAGCCAGCCGCCGATGACGCCGTCCGAGGCTCTGGGGCAGATTTTGCGCTCGCTCGGGGTGGGCGAGCACATGCCCGCCGACGACGAGGCCGAGCTGATGCTGCTCTACCGCAGCAGGATCGCCGGGCGCCGGCTGCTGCTCATCCTCGACAACGCCGCCGACCCCGCGCAGGTGCGGGCGCTGCTGCCGGGCGGCAAGGACTGTGTGGTGCTGGTGACCAGCCGCACGCGGATGGCGCCGCTGCGGGCCACCGGGCACGCCGATCTCATGGACCTGCCGGTGCTCGACCCGGGCAACGCGGTGGCGCTGCTGGTGGCGGTGCTCGGTGGCGACTCGCCGCGGGCCGCCGACAGGGACGCGCTGGCCGAGCTGGCCAGGGTGTGCTCGTACCATCCGTTCGCGCTGCGGATCTCGGCGGCGAAGCTGGCCGAGACGCCCGGGCTCAGCGTGCAGGAGCGGGTCCAGGAGCTGCGCAGGCCGGGGCGGCTGCTGGTGGGCGATCCGGAGGAGGCGTTCAGGTCGGCGCTCGACCTGGCGTACGAGTCGCTGAGCCCGGGGCAGCGGCGGGCGTTCCGGCACGTGGGGCTGCTGCCCGGGCGGGACTTCACGCCCGAGGTGCTGGCCGCGGCGCTCGGCGTGCCGGTGAGCGAGGCCGTGGTGGCGGTGGAGGGGCTGCACCGGGCGTACCTGGTCGAGCCGCTGGCCGGGCCGCGCTACCGGGTGCACGACCTGGTCAAGCGGCTGGCCAGGGAGCTGGGCAGGCACGCGGAGGGCGGCGTGCGGGAGGCCAGGGTGCGGCTGCTCGACCACTACCTGGCGAAGGCGACGGACCCCGCGACGCCGCCCGAGTGGTTCGAGGCGGAGCGGCGCTCGCTGGTCTCAGCCGTGCGGATGGCCGAGGAGAGCGGCGCGCAGGGGATGGCGTGGCGGCTCGCGAAGGCCGTGTTCGAGCCGTTCAGGAGCCTGCGCTACTACGAGAACAACCTGGAGATCCAGCAGGCCGGGCTGACCTCGGCGATGCAGGTCAGCAACCGGCGGGCGATCGCGCTCATGCGCAGCAACCTCGGCTCGATCCACCGGGACATCGGTCCCTCGACGCTGGCGGCCAGGTTCATCGGGGAGGCGCTGGACGACTTCGCCTCGCTCGGCGACGGCGAGGGCCGGGCCCGCGCGCTCAACGACCTGGCGGAGGTGCACGGCATCGCGGGCAACAACGAGGAGGCGCTGAAGTGCGCCGGCGAGGCGCTCGACCTCTACCGGGAGATCGGCGACCTGACCGGGGTGGCGAACTGCCTGCACACGCTCTCCCGGCTGCACCTGTCCCAGGAGCGGTACGAGCTGGCGCTGCAGCACGCCGGCCAGGCGCTGGAGGTGCGGGAGGAGCTCGGCGACCGGCGGGGCACGGCGCAGAGCCTGATCATCCTCGCCACGGTGCAGCGGAACCTGGGCGAGGCCAACGCGGCGCTGTCGGAGGGCCTGGAGGCGCTGTCGATCTGCCACGAGCTGGGCGACGAGCACGCCGAGGCCGAGACGCTGCTCTGCCTGGCCGAGATCTACGACCTGCTGCGGCTGCCGCACGACGCCCGGCGGGACGCCGAGCGGGCATTGGCCGGGTACACGGCGACGGGCGACCAGCACGGCTGCGGGCGCGCCCTGTGCGCGCTCGGGCGGATCGCGCGCAACGGCTCGCGGTACGACGAGGCGCTGGCGTACTACGAGCAGGCGCTGGCCGTACAGGTCGAGCTCCACCACGAGCAGGGCAAGGCGGAGACGCTCGGGGACATCGGGCTGGTGCACTGGCGGCTGGCGGACTACCTGCGGGCCGACGACTACCTCAACCAGGCGCTCGCCATCAGCCGGGTGATCCGCGACGAGCCGGTGGAGGCGCGCATGCTCAACCGGCTCGCCAGGGTCCGGCGGCGGCAGGGGCTGCCGCACGTGGCGTTCGTGTACGCGCTCGAGGCCCTGGACATCGTGCAGGGCCTGGGGAACCGGCGGGCGGAGGCGGACGTCCAGGAGACGCTGGCGAACACGTACCTGTCGCTGGGGCAGCACCAGCCTGCCCTGGAGGCGGCCAAGGCGTCGCTGGCGATCAGGGAGGAGCTGCGGGACAACCGGGCCAGCGCGCTGCTGTCGATGGCGCAGGCGCTGCACACGGCGGGCAAGCCGCAGGCGGCGGTGAAGCTGGCGTGGGAGACGGTCGAGCTGCAGAACGAGACCGGCACCAAGGACCGGTGGGCGGCGGCGCTAACGACGCTGGCCATGGTGCTGCTGGACCTGGACCTGGCCGAGGAGGCACTGTTGTACGCGCGTCAGGCCAGGGACGTGCACCTGGAGTGCGGGACCAGGCGGGACCTCGGGTGTGCCCTGCGGGCACTCGGCCTGATCTCGGCCAGGCTGGGGAACCGGGGGGCGGCGATCGAGCAGCTCAGGGAGGCTCTGCGGCTGCTCGAAGAGGTGGGGGACGCCTTGGAGGCGCGGCGGGTGTCGGTGGAACTGCGCGAGCTTGGGATGGCGCACGGGCACTGAAATGCCGCTAAAAGTCGTGAAATCTCGGATGTGAGGTCGGAGATCTTATCCGGACATTCCCGTTAGCTGGCTCTACCAGCTACTCCAAACGGAGGTGATCCGGATGCTCAAGAACCATCTGCGTCGAGACCTTCAGTGGCTGAAGCGCCAGGCGCGTAAGGACAGGCGGATCGCCGCCGCGGTGCTCGCCGGACTCCTGGCCGCCTGGTGCCGCCAGCTCCCGCCGCCGGACCTGCTGAGCGGGTCCCCGATCCTGCTGGCGCTGTCGCTCGCGCTCGTCACGGGCTCGGGCGTGGCCTGGCTGATGTCGGCGTACTTCGTCGCCAGAACTGTCAGGGCGCGGAAGGAGCCGGCGGAACAGCTCCGGTGGATCTCCAGGATCAGCCGGGGGAAGGAGTGGGCGTTCTGCTCGCTCAGCGGCTATGTGGCCTGGCACCTGCTGCAGTTCATCACCGCGCTGGTGCTGGGCTGACTTGGGCGGCGGCGGGGCGCCACCTTTGGAATGGGGCCAGGTGGCGCCCCGCCGTCTCAGGCCAGGCTGGCCTCTTCGAGCGCCTTGACCTGGATGCCCGTGCCGGTGAGGACGAACTGGACGATCTCCGCCGTGTCCAGCTCGGCCGTGCCCATGTCGACGTCGGCGTGGGCGTCGCACCACTCGACGATCCCGCCGGGATCCGTGAGCGGCTTGGCGAAGTGGACGAGGCTGACGTACCAGCGGTCGCGTACCCGGCCGTGCTCCAGGTCCCGCACGCCGCGGGACTGCATCGCGTGCGCGAACCGCTTCCACAGCGTCACCAGCGTGTCGTCCTCGGGGTGGCCGCAGACCAGGACACCGCCTGGATGGGGACTCACGCCCGCCAGCCGCACTCTCGCGGGCTCGAGCCCGGCTGCCGCCTCGGCCAGCGCGTCCCGGTAGACCCGGCGGAGGGGGTCGTCGGCGGGGATCCGGTCGCGGTAGGGCTCCAGGGACCTCAGGGTGACGTGCAAGGTCCGGGGTTCGTGCACCCAGTGCCCCGGCGCCTCGATGGTCCGGGCCAGTGCCGCCAGCCGGTCGAGCACCTCACCCGAAGGGCGCAGCACGGCTGCCGCGCCCCACCGCCGCGCGCCCTCAACCATGGGAGAGTCGTGGGTCGCCCGGCCCGCCAGCAGCGCCGCCCGCCCTCTGGCCCGGAAGTCGGCAAAATCGGACATCCGTGCAGTATATGGATCTTGCCGCTCTGTCGCCGCCGGACCGGGCGACGGGGTTCGGGGTGGTGCAAGAGGGGGCTTGCGGGGAAGGCGGAGGGAGAGGACACGTCCGGTTGAGAGGAGGAGGTGTGGCAGGTGGAGGGCGATCTGATCATTCCTGACGCCGCTCAGGGAGTGGTGGTGTTCGCGCACGGCAGCGGCAGCAGCCGGCACAGCCCGCGCAACCGTTACGTGGCCGAGGTGCTCAACAAGGCAGGGCTGGGCACGCTGCTGTTCGACCTGCTCACGCCCGACGAGGAGAGCGACAGGGCGAACGTCTTCGACATCGGGCTCCTGGCCGAGCGGCTGCTGCAGAGCACCGCATGGGTACGCGAGCAGGACGAGGCGGCGGGGCTGCCCATCGGATACTTCGGCGCCAGCACCGGCGCGGCGGCGGCGCTGTGGGCGGCGGCGGAGCCGGACGACGAGATATCCGCGATCGTCTCGCGCGGCGGGCGGCCCGATCTTGCGGGGCCTCGGCTCGCGGCGGTACGCGCCCCTACGCTGCTCATCGTGGGCGGCAGGGATCCGGTCGTGGTGAAGCTGAACGAGGAGGCCCAGCGGCACCTGCGTGCCGAGAGCCGGATCACGGTCGTGCCCGGGGCCACCCACCTGTTCGAGGAGCCCGGCGCGCTGGAGGTCGTGGCCGAGCACGCCAGAGACTGGTTCTCGACCCACTTCTCGGGCCCCCGATGAGCACGTAGTGGAATCGCTCAATTACGTTGCCATGATCCACTGTTTGTGAAAACGTCAGGTGCGGAGGACCCCCCGACTTGACGGCGGTTGTGGACGTGCCACTTCTTGAGCTCTCCGGACTCACCTGGGAGACACGTGGGACCCGCCGTGGGCTCAAGCCCGATCCCCTGACCGTCGACTCAGGGCGCACCGCCGTGGTGGTGGCGGCCGACAGCGCCGAGGCGGACACGTTCACCGACATCCTGGTCGGCCTGGAGATGCCGGACGACGGCCAGATCCGCGTCGGCGGCCAGGAGATCACCATGCGGCTGCCGACCGAGCGCAAGGTCGGGCTCGTCCCCGCCGGGGCGGGGCTGCTGCCGCACCTGACCGTCGAGCAGAACCTCGCGCTGGCCGCCCGCGACGACCTCGCGCCCTCGTTCGTGCACGGGAGGGTCGCGTTCATGGCCAGGCGGATGGACATCCAGGGCTTCCTGCGCTCCAGGCCGCACGAGCTGGCCCACGACGAGCGGCTGAGCGTGGCGCTGGCCCGCGTCCTGTGCCGGCTGCTGCCGGTCAAGGTGATGGTGGTGGAGGACCGCACGGGGTGCGGGCCCTGCCACGCGGCCGTGAGCGCGGCGCTGCGCGCCGATCCCAGCCTGGCCGTGCTGGTCGTCGCCGACGACAGGACCAGGGTGGCCAGCCTCGCCTCCCCTTCGCGTTTCTGGGAGATCGCCGATGTCCGTCAGCCGTAGAACGTTGCTGGCCGCGATCCCGGCGACGGCCCTGGCCGGCTGCGCCCGCGAGCGGCCGCTGCAGGTGGCGGTGGTGTGGAGCGGCGAGGAGCTGCGGCGCTTCCACGAAGTGGTGAGCGGGTACGGGGCCGTCAACGTCTATTCGGCGGGCGACAACATCGGCGCCCTGCTGCGCGGACCGGCCCAGGAGGTCCTTCCCGACGTGGCCGTGATCCCCCGGCTGGGCCTGCTCCACGATCCGCTGATCCAGGGCCGCATCAGGCGGCTGACCACGAGGTCCGGCCAGCCGGAGTTCTGGCGCGAGCTCGTGACACCGTACGGGAGCGGCGAGCAGCTCGGGGCCTGGTTCAAGATCGCGAACAAGTCGCTCATCTGGTACCGGGACGGGCAGGCCGCGCAGCCCACCAACCTGGCCGCCTGGCAGCCCAGCCGGCTGGCGATCGGGGCGGCCGACGGGTGGGTGCTCAGCGACTGGTTCGAGAACGTGCTGCTGGCCTACGCCCCCGAGGTCTACCGGAGGCTGTATCACTCACTGGACAGTCCAGACCAGTGGCGGGCGCCGGAGATCGCGGAGGTGCTCGCGCTGCTCGGCGGGATCTGGCGGAGCGCGTTCACCCCTGAGCAAGGCAGGCGCGCGCTCACCATGCAGTTCCACGACTCGATACTCGACGTGTTCGTCTACCGCACCGCCGACCTCGTGGCCGCGCCCGACTTCGCCCTGCCGGTGATCAAGCGGTACACCGGCGGGCGCGTCGGGGTGCCTGCCCCGTTCCCCTTCCCCGCCTACGCGGGCAACCCTCGCCCGCTGGTCGTCGGCGGCGACGTGGCGGTGGCGATGAACGACGGCGCGGAGAAGGCGGTCGACTTCGTCAACTGGCTGACCGACCCGCTCACGCAGCCCTACGCGCTGACTCGCTGGGTGCAGGACGGCGGCTTCCTGATGCCGTTCCCTCAGGGGCTGAAGTCCGGCGGGAACCTCCAGTACGACCTTTCCGACCGGCTCATCGGCGGGCTGGAGGGCGGCGACGGGCGCGGGCTGTGGCGGGTGCTCACCGAGCTGTTCACGAACGTCACCGTCAACCAGACCGATCCGGCCACCGCGGCGAGCACGGCCCACGACAGGCTCGTCGCCGGTAGCAGGGAGGGCGCTCTGTGAGTGAGCGTAGCGAGCGAGCCAATGAACACAGCCGCATCGCGTTCACAGGACCGACGAAGGCGGTCCTGTGAACGCCTTCGGATTTGAGGTGGCGCCGCACCACGACGCCAGGATTCCCGTGGTCAGGCACGGGATCAGCCGTTGGCGCGCGTCGCTCTACCTCCTGCTCGCGGTCCTGCTGTCGGCGGGCGTCATCCTGGTCCCGCTCTGCGCGACCGTGGTGCTCAGCCTCTCCCACGGGCTCGGCGCGTACGACGTCCTGTCCGACGGCAAGGTGCTCCAGGCGCTCGGAAACTCGTTCGTGTGGCTGGTGCTGGCCGTGGTCGTGTGCGCCGTGGGGCTCGGGCTGGCCTGGCTGGCCAGGAACGCGGGGCCGGTGCTCGGCGGCGTGCTGCGCTTCCTGCTGGTGCTGCCTGCCGCCGTCTCCCCGCTCACCACCGGCGCGATCTTCCGGCTGATGTTCGACACCAACCCGCGGCGTGGCCTGGTCAACGCGCTGCTCGGCACGGAGGTGGCCTTCCTCGGCCCCGTGTGGATCTGGCTGGTGTTCGGGCTGGCGCTGATCTGGCAGTGGGCCGGGGTCGCGTTCCTGGTCTTCCACGAGGCGCTGGCCCGGATGCCGACCAACCTGCTGCGGATGGCCAGGGCGTTCGGCATCGGGCGGCGGCGCAGGGTGTGGTCCGTCGTGCTCCCCGCGCTCGCCGGTCCGGCTGCGCTCGCGTACCTCTTCGCGCTGGTCGCGGCGGCCAGGGTGTTCGACGTCGTGCTGATGGGCGCGCCCGGGTCGATGCAGGCCGAGATCGAGGGCGGCGGGCTGTTCTGGTGGCGGCACCACGGCGACCTGGGCGACACGCGGGCCTCCGCGCTCTCCGTGGGGCTGTCGGTCCTCGTGGCGTTGATGGCGGTGCCCGCGCTGTCCGGGCTGCGCGGGCGGGTGACCTGGGCGGATCCGGTGGCCACGGCGCCTTCGCGGAAGGGCTGGCGGGTGTGGCTGCCGTGCGTGGCGGTGTCGGTGCTCTGGGTGCTGCCGTTCGCGGTGCTCGTGCTGACCTCGCTGCGCGACCCGGTCGCCGCGGCGCTGTCCGGGTGGTGGAGCGGCGGTCCATGGACGCTCGGCTCGTACGCGGACGCGCTGGCCGACCCGGGCTTCCTCGGCGCGCTCGGCACCACGTTCGTGCGGGCCTTCGTGGTCGTGTGCCTGGTGCTGCTCGCCGCGGTGCCGGCCGCGTACGTGCTGGCGCACGAGCACCTGCTGCCGCGCCGCGCCTGGCGGCCGGTGCTGCTGGTCGCGGTGGCCCTGGCCGTGCTGCCGCCGCAGGCGTTCGCGGTGCCGCTGCAGCGCTCGCTCAGCCCCGTCGGCACCACTCCGGCGCTGGCCATCGTGCACGCGGCGCTGGTGATCCCGCTGGCGGTGCTCGTGCTGCACAACGCGTTCGTCCGCGTGCCGGCCCCCATGCTGGCGCGTGACCGGTGGGAGCTGTTCCACGTGGTACGCGAGGCGCGCCCGGCCGTGGTGCTGGCCGGCGTCCTGGCGTTCGTCCTGGTGTGGAACGACACGGTCGTCGGGCTGCTGCTCAACTGGCCGGCGGGCGACCACCTGCAGCTGATCCTGCTGGAGCAGTCGCGCCACTTCATGAGCGCCGCGAGCGCGCTGGCCGCGGAGGCGGTGATCGCGACCGCGGTGCCCGTGCTGGTGGTCGTGGCCACCGCGCGCTGGCTGTACAGGGGGCTGACGCGAGGGGTACGCCGATGACGGACATCTCGCGAAAGGACCGCCTGCGCATCCGCCTGTCCCGGCTCTCCCAGCAGGCCGGGGCGCACCTGCCCGAGCTGGGGCTGGGCGGCCTGGTGACGGTGGGCGGCACGGTCCTGCTGCTGCAGGAGAAGCTGATGGAGCAGGTAGCGGAGTGGCTCCCGCCCTGGCTCATCGTCGTTCTGATCCTTGCGCTGCCGGTCGCCACTGGCTGGCTCACCCATGTCGTACGCAACCGCCGCAAGGACCCGCCCCAGCCGATCTTCCACCGCCTGCCGTTCCCCGACAGGGTCGACGGGCTCGTCGGCAGGGACGCCGAGATCCGGCAGGTCCAGGAGCGCGCGCAGGAGCGCGGGATCGTCGTCGTGCAGGGCGCGATGGGCATGGGCACCTCCGCCGTGGCGGTCCTGGCCACGTGGGGCCTGACCGCCGACGCCCGCAAGCAGCGCTACGCCGACCTCCGCGGCCCCGACCGGGACCATCCGGAGACGCCGCTGAGCGTGGCCCAGCGCGTCCTGCGCACCCTCGACCGGCCGCCCGGGGCCATCCAGGAGCCGCAGGACGCCACCGCGCAGGTGGTCGAGGCGCTCACCGGCACCGACCGGGTGCTCCTGCTCGACAACGTCAGCACGTGGAGCCAGATCGCCTGGCTGCCGCCCAGGGTGCCGGGCGCGCACATCGTGGTGGCGGGGACGCTCACCGACGAGCTGCCGCAGCACATCGAGCCGATCCAGCTCGGCCCGCTCGCCGCGGAGGACGGGCAGCGGCTGCTGGCCCGCCACGTCGCCGACGAGCGCGTCAAACGCGATCCGAAGGCGCTGGGCCTGCTGGTGGACGCCTGCCTGGGCACTCCGCTGGAGATCATCAGGATCGGCCGCTGGCTCGCCCGCAACCGCCAGGTCACCCTCCAGAACCTGGTCGACGACCTGCGGAGCGGGTCCGTCGACAAGATGCTCGACTTCGTGCTCGAGCGGAGCATCACGCAGCTCAGGCCGCTGGCCAAGCAGCTGTTCGTGCTGCTGGCGGGCCTGCCGATCGCCGAGGTGGACCACCGGGCCGCCGCCGCGCTGCTCGGCGTGCCCTCCGCCGATGACGCGATCAGGGAGCTGGCCGAGCTGGGCCTCGTGGAGAGCGTACGGATGACGCGCGTCAGGGTGGGCGGCGCGTTCCGCGGCGGCGGCCCGCTGGAGGCCGCGGCCTGGCGGCGGCTGGTCGAGCACTTCGCCGACCAGGCCGACGCGTTCGCCGCCCTGCTGCCGGGGGAGGAGGCCCGAGCCTGGTTCGCGATCGAGGACAGGGTGCTGCTGCAGGTGCTGGCGTTCGGGAACCCCGTGCCCAAGACCGCGCGGGCGCTGGCGCGGATCGCGGACGGGCTGGAGACGTGGTTCCGGCTCGAACAGCGCCACGAGGACCGGCTGCGGGCGGCGGAGGCGCTGGCCAAGGCGGCCAAGGCGCTCGGCGACGAGCACGTGCAGGCCACGGCGGAGCTGCGCCAGTGCGCGATCCTGCTCACCTGGGGCGACCCGCGCAAGGCGCGCCAGCACTTCAACCAGGCGGCCGCGCTGCGCGTCAAGGTGGAGTCGTGGCCCGCCGAGCTCCACCTGCAGCACGCGGCCATCCTGCTGGCCAGCGGCGACGAGTTCACCGCCGTGGAGTCGGCGCTCGTACGGTACGGGCAGGCGCTGTCCGGCGGCGACCTCGCGGGGCACTCGCTCCGGCTGACCAACGTGGCCGCGCTGCTCCTGCGCAAGGGGCAGACGCTCGACCACGACGGCCGAGACCGCGAGGCGCAACGCCTGTACGCCGACGCCCGCATCGTGCTGTTCGAGTCCCTCAGGCTGGCGGAGCAGGCCTCGGACCCCAGCGCGGCGGCGCACGGTCAGGAGCTGCTCGCGCTCGCGAACCGCTACCTGGAGCAGCCCCTCGACGCGAAGTCCGATCTGCAGAAGGCCGAGCGGCTCTACGCGGAGACCGCGGACGAGATCGGGCGGGCCCGCTGCCTCGTGCAGCGGGCCGTGGCGCTGCTGGACGAGCCCGATCATCAGCCGGATGAGGTGGTCGCGCTGCTGGAGGAGGCCGAGCCGCGGCTGCCCCCGGCGGGGGTGAGCATGGCGCTGACCCACCTGCACCTGGCCCGGCTGCGGCCCGATCGGGCCGCGGAGCACCGGGCGGCGGGGCTGGCGGCGCTGGCCCCCTGGGACGGGATCGCGGAGCCGCGGCAGGTCAGCGAGCTGCGGGCGAGCTTATCGGCCTTGTGATCTCATACTTGGATGGTGGCCAAGGTGCGGCCGTCGAAGGTCTCGATCGTGAAGTGGTTCAGCTCCGACTGCGGGAGGCTGGTGCCGCCGTGCAGCACCAAGGGGTCGGGAGAGCCCGGCACGCCGTACCCCTTGTCGGGGACACCCCAGCTCGCCACCGCCTCGGAGCGGCCGTCGTCGCCCACCGCCATCATCCGGCACTGCAGCGGTCCCTTGACGCCCTTGAGCTCCAGCGCGACGTGGGTGCCCCAGCCCTTGTCCTCCAGGCCGACGACGGCGGACACGCCGGTGGCGGGGTCGGTGGCGGAGTACGTACGGCCGGTCATGAGGAGCGCGCGGGCCGGGCTGTGGATGCTGTCGGGGTTCGGGCCGCTGGTCATCGAGCTGACCGCGAGGAACACGCCGGCCGCGACGACCAGGCAGGCGGCGGCGGACATGAACGTGCGGTGCAGCCGGCGGCGACGGCGCTCGGTGGCGGCGCGGCGTACCAGGAGCGATTCGACCTGCGGGTCGGGCGGGTGGGGCAGGAGATCGTCCGGGTGCACGCCCTTGATCAGCTCCCCCATCGCCGCGAACGCCCCGGCCTCCTCGGCGCAGCTCGCGCAGCCGTGCAGGTGGCGTTCGAACTCGGCGCGCTCCTCCTCGTTGAGCAGGCCGAGCGCGTACGCGGCCACGTCCTCGTGACGCACCTCGGTCATGAGCGCGTCACCCCCTTCGTTCTGTTGTGACGCGGCTCCCTCGTCATGGCAGCGTCACCCCCCTTTCCTCCAGCGCCACGCGTAACGCGCGCATGGCGTAGTACACCCGGGACTTCACGGTGCCCACCGGCACGCCGATGGTCTCCGCGGCCTGCTGGACCGTGCGGTCCAGCAGGAACGTCTCCGTGAGCACCTGGCGGTGAGCCGGCGAGAGCGAGAGCATCGCGTCCGTCACGACGATCTCGCGGAGCAGCCGCTCGTCCTCCGCCGCCACGGCGTTGGCGCGTTCTGGGACGTCCTCGACGGTGTCGAGCGGGCGCGAGCCGGAGCGCCGCCGGTTGTCGATCACCACCCGGCGGGCCACCGTCGCCAGCCAGGGCATCAGCGAGCCGGACTCGGTACGCAGGTCGTGGAGGTTGCGCCAGGCGCGTACCAGGGTCTCCTGCACGACGTCCTCGGCCCAGCGCCGATCGCCCCCCGTCAAGCGGATGGCGAAGGCCATCAAAGGGGCGCCGTATTCGCGGTACAGGGCTCGGACCATGGCTTCGTCGGTTACGCGGTGGTTCACCCCGCGGCTCCTCGCGCTGCGGATATCCCGAAATATCCCGCCGATACTGGAATTCTCACTGTAGCTAGCAGAAGGGGCCGGGGCTGGCACTTTGCGCCTTCTCCTGGTCCGCTAGATCCAGCCGCGCTCCCGCGCCGCCAGTCCCGCCTGGAAGCGGGTGATGGCGTTCAGGTCGCGCATGACGGCATGGATGCGGCGCTGCACCGTGCGCAGCCCGAGCCCCAGCGCCCGCGCGATGGCCTCGTCCGTCAGACCGCCCGCGAGCAGCGCGAGCAGATCTCTGGTCAGCTCGTCGGGCTCATCGGTGGGCCGAGGTGCCGCGCGGAGGGGCGATCCCCGCCGCCACTCCAGTTCGAACAGCGCGATCAGCGCGTCGAGCAGGGCGGACTGGTGCAGGATGAACGCCGCGTCGATGGCGTACGACCCGTTGCGGATGGGAATCAGCGCGAGCGTGTCGTCGGCGATCCACATCTTCGCCGCCGCCCCGGCCACCACGCGGGCCTTTTCACCGTGTGCCATGGATTCCTGGATGAGGGGTAACTTGCCGGGAAGCGCCAAAGACTCCCGGTCGTACACGCTGCGGTAGTCGATGCCCGACTTGAGCATCCGCCGCTCTCGCTCGACGTTGTCGGCGTGACCGCTCATGACATATGGCGGCTTGTCGATGTTGCGGAACATGCTCTGGACGCTGTCCTGCAGCGCGTACGCCCTGCTGATGATGTTGTCGGTCCCCGTGATGACCTCCACCTGCTCGGCCGGATGCGTCGCGTAGCGGGAGGCCAGGCGGAACGACATGGTGAGCTCGTGGATGACCGTGCGCACCTGGTGGAGCTCCTCCTCCTGGCGGGTGAGCAGCGGCCTGATGGCGATGTCGGGGGCGACGGCGACGTAACGGGCGCGGCGGCCAGGCAGCCTGCTGGCAAGGCCGCGTCGCGCGAAGGCCGCCAGCGTGCGCGCCGCGAGGAGCGTCGAGACGCCGCAGTGCGTGGCGAGCTCGTCGGCGGACGATCGCGGGTTCTCGACGAGTGTCGCGTACAGGCGGCTCTCGGCAGCTGACAGGCCGATCGCTTCGAGCATCGGCGACGCCCCTTCTCCCGCTGACGGGGTGGCGGGTTACCGCCACCTGGCGGGTTTTGGCCGTTCGGCGGTCTTGTGCCCTGACTGATCACCAGATTAGGTCAGCGTGGAAACGATCTCCATCGCGCGCGGGCGACGATGGCCGGTGCTACTCACGTCTGGAGAAGTTGTGCGCATGCTGCCCACCCCCCGGCGCCGCAGACTCGTGGCCTTACTCGGGGCCGTACTCGCCGTGCCGCTCGTCGCGGTCCCGGGACCGGCCACCGCGACGGTCACCGTCACCAAGGCGAGCGCGCAGGCAGTCGGTACGCCGCGGGCCAAGGTCACGCTGATCACCGGGGACACCGTCACCTACGCCAAGGACGGCGCCGGCCGCGCGTCGGCCACCCTGGAGCCCGGCGCGGGCCGCGAGGTGCGGACGTACCAGGCCGAGCAGGACGAGCACGGCTACTACGTGATCCCCGCTGACGCCGCGTCTTACGTCAGCAAGGGCCTGCTGGACAAGGAACTGTTCAACATCGACTACCTGGTGGCCAACGGGTACGCCGACGCCAAGGCCGCGCAGATCCCGCTCATCGTCCAGTACCAGCCGCAGACCAAGGCCGCCGACCTGGCGGGCAAGGCGAAGTCGCTGAAGGGCGGCGCGGAGCCGATGGTGCTGGAGAGCATCGACGGCGCCGCGATCAAGGTGGACAAGAAGCAGGCCACCACGTTCTGGCAGTCCCTGGGAGGAGACCCGGCCAACGCCAAGGCCCTGAAGAGCGACCTGCGCAAGGTGTGGCTCGACGGCAAGGTCAAGGCGCTCGACGACGTCAGCAACCCGCAGATAGGCGCCCCCACGGCATGGGCGGCGGGCTACGACGGCACGGGCGCCACGGTGGGCGTCATCGACACCGGCATCGACAGCGCGCATCCCGACCTGCAGGGCCGGGTCACCTCGGCCCGCAACTTCGTCCCCGCGGGCAAACCAGGCGGCGGCAACCCCGACGAGGTCGCCGACCGGGTCGGCCACGGCACCCACGTGGCGTCCATCATCGCGGGCAGCGGCGCCGCCTCGAACGGCAAGTACAAGGGCGTCGCCCCCGGCGCCCGGCTGACCATCGCCAAGGCGCTGGACGACACGGGCAGCGGCAACAACTCCGAGATCATCGCGGCGATGCAGTGGCAGGCGGCCACCGCGCACGCCCGGGTGGTCAACATGAGCCTGGGCAGCAACAGCCCGGCCGACGGCACCGACCCGCTGAGCCAGGCGGCCGACGAGCTGACCGCCGAGTACGGCACGCTGTTCGTGGTGGCGGCGGGCAACTCGGGTCCCGGCAGGTACACCATCGCCTCTCCCGGCGCGGCGACCTCGGCGCTCACCGTCGGCGCGGTGGACCCGTCCGACAAGATCGCTTCGTTCTCCAGCCGCGGCCCGCGCCTTAGCGACGACTTCGCGATCAAGCCGGAGCTCACCGCGCCCGGCGTGAACATCATCGCGGCCCGCGCGGCGGGCACCTCGCTGGGCGAGGGCAGCAGCATCCCGGGCGGTGGCCCGATCGACGACCACTACACCGCGGCTTCCGGCACCTCGATGGCCACGCCGCACGTGGCGGCCGCCGCGGGCATCCTCGCCGTCCAGCACCCCGACTGGACGGCCGACCAGATCAAGACCGCGCTGACGGGCACCGCGAAGCCGGGCGACGCCCCGGTCTACGACCAGGGCTCGGGACGGCTGGACCTCGGGCAGGCCGTCACCCAGCAGGTCTTCGACGACCTGGCGACGGTGCACGCCGGGTTCACCGACCCGTACACCGGCCAGACGCTGACCAGGAAGGTGACCTTCCGCAACACCGGCAAGGAACCCGTCACGCTGGCCCTGTCCATGACGCTGAAGCGCGGCGACGCCCAGCCGCCCTCCGGGATGGCCACGCTCACCCCGTCGTCGCTGACCGTTCCCGCGGGCGGCACGGCGAGCGCGGACCTCACCATCGAGCCCACGCTCGGCGACCCCGGCTGGTACGAGGGCCGCCTGACGGCCACCGCGGGCACGACCCGGTTGACCGCGCCGATCGCCCTGCACAAGGGCGCCGAGATGGACACCGTGCGCATCAGGTTCGCCGGCAGACCGGAATGGACGGTCAACCCGGGCATCGTGTCCGCTGTCCGGGTCAGCGACACCGACCCGCTCCTCGACGGGGAGCCGATGAGCGTGGCCACCGACAACTGGCGGGCCACCGACACGCCCGGCACGTTCGAGACCGAGCTCAAGCTCGCTCACGGCGGCGTCTACTCCATCGGCGACACACCCTGGTGGTTCACCCAGCCCGACCGGCAGCTCCAGTACGGCCTGCTGCTCGCCCCCGAGATCAAGCTCGACGGCGACACCACGGTGACCCTGGACGCGACCGATGTCGAGCCGATTCAGGTGAGCACGCCGCGCACGTCGGAGCCGGTGTTCATGAACGTGATGACCGTCCGCACGACCGCCTCGGGCCGGATGTACGGGGGCGCGTCGCTGCTCAGCTACGAGCCCGTCAACACCGGCAAGTACTGGGTCACGCGGGTGCGGAAGGCGCCCACGGTGGGCACCTACACGTTGCTGTTCGACCAGATCCGCCGCGCCCCCGAGGTCGAGCTGGCCGTGCCGGGGGTCCGGCTCAACCCTCACTACGTCAGCGAGCACGACCCGCTGGTGCCGAAGTTCACCGCCGGCAGGCGCCTGAGCCTGACCACGGGCGACGACATGCGCGGCGGCGCGGACGTGCGTGGCAAGCTCGTCCACCTCCCGGCCAGGGACTCGCTCCAGCTCTTCCTGGCCGACATGGATCTGGCCATCAAGGCGGGAGCCGCGGGTGTGGTCACCAGCGACCGGTTCGCCTGGCTGCTCACCGCCTCGACGTACACGGCCCAGAACAAGATCCCGGTGCTGTGGATCGACAGCGGCGAGGCCGACCAGCTCGGCAAGGCGCTGGCCCGCAAGCCGTACCCGAGCGCCGCCCTGCGCGCCACGCCGACCACCCCGTTCGAGTACAAGCTGGCCTACTATGTGAAGGGGACCACGGCTGGCCGACTGAACTTCGCCCCGAAGGCCCGGGACCTCACCGAGATCGACACCACGTATCACGCGCAGTTCGCCCCGGAGGCGGGCACGTGGGGGCCGCGCTGGAACTTCACCGAGGTCAACCACACCTACTCGGCCGAGCAGCGCTTCAGCGTCCGCGGCTCGCACGGCTTCGCCGGGCCGACGGCCAGGACCGAGTACTACAACTCGCCCGGCCGGGACGTGCTGTGGGAGCGCGAGTACGTGTTCTTCGACCCCGCCACGTTCAGCTCGCGCTACGCGGTCTCCGCCCGCGGCTTCACCCGCGCCACCAAGGAGCGGGAGGACTGGAACGAGGCCATCGTGCCCGCGCAGCTCACGACCGGCTCCGGCCTGCCGGACTGGTTCAGCCCGATCCTCTACTGCGACGGCTGCCGCCAGGGCGACCGGCTGCGGCTGCGCGCGCTCAGCCCGGTCGGCTTCGGCTACTACTCCGACGCCTCCGACCCGAGCCACATGTACCAGGGCGCACCCGGAACCGAGGAGATCCACCTGTTCAGCGGCGACACCGAGGTCCAACCGCAGTACGACGACCTGGGGGTGCCCTACTACACGGTCCCCGCCGGATCCGGCACGTACCGGCTCACGGACTCGTGGAAGGACGCGTTCGCCGGCAAGCACTCCGGCACCGGCGTCGAAACCACCTGGACCTTCCGCTCCACCCGCCCGACGGCCGGCAGCGCCTCGCACGCCTGCCTGGACGCCGTGCTGTGGGACGACAAGCAGCCCTGCGCCCAGGTGCCCTTGATCCGCCTCAAGTACGAGCTCAGGCTGCCGGAGAACGACACGGTCCAGGGCGGCAGGCCGTTCACCTTCACCGTCAAGCCCGAGGGCGGCAGGTCGCCGTCGCTGCGGAGGGCCTGGATCTCCAGCGACAAGGGCGCGCACTGGACACAGGCCACGGTGCTGCCCGGCGGCAAGGTGCTCGTGCTCAACCCCAAGGGCCCGGGGAGCATCTCGATCAAGGTCGAGGCGCAGGACAAGGACGGCAACTCCGTCCAGCAGCTCCTCTCCGACGCCTACCTCGTGCGGTAACCCTGCCGCGCCCACCGCGATCCGACTCGCGGTGGGCGCCCCATTGGGTGGGGACCGCCGACGCGGCAGACGGCGAGGCTCTAAGACCATCGGTGTAGACCGTCTAGGGCCGGGGGCCGATCCGAAAGGGCCTCTGGCGTGCCGATACTCCTCGTCATGTCGATCGCCTCCGTGGCGCGCCCGTCGGGCGTGCGGCCGTTTCTCGTCGGGATGTTCGTGGACGCTCTGGGCAGTGGCCTGTACGTCCCGCTCACCCTGCTGTTCATCCACACGGTCACCGGCCTGCCCATGACCGTTGTCGGGCTGGGGGTGACGGCGGCGGCCGCGGTGGGGCTGGCCGCCAACCCGGTGGCCGGTGTGCTCATCGACCGGTTCGACGCACGGCGTGTGCTGATGGGCACGTACGTGCTGCGCGGGCTGGGCTTCGCCGCGTACCCGTTCGTGGACGGCTACGCCGCGCTGATCGTGGTCGCCGCGCTGGTCGCGATCGGCGACCGGGCCTACTATCCCGCCTCCGGCGGTTACATCTCGGTCCTGGCCACCGGCGCGGACCGGGACCGGCTGTACGCGATGATGTCGACCGCCAGGAACGTCGCCTTCGGCCTGGGCGGGCTGCTGTCGGCGGGCGTGGTGTCGCTGGGCGGCACAACCGGCTTCGTGATCATCGCGTCGGTCAACGCGGCCAGCTTCGTCGTGGCCACCGGGTGTCTGGTCCTGTCGGGGCGGCGCACACCGGTGGAGCCGGCGCCCCCGGAGCGGGGTGGGTACCGGCGGGTGCTGGCGGACCGGCCCTTCTTGGGGCTGGTGGCGGCCGAGCAGGCGTTCACATTGACGCGGATGGTCCTTCCTGTCGCGCTGCCGGTTTACGCCGTCACGGTGCTCAGCGCCCCCGCCTGGCTGCTGGGCCTGCTGTACACGCTCAACACGATCCTGGTGGCGGCGGGGCAGCTCGCGGTCCGGCGACGGCAGCGCGCCGCACGCCGTACGCACGCCATGGCCCTGGGCGGGGCGGTCCTGATCCTTTCGTGCGTCGCGTACGCCGCGGCGGCCGCGTTTCCCCCCGGAGCGCCGCGCGTCATCGCCCTGGTGGTGGCCACGCTCGTCTTCACCGTGGGTGAGCTGATGCACGCCACCCCGTCGTGGGCCCTGGCCGCGGCGACGGCGCCACCCGCCCTGCGCGGCCGCTACCTGGCGATCCACCAGCAGACCTGGGCGATCGGGAACGTCGTCGCCCCGGCCGCGTTCTCGGCCCTGCTGGGCGCCGCGCCCTCGCTGCTGTGGGGCACGCTCACCGTCCTGCTCGCGCTGGCGAGCGTCACCCTCCTGCGCCTGTCCCGTCGCCTGCCGCCCGACGCCGTCACCGCGCCGGGCGCATGACGCGACACGATCACGGGTCGAGGCGGAAGAACGGCTCATGGATCTACTTTCCATGGCAGCCGGATCGCTTCGGCTTGACCTTGACGCGACGTCAACGTTTCTAATCGGGGTAACCGCGCCGAGAGAGAGGAACCCGATGGTCAGAGCCGTGCTGCGGATCGTGAGATTCGAGTTGAAGGGCCTGGCCGCCATCGGGCGGTGGATGGTGCGGCGCCGTCATGGCGTGCCGGACGGGGCGGTCGTCGCGACGTACACGAAGGTGCAGACGTTCATGCTGTCGCTGATGTTGTTCGCGATGGCGGTCGAGACCGTGGTGGTCGATCTGCTGCTGGTCGCGCTCGACGTGCCTGCGTGGCTGCGCTTCGCGGTGCTCTACGCCGACGGGTACGGGCTCCTGTACGGGATCATGCTGGCCGCCGCCTGTGTCACCAGGCCCCACGTCATCACCTCGGACGAGCTGCGCATCCGGTACGGCGTGTACTTCGATCTGCGCGTACCCGTCGATCGGATCGCCGCCGTGCGGACCAGCCGCAACTACAACGAGGGCAGCATGGTCGCGGTCAAGGACGGGCGGCTCAGCGTGGCGGTCTCCTCGCAGACGAACCTGACGATCGAGCTGACCGAGCCGATCGCCTTCGTGCGCCCGTTCGGCGCCCGCGCCGAGGCCACTTCGATCCGTTTCTTCGCCGACCAGCCCGAGACCGTCCTGGCGGCGCTGCGGCCCGGTCTGAGCCTCCATTCGTAGGCCTAGGCGAACCCGTTTTGGCGGGTTACGTTCCTATGAGCACCATCTCGGGATCTTCCACCCTCGACCTCGGATGGAGGCGCCACCATGCCGCTCACCTGCGGAAACGGCGTGAAGTTACGCATCGCCACAGTGATCGCGTTATCCCTGGCCATCGTCCTGCCGGGCACGCCCGCCCGGGCCGCCGCAGCACCGAACCTCTCCCTGGCGAACGTCAAGAACCACCTCTCCCAGCTCCAGTCCATCGCCACCGCGAACGGGGGCAACCGCGCGCACGGCCGCCCCGGCTACCTGGCCTCGGCCAACTACGTACGGGGTCAGCTGGACGCCGCCGGCTTCACCACCACCCTGCAGTCGTTCACCTACAACGGCGCCACCGGCTACAACGTCATAGCCGACTGGCCGGGCGGGGACCCCAACGACATCCTCATGGTCGGCGCGCACCTCGACAGCGTCGCCGCGGGACCCGGCATCAACGACAACGGCTCGGGCAGCGCGGCCATCCTGGAGACCGCCCTCGAAGTGTCCCGCCAGTCGCTCCAGCCGGCCAAGCACCTGCGCTTCGCCTGGTGGGGCGCGGAGGAGCTGGGGCTGCGCGGATCGCAGTTCTACGTGAACAACCTGCCGGCCGCCGACCGAGCGCGGATCAAGGGGTATCTGAACTTCGACATGGTCGGCTCCCCGAACCCCGGATACTTCGTGTACGACGGCGACAACTCGGACGGCACCGGCTCCGGCCCCGGCCCGGCCGGGTCTGCGCAGTTGGAGAAGGTCATCCAGGACTACTTCACGTCGATCGGCGTGCCGACCCGGGGCACCGACTTCGACGGCCGCTCGGACTACGGCCCGTTCATCGCGGTCGGCATCCCGGCGGGCGGCACGTTCACGGGCGCGGAGGGCATCAAGAGCTCGGCCCAGGCCACGCTGTGGGGCGGCACCGCCGGGCAGGCGTTCGACGTCTGCTACCACCGCTCCTGCGACACCATGTCCAACATCAACGACACCGCGCTCGACAGGAACGCCGACGCGATCGCGTACGCGGTGTGGACGGTCGCCACCGCCGTGCCGCCGGTCGTGGTCTGGCAGGACACGTTCGAGACGGCCACGGGGTGGACCGTCAACCCGTCAGGCACGGACACCGCCACCACCGGCCAGTGGGAGCGCGGCGACCCGGAGGCCACCACCTCCAGCGGCGCCAAGCAGCTCGGCACCACCGTGAGCGGCAGCAACGACCTGGTGACCGGCCGGCTCGCGGGCGCCTCGGCCGGCGACTACGACCTCGACGGCGGCGTCACCTCGATCCAGTCGCCGCCCATCACGCTCCCGTCCACCGGGCCGCTGAACCTGTCGCTGTCGTGGTACCTGGCCCACGGCTCGAACGCCTCCAGCGCCGACTACTTCCGGGTCCGGGTCGTCGGCACCACCACGACGACAGTGCTGAACCAGACGGGTGCGGCCGCCAACCGCAACGGCGCCTGGGCCACGGCCACCGCCAGCCTGAACGCGTTCGCGGGCCAGACGGTCCGCATCCTCATCGACGCCGCCGACGCCTCGGGCGCCTCCCTGGTCGAGGCGGGCGTGGACGACGTCAAGATCACCCGCTGACGCTCCGCGAGGCCGCGCCCTGCCATGGACGCGGCCTCGCCCTCCTGAGCCGGAGGATGGGTGTCAGCTGGCTGTCTTCGCGGCCAGCATCGCCGCCGTGGGAGCCGTTCTCGATGGGATGGAGCGGAGGTTGAAGGCGTACCGGGCGATCGAGTCCGCGATCGCGTCCGCGTCCACGTCCAGCGCCGTGTCGTTGATGTTGGCGATGGTGTCGCACGCCTGGTGGTAGCAGGCGTCGTACGCGACCCCCGCCGTGCCGCCGAACAGCGCCGCCTCCTCGGCCGTCTTGATCCCCTCGGCGCCCGTGAAGATCCCGCCCGCCGGAATCCCCACCGCGATGAACGGGCCGTAGTCGGAGCGCCCGTCGAAGTCGGTGCCGACGGTGGGCAACTGGCGCGAGCCGTAGAAGGCCTGGAACTGCTTCTCGATCTCGGCGGATCCGGGCGGCCCGGCCGGGGAGCCGACGTTGTCGGAGTTGTCCCCGTCGTACAGCTTGTACGCGTAGTTCGGCGAGGCCACCATGTCGAAGTTCAGGTACACCCGGATGCGGTCGCGCTGCGCCTCCGACAGGGAGTCGACGTACTGGTCGGATCCGAGCAGGCCGATCTCCTCGGCGGCCCAGAAGGCGAAGCGGACCTTGTTCTTCACCGGCAAGTGCGCCATCTCCTCGGCGACCTCCAGGATCGCGGCGCTGCCCGACCCGTTGTCGTTGATGCCGGGGCCCTCGTGGACGCTGTCGAGGTGGGCGCCGGCCATCACGACATTGCGCGGGTCACCGAAGCGGGACTCGGCGATCACGTTGTCGTTGGTGCCGAGCACGAGCTTGGCGTCGACCTTGAGCCGGACGGTCGCGCCGGGCGTGGCCGCCAGTTCGTTGCCGACGGCGAAGTCGGCGAACACCATCGGGACTCCGGCCCGCCACTCGCCGATGTCCAGCGGGTACGCCTCGGTCCGTCCCGGCTGGCCCTCGTTGAACACGATGATCCCGGACGCTCCGGCCCGACCCGCGTTGCGGATCTTCTGGGCGAAGGCGCAGGTGCCACGCTGGATGAGCGCGATCCGGCCGCGAACGAAACCGGCGAAGTCGGACTCTTCACAGCCGCTGGTCGAGCTGGGCGAAGGGCTCGGCGGCAGCGTCAGGTCCACGCCCTGGACCTGCGCGGTCACGTCGCCCGCCGGGGAGGGCTGGAAGGAGTAGAAGTCCTCGTTCGGCACGTACGTCTTCGAGCCGGGCGCGGTCAGGGCGAGCGTGGGCGGGGAGTTCTCGCTCCAGCTGTCGACGTAGTTGATCGGCTGGAGCGTGACCTTGTATCCGGCCTTGCGCAGCTTGTCCGCCACGTAGTCGCGGGAGGCGTTGTAACCGGGGGTGCCCGCGGCGCGGCTGCCGCCGTTGGCGTCGGCGATCGCCTGCAGGGCATTGAGGTGTTTCTTGACGTTCGTGCCCTTGACCTGCTTGACGAGCAGCCTGGAGAAGACGTCGTCCAGGCCGCCGGCGTTGGCCGGCGCGGCCATGGCCAGCGGCAAGGCGAGCGCTGTGATCAGCGCGATGGCGATTCGGCGCATAAAGGTCCCCCTACTGGACGGGAATGCGGCAGTTCCCCCGAGCCGCCAGGCGAACGTAACCCGGCCGACGATCAGTGAGAAGACCCACTAGTGCGTCAAAATCCGGACATATGCGGGTGAGCACCCGTCAGCTGGTCACTCGCCGCGACGGGCGCGGGCGCGCCGCTTGCCCTCGTGCATCGCCTGTACGCGGGCGACCGGGATCGTGTGCCCCTCCTCGACCAGGTCAGCGGGCAGCCGCTGCGGCTCCGGCATGAGCTCGGCCCAGGGGTCCGCCCCCTTGAGCAGCTCGGCCGCCGTGTGCACGGTGAAGTCGGCGGGCGCGACGTCCTCGATCGACTCCCAGGCCACCGGGAAGGACACGGGCGCGCCGGGACGCACGCGAGGACTGTACGCGGCCACCACCGTGGCCCCGCCCGCCCTGGTCGAGTCGATGAACACCTTGCCCGCGCGGTCCTCGCGGATGAACGCCGTGGTGGCCAGCGCCGGATCCAGCCGCTCGGCCCGCGCACCCAGCGCGCGGGTGGCCGCGGCCAGGTCCTCCACGCCGGTCCCCGCCACCACGGGCACGAACACGTGCACGCCCTTGGCCCCGCTGGTCTTCACCGCCCCCGCCAGCCCGGCGTCGGCCAGGGCCTGGCGCACCAGCAACGCCCCGCGTACGGCCAGCGAGAACGCGTCACTGCCCTCGGGCGGGTCGAGGTCGAGCACCATGTGGGTGGGATGGTCGCCGACGAAGAGCGCCGGGTGGTACTCCACGGCCCGCTGGTTGGCGAACCAGAGCAGCGTCCTCCTGTCGTTGCAGAGCGCGTACGTCACCTGCCTGCGTGACGCCTCGGCCCACACGGAGATCGACCTGACCCAGTCGGGGGCGTACTTGGGCAGGTTCTTCTGCATGAACGGCTCCTGCCCCGGCCGTACGCGGATGACCGAGAGCGCCCGGTCGCGCAGGGCCGGGATGATCCGGTCGCTGACCGCGTCGAGGTAGTCGACCAGGTCACGCTTGGTCGCCCCCGCTCCGTCGAAGAGCGGCTGGTCGAGGTTGCTGAGCGCGATCCCGTCGCGCGTCTCGTCGCTGGCCACGCCCTACCATGCCCATGACGCGCATCCGAGGTCAACAACAGGAGACCGATGACCCGCTACCTCTACCTCGCCCGCCACGGCGAGGCCACGCCGGACGAGAGCGGCCTCACGGAGAACGGCCGCCGGCAGGCCACGCTGCTCGGCGAGCGGCTGAAGGGCGTCCCCCTCTCAGCCATCCACCACGGGCCGCTGCCGAGGGCCGCCCAGACCGCTCGCCTGATCGCCGAGCAGCTCCCGGACGTACCCGTGCGTGTCTCCGAGGCCGCCGGAGACTTCGTCCCGTACGTACCGGCAAAGCAGGAGTTGCCCGCGCAGCACGCGGACCGGCTCCTGGGCTTCGTCGGCCAGTTCCCGGAGGACGGCGGCGCGCGGCTCGCCCGTGCGGCCGAAGAGCTGTTCACCGGCCCAGTGGAAGGCACTCGCCACGAGCTGGTCGTCACGCACAACTTCCTGATCGGCTGGCTCGTCCGTGCCGCGCTGAACGCCCCGGACTGGCGCTGGCTCGGCCTCAACCACTGCAACGCCGCCCTGACCGTCATCAGGTACGCGCAGGACCGCCCGTCCTCCGTCCTGCTCTTCAACGACATGGGCCACCTGCCCGCCGACCTGCGGTGGACAGGTTTCCCGCCGGAGCTACGCCTCTAGCATCTCCCGCTCCTCCCGGGTCGCGATGAGCCCGGCAGGGGCGCGGATCTTCGACTCCTCGAACGGCGCCTCCGTGGTCGGCAGCGGCTCACGCGACCTGATCGCCGTCACCCACACGCGCAGGGCGTCGAGGATCACGATGACGATCAGGACCGCGAACAGCGCGGCCAGGATCCCGTCCACGGTGGAGTTGACCACGATCTGCTCCATCGCGCCCTGGGTCTTGGCCGGCGCGAGCAGCTTCCCCTGGTCCAGCGCCGCCTGGTAGCGGTCGCGCTGGGCGAAGAAGCCGAGCGTGGGGTCGGCGGAGAACACCTTCTGGTAGCTCGCGGTCAGCGTCACCGCGACGTCCCACGCCAGCGGCACCCCCGTCACCCAGGCCCATTTCAGCCGGCCGCTCTTGATCAGCAGCGTCGTGGCCACGGTGAGCGCCACCGCGGCGAGCAACTGGTTGGCGATGCCGAAGAGCGGGAAGAGCTGGTTGATGCCGCCCAGCGGGTCGTTGACGCCCACGTACAGGAAGTATCCCCAGGCCGCCACGACGACGGCGCTGGCCGCCACCAGCCCGGGCCACCAGCTCACCTTGCCGATCGGCTTCCACAGGTTGCCCAGCGTGTCCTGCAGCATGAAGCGCCCCACCCGGGTGCCCGCGTCGACGGTGGTGAGGATGAACAGCGCCTCGAACATGATCGCGAAGTGGTACCAGAACGCCTGCAGCCCCGCTCCCCCGATGAACCCGGAGAAGATCTGCGAGATGCCCACGGCCAGCGTGGGCGCGCCGCCGGTGCGGGCGATCAGGGTCTGCTCCTGTACGGCCGCCGCAGCGGCCTGGAGCTGCTCCGGTGTGATCACGAAGCCCATGTCGCTGACGGCCTGGGAGGCACTTTGCACGGTGGCCCCGACGACGCCCGCCGGGGAGTTCATCGCGAAGTAGAGCCCAGGGGTCAGCACGCAGGCCGCGGTGATGGCCATGACCGCCACGAACGACTCCATGAGCATGGAGCCGTACCCGATCATCCGGACCTGGGTCTCCTTCTGGATCATCTTGGGGGTGGTGCCGGAGGAGATCAGCGAGTGGAAGCCCGACAGCGCCCCGCAGGCGATGATGATGAACACGAACGGGAACAACGACCCGGCGAACACCGGCCCCTTGCCGTTGAACGCGAAGTCCGTGAACGCCGTGGTCTTCAGCGTGGGCATCGTGACGGCGATCCCTATCGCGATCAGCACGATGGTGCCGATCTTCATGAACGTCGACAGGTAGTCGCGCGGCGCGAGCAGCATCCACACGGGCAGCACCGCGGCGACGAACCCGTACGCGATGAGCCACAGCGCCAGCGCCGACGGGCTCAGCGTGAAGAACGGCGCCCAGCTCGACTCCTGCACCCAGCCGCCGGCCACGATCGACAGCAGCAGGAGCACGACCCCGATCACGGTGGTCTCGACGACCCTGCCCGGCCGGATCACCCGCAGGTAGAAGCCCATGAACAGGGCGATCGGGATGGTCATGGCGATGGAGAAGACGCCCCACGGCGACTGGGCCAGGGCGTTGACCACGACCAGCGCCAGCACGGCCAGCAGGATGATCATGATGGCGAAGACCGCGATGAGCGCCGCCGCCCCGCCGATCGGCCCGATCTCCTCACGGGCCATCTGGCCGAGGCTCCTGCCGTTGCGCCGCATGGAGAAGAACAGGATCACCATGTCCTGGACGGCCCCGGCGAAGATCACGCCGGCGATGATCCAGATGGTGCCGGGGAGGTAGCCCATCTGAGCCGCCAGCACGGGCCCGACCAGCGGCCCCGCCCCGGCGATGGCGGCGAAGTGGTGACCGAACAGGATGCGCCGGTCGGTCGGCTGGTAGTCGATGCCGTTGTCGAGCCGCTCTGCCGGGGTGGCCCTGCGGTCGTCCGCGCCCAGCACCTTGCGGACGATGAAACGGGCGTAGAAACGGTAGGCGATGGCGTACGAGCCGAGTGCGGCGGCCAGCAGCCAGACCGCGTTGACGTTCTCTCCTCTGGACAGGGCGAGCACCGCCCACCCAGCGGCCCCGACGGCGGCGACCGCCGTCCAGATGATGATGGAACGCAGCTTCACCCGTTACCTCCCAGCAATGGGGCGACCCAGGCAGCAACGCAGCCCGGCGTCCGGCGGCAGATCGGTGGTGAAGTGCCGCCAGCGCCAGAGCGGACGGCAGTCGATCGTCACGGGAAGCTCGGCTAGATGCACCCAGGCGGTGGGATGGGCGTACGCCAGATCGGTCCCGAGGCTGCGGGCCCGCCGGGGGAGACGGGAGCGACGCAGCGGCCTGACCGAGAACTCCCCCGCGTCCGCGCAGCAGAGGCCGGTCACGTGCCAGTCGAAGAACACCACTTCTTCGTCGCGCAGCGCTTCACGGGCGGCACGCGTCAACGTGATACGGGACATCTGGGGCTCCTGAGGACCAGGCAGCTCAGAGATCAACGTCGGTTTTACCCGAAGTAGTTGCTTCCGAAACGTGGGCGCCGGTGCGGCACAACAAGTAGGAGTCACCGATTCTGACGGGGCTTCACCGGCGACCGGCCAGGCAGCAAACTGGTCCCTGCGGCCATCGCCCTGTGCTCCTTCGACGCGAACCGTGGCTCTTCGAAGGTGCGTCACGCGGTGGCCGTCACCATGTCCGCCATCAGCGCCGGCGTCGTGTCGGGAGAAAAATCCGCACGTGCTTCGGCGATCGATCGCCCCTGATCATGAACCGCTTGCCATCATGTGCACACACGAAGTGAGGCCCGGGCGGCCATGGCGAAGGTAGGAGTGCGTGAACGTAGAGGCAGAGATCCTCGACCTGAAACGCCGGGTGGAAGCTCTCGAGACGATCGTGCGCTCCGGCCCCGGCCCACGCCCCCACCACGTCATCCCGGCGCAGAGCGGCCCGCACAGGCCCGGACTGCCCGTCCACGCTTGCGAGAGGTCGATCGGCCTCGCCGAGCTGAAGGCCGAGATCGCGGACGTCCGCACGGAGGCGAGCCAGGACTTCGAGGCTCTCATCGTGGAGATCGCCGGTTTCCGCGCGCAGACGAACGAGAACTTCAAGTCCACCCAGTCCGAGATCATGGAGAAGTTCGACTCGCTCAGGTGCGAGATGATCGACCTCGCCCTCCGGCTCGATCGCCTGCTGGAGATCAACGGCACGTGAGCCCTTTGGCGTCTTTCATCCACCTTGTGAATGGAATGTCACAGACGCCATCATCGGCGCATGAACGCTGACGTCATCGTCGTCGGAGCCGGCCTGGCAGGCCTGGTGGCGACCTGTGAACTCACCGCCAGGGGCAAGAGGGTCGCCGTGGTCGACCAGGAGAGCGCGGCCAACCTGGGCGGCCAGGCATTCTGGTCCTTCGGCGGCCTGTTCCTGGTCGACTCGCCGCAGCAGCGGCGGATGGGCGTGAAGGACTCCTTCGACCTGGCCTGGAGCGACTGGCAGGGCAGCGCCCAGTTCGACCGCCTCGAGGACGAGGACTCCTGGGCCGTACGGTGGGCCCGCGCCTATGTCGAGTTCGCGTCCGGGGAGAAGCGTGCCTGGCTCGACCAGCTCGGCATCAAGCTGCTGCCCACCGTCGGCTGGGCCGAGCGCGGCGACCTGCGCGCTGACGGCCACGGCAACTCCGTGCCGCGATTCCACGTCACCTGGGGCACGGGTCCGGGCGTGCTGAGGCCGTTCGTCGGCGGGGTGCGGCAGGCGGCCGAGCGCGGGCTGGTCACCTTCTACCATCGCCACCGGGTCGACGGGCTGGTCATGAGCGGCGGCGCCGTACAAGGAGTGCGCGGCACGCTGCTCGCCGAGGACGGCTCGCCGCGCGGGGTCGCCTCCAACCGTGACGAGGTCGGCGAGTTCGAGCTCGCCGCGCCCGCGGTGATCGTCACGAGCGGCGGCATCGGCGGCAACCACGACCTGGTGCGCCGCTACTGGCCCGAGCGGATGGGCACCGCCCCGGAGAGCATGGTGACCGGCGTGCCCGCCTACGTCGACGGCCGCATGCTGGACATCAGCGCCGAGGCCGGGGCGCGGCTGGTCAACCGCGACCGCATGTGGCACTACACCGAGGGCCTGCGCAACTGGGACCCGATCTGGCCGGGCCACGGCATCCGGATCCTGCCAGGGCCCTCCTCCATGTGGTTCGACGCGGTGGGCCGGCGGCTGCCGGACCCCTGCCTGCCCGGCTACGACACGCTGGGCACCCTGCGCCACCTGCGCGGCACCGGCCACGACCACTCCTGGTTCGTGCTGACCCAGAAGATCATCGAGAAGGAGTTCGCGCTTTCGGGCTCCGAGCAGAACCCCGACATCACGAGCAACGACCGCAAGGCCTTCCTCCGTGAACGCCTGCTCGGCAAGGGCGCCCCCGGTCCGGTGGCGGCCTTCATGCGCAACGGCGCGGACTTCGTCGTGGCCGACACCTTGGCGGACCTGGTCGCCAAGATGAACCAGCTCACGATCGAGCCGCTGCTCGACGCCGAGCTCATGCGCCGCCAGATCGAGGCCCGCGACCTGCAGCTCGCCAACCCGTACAGCAAGGACTCCCAGATCCAGGGCATCCGCAACGCCCGCCGCTACCTCGGCGACCGGCTCGGGCGCACCTCCACGCCGCACCGGATCCTCGACCCGGCCGCCGGTCCCCTGGTCGGGGTCATGCTGCACGTGCTCACCCGGAAGACGCTCGGCGGCATCCAGACCGACCTCGACTCGCGCGCCCTGGGCCTGGACGGCCGGCCCGTCGACGGGCTGTTCGCGGCGGGAGAGATCGCCGGGTTCGGGGGTGGCGGGGTGCACGGCTACAACGCTCTCGAGGGCACCTTCCTGGGCGGCTGCCTCTTCTCCGGCCGCCAAGCCGGCCGCGCCGCCGCCGGCTGACCACCCTCGACACATCCGGCTGATCGCGCGGCCGGGCTCACGTTTGCCGCAGCAGCCGGGCCTCCACCTCCGGGTCGAGGCCGACGCTGGGGCGGTCCGGGCGCATCGGGGGCCGGCCGCCGATGCTCTGCAGCCACCGCCACGTGTCCGCCACCGTCTCCTCCAGCGGCCGGCATCGCAGGCCCGCCGCCACCGCCTTGGACACGTCGCCCCCGTGCATGAAGTCGTAGGACTCCCCCACCAGCCAGATCGGCAGGTCCGTCCACGGCTGCACGCCCGCCGCCAGGATCGGCTCGGCCGCCACCCAGCGCAGCTCGGCGTCGGATCCCGTCGCCTTCACGCACGCCTCCAGGACCTGCCCCATCGTCACGAACCCCGGCGGGCTCACCACGTTGAAAGCCCCGCCGACGCCGCGCCGGGCCGCCTCCAGGCACCAGATGGCCAGGTCGCGGGCGTCGATGTACTGCAGAGCGAGGTCCCTCGGCGCCGGGGCGAGCACCTGGCCGCCGCGGGCGATCCTGGTCAGCCACCACGGCAGGCGTCCGATGTTCTCGTACGGGCCGAGGATCAGGCCCGCGCGTGCCAGCAGCGCCCGCTCGCCGAAGGCCGCGACCGCGCCAAGCTCGGCTCCCGCCTTGTTCTTGGCGTAGTCGCCGTCTCCATCGTCCGCCGACGCCGCCACGACCGGGGCGCTCTCGTCCGCGCCGAACGGCACCGGCGGCGCGTAGACCGAGCGGCTGGAGACGTAGACGTAATGGCCTGCCCGCCCGGCCAGCAGCGACGCGGTGTCCCTGACCGCGGCCGGCGCCCACGACCAGGTGTCGATCACCACGTCCCACTCCCCGCGCTCCAGCGCCGCGAGCCCGCCGGGCGCCGTCCGGTCGCCACGCAACGCCGCCACACCGGCAGGCGGCTCGTGGCTGCCCCGGTTGAACGCCGTCACCTCCCAGCCCAGCGCCAGCGCCTCCTCGACGACCGCCCGCCCCACGAACTCCGTGCCACCCAGCACCAGCAGTTTCATGCCATCCACCTTGGCTCTCCGGCTCCCCGCGCGGTAGGTGTGCACGCCGTCAGCGGAATCGCCAGGAGCGAAAGCCTGAGGCCCTCACGCACAGCCATATTGCGATCGCCGTCCGAAGGGTAAATGTCACAGACAGTGACGCAGAGGGGGGATGGGATGGGATGGTGAGACGGCTCTTTCCGCGCTCGATCCGGGCGCGCCTGACCGCGGTCGCGACCTTGATAGCGGCACTGGTCTTCTGCGCCACGTCCGTCCTCACCCTCACCACGGTGCCGGACAACCTGCGGGGCGTCGAACACGCCAGGGTCGAGGTGGCCGTGCGGCGGGTCGCGGGTGAGGCGCGTACGGGAGAGCTGCCCCCGGTGCTGGAGCCCCCGACGCGCGTCCAGCTGCTGCGGGTGGTCTCGGCGGACGGGAAGGTGATCGCGAGCAGCCGCGGCGTCCCCGAGGAACTGCCCCTGACGAGCCTCCGCCCTGCCAAGCCCGAGACCGTCTACACCACCGAGCGCACCGTGTACCGGAGCCCGGACGAACCGGAGGCCCACTATCTGATCATGGCCCTCACGGTGCAGACGCCCCACGGCCCCGCCACCGTGTACGGGGCGTCCTCCCTGGCGGACGTCGATCGCGCCCTCATCTGGGTACATCTCCTGGTGTTCCTCGGCACTCCGCTCGTCCTGGTGTGCATCGCGGGCATCACCTGGATCACCGTGGGCTCCGCCCTGCGTCCCGTCGAACGCATCCGCGCCGAGATGGCCGAGATCACCGGCCAGGACCTCAGCAGGCGCGTGCCCGTACCCGACACCGGCGACGAGATCACCTACCTGGCCCTCACCACGAACGACACCCTCGACCGCCTCGAACGTTCGGCCGAGACGCAGCGCCGCTTCGTCGCCGACGCCTCGCACGAGCTGCGCAGCCCCATCTCCGCCCTGCGCGCCCAGCTGGAGGTGGCCCACGCCTACCCGGAGGAGACGGACTGGAAGATGACGGGCGAGCGGGCGCTGGCCGCCGCCGACCGGCTCGCCGGGATCATCGACGAGCTGCTGATGCTGGCCAGGCTGGACGCGGGCGCGGTCCCGGAGCGCCGCGTGGTGGACCTGGCCCAGGTGGCGCAGGACCAGATACGCCGCCGCGAAGGCTCCGACGTGCGCATCATCCCCGACCTGTGTGCCGGCGCCCCGGTCTTCGGCTCCCCCATGCAGCTCGACCGCCTCCTCACGAACCTGCTCGACAACGCCACCAGGCACGCCGCCACCAGGATCGACCTGGAGGTGGAGGTGGAAGGCGACAAGGTCGTCGTGACGGTGACCGACGACGGGGAGGGCATCCCGCCGCAGGACCGGGAGCGGGTCTTCGAACGGTTCACGCGCCTGGAGAGCGCCAGGGCCAAGGACAAGGGCGGCAGCGGCCTGGGCCTGCCGCTGTCGAGAGAGATCGCCACCGCCCACGGCGGCAGCCTCACCGTCGCCGACCACGCACCCGGCGCCCGCTTCGTGGTCGTCCTCCCCCTGTACGGGCCACCGTGACCGGCCGCTCCTACACTCCCTTGCATGGACCTGCGCCGGCTCGCCACCGAGATCGAATCCATTTCCAAGCAGTACGCGGAACGGCTCGGGATCGAGCGGGACGACACCTGGTTCCTCCTCAAGCTCCAGGAGGAGCTCGGGGAGCTGACGCAGGCGTTCCTCATGCGCACTGGCCGGGCCAGGACCAAGGGGCGCACGGCGGAGGAGCTCGAGCTCGACTTCCGC
Organism: Nonomuraea sp. NPDC049400; assembly: GCF_044466425.1. Taxonomy (NCBI): domain Bacteria; kingdom Bacillati; phylum Actinomycetota; class Actinomycetes; order Streptosporangiales; family Streptosporangiaceae; genus Nonomuraea; species Nonomuraea sp. NPDC049400. Next base: position 57,257 of record NZ_JBITMP010000041.1, read on the forward strand.
GCGGAGCTGGCCGACGTGCTCTGCCACGTGCTCCTCATGGCCCACCACCACGGGGTGGACCTGGAGACGGAGGTCGCACGGAAGTGGCTGGCCTGGAAAACGGAAGGTGAAAAGGAGGCCCGCCCGTAGAGCACCGGGCGGGCCGTGAACAAGGGTCAGTCGACGGCGGTGATGCGGTTGGTTGCGGGCGGGGCGATGGGGTTGTTCTTGCCGAGGTGGTCGACGAAGGCGTCGACGTCCAGCGGCCCGCTCCACAGGTCGGTACCGTCCTTGAAGGCGAGGAACGCGTCACCGCCGCCCACCAGGAAGTTGTTCGCCGCGACCCGGATGGACTGCGTGTCCGTCACCGGCACCCCGTCGATCTTCATGTCGGACACCTTGGCACCCCAGGCGGCGCTCCGGCTGTAGGTGTAGGTGAAGTTCGCCGAGGGCTGCAGGATCTTGGTGAACGCCTGGTTGTTGGGGCCGCCGGTGAACTGCTGCTCGAGCACCGTCTTGAGCTGGGCGCCCGTCAGCGTGACGACCTGCATGAGGTTGTTGAACGGCTGCACCGTGAAGGCCTCGCCGTACGTCACGACGCCGTCGCCCTCGTTGGCGGACGACGAGGCGTACGTGAGGGACGCCCGCACACCGCCCGGGTTCATCAGCGCGATCTGGGCGTTGCCGCCGGTCTTGGTGGCGGCGAGCTGGGCGTCGGCGATGAGGTCGCCGAGCGCGGACTCGCCGGAGGGCACGGCCACGTTCGTGATGTCGCTGCTGATCGTGCCGACGGGCTTGTTGGCGACGGGCGCGACGCGGTCCTTCCACGTCTGAACGAACGCGGAAATTTCGGGATCCGGGGTAACGGTTCGAGTCACGACGTGGTTGTCCGCCGCGACCGAAGCGCGGTCGATGTCGCGCGTCCTCACGTCCACGTTCAGGTCCACCTGCGTGATGACCCGCCCGAACGAGCCGCCCTGCGAGTAGACGCGGTCGTTGCCCGCCGGGTCCTTGACCTTGCACAGGTACGCCTGGTGCGAGTGCCCGCTGAGCACGATGTCGATCTCCGGGGCCACCTGCGTGGCGATGCGGTTGCCCGCCCCTGGGACGGCGCTGCACGCGTCGGGCGACTGTCCCGCGGTCACCTGGTCACCCTCGTGCACGAGCACGACCTGCGCCTTAACCCCGACCAGCTTCAGCAGTTTGGAGGCCACGTTGGCGGCCTTGACCTCGTCGACGAACTTGAGATCCTTGATCCCCTCGCCCGTCACGATGCTCGGCGTGGTCTGCGTGACCAGGCCGATGAAGCCGATCGGCACGCCGTTCATCCACTTGATGCTGACCGGCGGCAGCGCGGGCACGCCCCAGTCCGACAGCACCTGCTTGACCTGCGCCGAGCTCGAGCCGCCGAGCGCGGCGAGCGCGTCGGTCTTCTCGTCGGGGTTCTTGAACAGGACGTTGGCGCCCACGTAGTCGAACGCCGCGCCCTTCCACGTGCCGGCGGGCGAGCAGCCGTCCACCGGGTGGCAGCCGCCCTTCATGATCCGCCGCAGCTCGGTGTAGCCCTCGTCGAACTCGTGGTTGCCCACCGCGGCCACCTTGAGCCCCAGCTTGCCCAGGAACTCGACCGACGGCTCATCGTGGTAGGCCGCCGAGATCAGCGGCGTCGCCCCGATGAGGTCGCCCTGGGCCACGGCGATGGTGTTCTCGTCGGCCAGGGCCTTCATATGCGTGGCCACGTACGCGGCGCCACCGGCGTCGACGGTCTTGCCGTTCTCGTCCACCATGCGGCCGGAGGATCCGGTGGGGGGTTCGAGGTTGCCGTGGAAGTCGTTGAGCGCGAGCAGCCGGACGGGGACCGTCCTGGGAGCCTTGCTCGCGTCCGCCGGAAGGGTGGCGAGCATGACCGCACCCGAGGCGACGGCTCCGGCCAGCGTCAGCCGGAGGAATGAACGAGACGTCATGGCTCAAGACGTTACGGCGCGAACCTATGCGGCCAATGGCGCAAAGGTAACGATTTGCCAGGTTGTCACATGGCGTTATTTGCCAGTCATGCGCCTAGAGTTCGTTCTGTGAGTGCACACGTGAAGGTCAGGGAACGGCTCGATGACACCGAGATCGCCGCGGTGCTCGGCCTGGTCGAGGCGGCGACGGAGGCCGACGGCGTCCGCCCGCTCAACGAGCACGTGATGCTCCACCTCCGCTACGGCGGCGATCCGCAGGCCCGGTCCCTCCTGCTGGAGGCCGGCGGCACGCTGGCGGGCTACGCCCACGTCGATCCCACGGACGAGGTCGAGGGTCCGAGCGTGGAGCTCGTCGTCCACCCCGGCAGCCGCCGCCAGGGACACGGCACGCGCCTGCTGAGCTCCGTCATGGAGCTGACCGGCGGCAAGCCGCGCCTGTGGGCGCACGGCGACCACGTGGGAGCGGGGGCGCTGGCGGCCAAGTTCGGCTTCGAGCGGGTGCGCTCGCTCTGGCAGATGCGCCGCTCCCTCTTCGCGCCGCTCGCGTCTTTCGCCCTGCCCGATGGGGTACGCCTGCGCACGTTCGTACCCGGCCGGGACGAGGAGGCCTGGCTCAAGGTGAACTCCGCGGCCTTCGCCCACCACCCCGAGCAGGGCGCCTGGACGATGGACGACCTGCTCCGCCGCGAGCAGGAGCCGTGGTTCGACCCCGAGGGGTTCTTCCTGGCCGTCCGCGGCGACCGGCTCGCCGGCTTCCACTGGACGAAGATCCACGGCTCCTCGTCCCACGGCCACGAGCCCCTGGGGGAGGTCTACGTCGTGGGCATCGATCCCACGCAGCAGGGCACGGGCCTGGGCAAGGCGCTCACCCTCGCCGGGCTGAGCCACCTGCGCTCGCGCGGCCTCGCCCAGGCGATGCTGTACGTGGACGAGGCCAACACGGCGGCGATCAGGCTGTACGAGTCCCTCGGCTTCAACCGCTGGGACGTGGACGTGATGTACAGCCCTACGGGAGACAGGTGATGTACGGCCGCGGCCCTACGGGAGATACGTGATGTCCAGCCGGCCCTACTCCACTATCGCGTGAAGGGCGAAGTAGGACAGGGCGGCGACCAGAGCAGCGGCCGGAATGGTCAGGATCCATGCGGTCACGATGTTCCCGGCGACCCCCCACCGCACGGCGCTGAGCCGCTTGGTGGCTCCCACGCCCATGATCGCTGAGGTGATCGTGTGCGTGGTGGAGATCGGCGCCCCGAACCCGATGGCGGCCCCGTACAGGACGGTCGCCGCCGCCGACTCCGCGGCGAAGCCCTGTGGCGGGTCCAGCGCGATGATGCGCCGCCCCAGCGTACGCATGATGCGCCAGCCACCTGCGTACGTACCGAGCGAGATCGCCCCGGCGGCGGCCAGGATGACCCACTGCGGGATCGGATCGGTCGGGTCGGCGAAGCCGCCCACGGTGAGCGCCAGGAAGATGACACCCATGGTCTTCTGCGCGTCCTGCAGCCCGTGCCCGAGCGCCATGGCGGCGGCCGAGACGGTCTGCGCGTAGCGGAAGCCCCGGTTGGTCTTGCCCGGCTGGCTGTTGCGGAAGATCCAGTAAATTGCGATCATGATCAGAGCCGCCAGCGTGAACCCGACCAGCGGCGACAGCACCATCGGGATGACGACCTTCTCGACGACGCCGCCCCAGTGCACCACACTGGCCGAGGCCAGCGCGGCGCCCACCAGGCCGCCGATGAGCGCGTGGCTGGAGGAGGACGGCAGTCCGAAGTACCAAGTGATCAGGTTCCAGGCGATCGCACCGATGAGCGCCGAGGCCACGACGACCAGGCCGTGAGGGCCGTCCGGAGCGTCGATGATCCCCTTGCCGACCGTCTGAGCGACCTGGGTGCCCAGGTGGGCGCCGATGAAGTTCATGGCCGCGGCCATGAACAGCGCGGCTCTGGGGGTCAGTGCCCTGGTCGAGACGGAGGTAGCGATGGCGTTCGCCGCATCGTGGAACCCGTTGGTGTAGTCGAAGATCAGTGAGACGACGACCACGCCGATGACGAGGGCGAGCGTGAGGTCCACAGGGCTTAGCTTTCCTTGACCGCGATCGACTCGACGGTGTTGGCCACGTGCTCGAAGGCGTCGGCCGCCTCTTCCAGCGCGTCGACGACCTCCTTCATCTTCATCACGGTGAGCGCGTCGTACTCCCCGCTGAACAGCTTGGCCAGCAGCCTGCGGTAAACCTGGTCGCCCTGGTTCTCGAGGCGGTTGACCTCGATCCAGTATTCGTTGAGGTTCTTCATGGACCGCAGCCGCGGCATGGCCTCGGCCGTCAGCTCGGCGGCCCGCTCGAGCACCTCGACCTGCCTGACCACGTCTTTCGGCAGATGGTCGAGCTGATACAGCACGATGAGGTCGGAGGCGGCCTCCATGGCGTCCATCACGTCGTCGAGGTTGGACGCGAGGCGGTAGATGTCCTCGCGGTCGAACGGAGTGATGAAGCTCTCGTTGAGCCGGTTCATGATCGCATGGGTGCGCTCATCACCGGCGTGCTCGCAAGCACGCATCTTCTCGGCCAGGGACTCCCTGTCCGAGCCGTCGCTGATGATCTCAACTAGCAGACGGGACGCGGTGACCAGATTGTTCGCGGAGTCCGCGAACAGGTCGTAGTAGCTGTCCTCACGTGGCGTGAGACGCAGGCGCACGTCGTTCTCCAGATGTGCGGGGATGGTCCGTGTAGAGGGTACGGGTTACCAGGCGAAATGCGAACTTCATGTCCCCTTCTCCTTCTGGCTACCCCGCGTATGTTGTACGACACCGGCACAGAGCGTACTTTGAGATCTTTTTTTGCCTTACCGGGGGGAGCCCTATCAGACCTTGGTCCGGTGAAAGTTCCTGAACGACCGCGACGGCGTGGGCCCACGCTGCCCTTGATACCGCGACTCGTACTTGGCCGACCCGTAGGGATGCTCGGCGGGCGAGCTGAGCCGGAACACGCACAACTGCCCGATCTTCATCCCCGGCCAGAGCTTGATCGGCAACGTGGCCACGTTCGACAACTCCAACGTGACGTGCCCGCTGAACCCGGGATCGATGAACCCCGCCGTCGAATGCGTCAGCAGCCCCAGCCGCCCGAGCGAACTCTTCCCCTCCAGCCGCGACGCGAGATGGTCCGGCAACGTGATCACCTCGTAGGTGGAGGCCAGCACGAACTCACCCGGGTGCAGGATGAACGGCTCGTCCCCATCGGGCTCGACCATCCGCGTAAGATCCGGCTGCTCCACGGACGGGTCGATGTGGGGGTAACGATGGTTCTCGAACACCCTGAAGAAGCGGTCCAGCCGTACGTCGATGCTGGAGGGCTGGATCATCTCCTGCTCGAAGGGATCGAGCGCAAGCCGCCCGGCGTCGATCTCAGCAAGGATGTCACGGTCAGATAGCAGCACGGTGAGCAACTTACCGCCCGGCCGGAAACCGTGCGGGGTCGGGATTGCTGTTGCACGCCAAGTTTCCGCTACAGTAGGGGTCGCGGCTTCGGAGTTGGGGTCGTACGCGGGTGTAGTTCAATGGCAGAACATCAGCTTCCCAAGCTGACAGCGCGGGTTCGATTCCCGTCACCCGCTCCAACTGTGAAAGCCCAGGTAGACCGATGGATTCGGTACCTGGGCTTTGATCTTGTGTGGGGTTATTGATCTCTGCGTGCCATTAGCGTGCCATTAGGGTTCGTGGTCATCCGTAGGGACCAGCAGGCCAGGCGGATTGTCGTCATCATCGTCGCGTGCCCGTTCATGCCCGATGAGGTGTTTATCGATCGCTTCAGTGATCAGCTTGTCGGCTCCCCGGACGGCGTGCTGATAGATCATCGCGGCCCGGACATTGTCGTGCCCCATGCGCGCCATGAGGTCCTTGAGACCCGCGCCCGAGTCCGCCGCGATCATGTTTCCCGTGTGTCGGAGATCATGGAAGTGCAGCTCCGGAACGCCGATCGCCCGCACGGCCTCAATCCATCCGGCGAGCTTGTTGAACCCGCTCCGACACATCGGGCCACCCTTGATCCCGGCGAAGATCAGCGCTCCCGCCTCGGGCTTCACGTAGAGCCGCAGGTGTTCCCTCAGAGCCGGAATGATCGCTTGCGGGATGCCGACGATGCGCCTGCCAGCCTTGGATTTGGGTGGACCGAGAACCAGCTCGCCAGTGGAGCGTTCCACATAGGCCAGGCGCACGCGGACCGTACCCGTGTCGAGGTCGAGATCTGATCGGGTCAGTGCGGTGATCTCGCCCCACCGCAGGCTCGCAAACGTCGCCAGGAGCACGAAGGCCCGGTAGCGGCGATCGTGCGTGCAGTCAGCCTGCCCCGGTGTCGATCATCCGCCGCAGCGCCCGCTCGGCTTCTGCTCGCGTCGGGAAGACCTCCGGGTAGGTCCGCATCTCACCATGCCTCTGGAATCGGATGCGATGTCCTTCGCCTCTCTTGAGCCCCCGGATGCTGCCCACTGGTCGGCGCCCAACCTTGTCCGCCAGCTCGAAGACCTGCCCCACGGAGAGGACCGGTCGCTCTTCGGCATGCTCGTCGCCGGCCCCGCGGATCCTGCACGGGTTGCGGGGGATGATCCCGTCGTCCTCGGCCGCCGTCATGAGCACGGCCCGCAGCAGCCGGTACGCCTTGGCCGCCATGCTCACGGAGACGCCCTTGCCGAGCAGGTCCGCCCGCCACTGCCGAATCATCGCCGTGGAGAGCTTCCCGAGCGAGACGTTGCCGAGATACGGCGTGATGTGCTTCTTGAGCAGCCAGCGGTACAGGTCCACCGTCCGAGGACGGAGGCCAGGGCGCTGGTCGATCCAGGTTGCCGAATAATCGGCGAGCTTGATCTTGGCGCGCTCGGGGTCGGTCCATGTTCCAGCGAGAATCCGCCCCTCGATCAGGGTGAGCGCCCGGTCCGCGTCGCCCTTGCGCTCGTAGGTCTCCTCGCCGGTCCGCATGCGCCCGTCGGGTCCGGGATAGCGGATCTGGAACCGCCCCGAGGGCAGCTTGCGGATGTTGCCGAAACGGCGGTGGTTGTCCTTGTTCGCCATCAGGCGGCCCTCCCGGTTGCGTCGAAGGTCGTCATGGGCGCGACGGTCCCGGCGACGACGAAGGCGATCAGTGCGGACTCACGGATGCGGACGTGCCGTCCGACCTTCACGAACTCGATCCGGCGTTCGGCGATCAGTCGGCGGACGAAGCGCACCGAGGTGCTGAGCAGTTCGGCCGCTTCCGGGACGGTGAACAGTTGGTCCAAGATCTCCTCCTCTCAGGCTGCCTGCGGATTTGCCGAAAGACTCTGCTCTTCGAGCTGTCTCAGGTGGGCGCGCCATCGCTGCCGTTCGGCGATGGATCGGAGGAGCCGGACTCCGATCGGTGCGACATCGGGATCGCCCGGTCTGACGGGCTGCCAGACGTACCGGTGCGGGTCGGTGGGCTCGTCGGCCTGGCCGAGAGCTTCCAGAACCCAGGTCCGGCGGTCCTGCTTGTGTTCAGCGAGCGACTTGTTGCTCCACTTCCGGGAGACGAGGACACGGCGACCGGCGTAGCCAAGGTGTTCCGGCTTGTGCGCCTTGGACTTGCACCGGCCAGGCACCATTCCCGACTTGACGCTCTTGGGCTGCACGCCGTATCGCAGCCAGTTCGGGCAGGTCGGCGAGCACGGCTCGTAGCGCAGGGCATCGACGAAGCGGGCCGCGTGCTCCCGCTGGGCCTGACCGTCCAAGGTCTCGCCGAGACTCTTCGTGAGGTACTTGGACAGGTACCGGATGCACTGATCGGCGTCCGGCGACCCGGCGAGCACGCCTTTCACGTCCACCTGATCGCCAAAACGGATCACGTGCATGGGCTCGTCCCCGAGTTGGTCGAGGGCTTCGTCCCAGGTGGGCAGGACCTCGCCCGTGTCAGGGTCTGCGTAACCGATGCCGTCGTTCCAGACAGGCAGGTGGTCACCCTCGAAGCGCGCTTCATCCGCCTGAGGCCACCAGATCTGGTGATAGGTCGCCGCCGCGATCTGCTTCATCTCGGCGCGCGGCAAGGTGCCTCGGACGGCCATGTGCAGATGCGGGGCAAGCCGCTTCTGAGGTTCCACCGTGGCGAAGTACTGTACGTCGTAGCCAGCGACCCGGCGAAGGTTCTGCACGAACCGGTCCACGAGCTTGGAGAAGTGCAGCGCGTCACGGGCCGCCCGAACGTAGTCGTACGCGTCCGGATCGATGGGAGCGCCGTTCATGACCTTGCCGTAGCTCGGCAGGGTCAGCGTGACGAACAGCGAAGGCCGATAGGTCCTGCCGTCCGCTGCCTCGAAGGTCCGGCCCAGGGTCGTGCTGGCCATCTTTCGCTTGGGCAGGTCTGGCGCGTCCTGGCGGCGCTTCGTCGAACGGACCCGCTTGGACGCCGTACGCCCCAGCACATTGCCGCGCATCCCGGCCTCGTTGATCTCGATGTCGAGCCCGGTGAGCACGGCGTCCAAGTCTGAGGTGTCGCCGCCGGCCTTCTCCTCCTCATCGCGCTTTGCCTGCATGTCGGCCCGGAACTCGATGAGCCAGCGCTGTCCATCGGTCGGCTCGTCGGGCGTGATGATCGGCTCCTCATCCAGGTGCCAGCCCTCGCGGCACTGCGCCATCCGGAGCTGCCGGTTGCGCTTGGCGCACGGAGGACACTTGCTCTCCTGCGGCGAGCCGCACGGGACACGACCTCTGACTTTCCGGTCGTCATGTCGAGCCGCTTGAGCGCCACGGGCCGGATGCAGACGCCGTGAAGCTTGGCGATCTCCTCGGCCACGTCGCGGGCGAGCGGTTGAGCCATGCGGACAGCGCGCGGAGTCTTGCGGTCGGTCAATGGACCTCCTCTCCGATCTCGGGGAACGTGAGCGCGGTCTGTCCGCACTCGGAGCACTCGACCAGGCCACGCATCGCGTCGAGCCAGAGGACATTCAGCGCACCGCACGAAGCGCAGCGCAGGCCGTCGAGGAAGTGAGCCAGCGTCATCGGGCCTCACCGACCATCGCGCGGATGTCGTCGTCGGAGACGTACGCCGCCCGGACGCGAACCGGGTCAGGGCTGGTCTCCAGTCGCACGTATCCGACGCCCGCCCCCCCCGCTCGGAACGAGAAGAGATCAGGTCGGCCAGCGCGCCGCGATCTCTTGCCCCGTCGCCGAGCACCATGTCCACTTGCTCCGACTCGTCCAGCCGCAGAGCGATCTTGCCCGGGAAGAGGTTGCGGATGTTCATGACCTCCTTGCGAGGGTCCTGGAGAGCCGCCAGGACGCCCACGCCGACCGCCCGTCCCTGGGTGGTCAGCGTGGCCAGGGCAGCCGAGATGAGCTGCCTGAGCTGCTTGTCGGACTGGTACGCGGTCAGGAACGCCACCTCGTCGACCACGACCAGGACGAAGGGGTCGTCGAGTGTCGGTGTGTGCGACCGCTGCACCCCAGCGAAACGAGCCGCCCGCTTCTGCATAACGGTCACGGCCTCGTCCAGCAGATCCGCGCAGTCAGCGGGATCAGCCGCGTACCGGCCGTTGAAGAGCGGCCTGCCGTACGACAGCTCCATCAGCTTCGGATCGAGCGCCCAGACCTCCACCAGGCCCGCCCGCATGGCCGGCAAGAGCCCGCGGATCGCTGACCAGATGATCGAGCCCTTGCCCGCCCCTGTGGCACCAGCGACCAGGACGTGAGTCCCGTGCAGCCGGAGCCGCCAGGGTGAGCCGTCCTCTTGCTTGCCGATCTCGATCGGCCCCACAGTCGGTATTTCTGAGACAGGAAGCGCCGGTATGGCTGTGGCCAGTTGATCATGGCGTGGAAAGGTCAGCACGAGCCGGCCGGACTTGGCCACCGAGACCCGGCATGTCTCCGAGCCGAAGCCATGGGAAAGGTGCTCGATCCTGTCGGCCCAGTCCTTGACCGCTTGGCCGTCGAGCATGCGGACGGTGACCTGATCGGACCACGAGTCGCACGTGACCTTGACCAGCCGTGGAACGTACTCCCGTCCGCGTATGCACCGAGCCAGGCCGGATACGGTCATGACCGGTCGCCACCGTCGCCGGTAGATCCAGAACCAGCGAACGAAGGCGACCAGCCGCCAGCCGACACATCGCACGAACCGCGGCCTGTCGAGGAACGCCCAGGCGCCCAGGCCGACCAGTGCAGGCATGACAACCAGCAGAGCGACGCGCCAGCCGTACGCCCAGCAAAAGGCACCGGGAACGGCGGTGACGGCCATCGCCACGGGATGCCGCCAGACGAGACGACCGAGACCGGCGACGAACCGGGCAACGAAGATGGTGAGAGTGATGATGGCCGGGGTCTGGACCACGACCGGTTTGAAGACCACCGCCGTGTCAGGGGTGGTGGAGACGATGCGGTGCGGCTCATCGCCGGGCATCCTCTTGAACATTAGGGTGAAGTCCTTTCGAACATGTCGCGTGTGTGAGGAAGATCGAGGGGCCGCCGGAAGTTGCCGCTTCCTGCGGCCCCGCTAGCGACGGTGAGTCGTCGTCGGTCACCGGCCCAGTGGTGGAGACGGTGACCGAGGCATTCGAGGTGTCCAGGTCGAAGCAGGGCTTGCCGCTGTCCCCCAGCCAGGCACGCGCCCGCAACTGCGCCGAGTTGAACGCGACGCTGATCCGGGACGGCTGGTCGGGGCGCATGGAGACCGTGACGTAGGTGTACGGGCTGAGCGTCATCGACCCGCCACCCCAAGCCCCTTTGGAAGGCCGTGGAACACGCGCTCCACCGCACCGGCGAACATGGTGGCCTCGCGGGCCAGGCTCCGAGCGAACTCGACGTCGTCGAGGGTGACGTGATCGTTTGCCGGCGTGGTGACGAGAACCTGCGTGCCGCCGAAGACCAGCCCCAGGACCGGCGACCGCTGCGGATACGGATGGTTGCGAACGTCAGCGCCCTGACCGGCCTTGAGGTTGATCGTGCTGGCCGGGCGAGCCTTGGGCCGCCCCATCACGCCGCGTCCTTTGCGGCAGTCGTCTTGCCAGCAGGGCGAGGGGCACGCATCTCGCGCACCTTGATCGAGTACACCAGCCTCCCGGCCTGGTTGACGTATGGCGTGACGGTCATGTGGTCGAACTCGACCGGCGTGAACGGCAGTCCGGCCATCGGAGCCGGAGGAACCGGCTGCACCGGATTGAGGATCTTCACGGACACGGTCTTCTGAGCGGCCTTGAGCGACGGGTCGGCGTCCATGACGCTGACCTGCCAGATGAGCTCGCCGCTCTGCTTGTCGCGGGACTGAACGAAGCGCCCGTTGGTCGAGGCGTCGAAGTCCTTGACGGGCTCGACCTCGCCGACGATGTAGCAGCCGTGCGGGAAGACCATGTCGAACGTGACGGGGATGGGACCTTGCAGTGCCTTGAGGCTTGCTCCTAAGTCGTATTGTCGCTAACTCGTCTTGTCGAGCTGCCATGAAGCTACCCCAGTTTCGAGCACTCGACAACACGAGTTAGTGAATTAATTAGAGGGCGTCAGCTCAATGAGCAGGCAAAACGGGAGATTATCGTACAATGTGGCTACTGTTCAGGGCGTGACGTACCCCGATGTCGTCCCGCTTTCATATGAGCCCGACTATCACACCGACCGTATCGGCCTGTGGCGCGACGGTCAGTCTCTCGGCGGGGTCGTGCCTGCCTTCCGGGAAGGCTACTCAAGAACAGAGGACTGGTTGTCCCATAAGCGGTGGTATGCCGTCCTTCACCGCTTTAGCGCTGACGGCCACTACCTTGACTCACGCATCGAATCCACCGGAGCCGACGACAGGCACAGCGAGTCGGTAGACGCCGCGGACCAGCGACTGAGGGAATGGCTCGCCGAACTGCCCCGGTGGCCCTTCCAAAGCCCGGAGAATGTCCGGTCACTGGCCTGGTCAGGCGCACTTCCGTAGGAGAAGATCTGTGACTTGCGGCGCTTCGTTTTTACCCGCGGCCCACCAGCCGAGAGCAACTGGGCGGTCCAGGTGCACGTTTGTACGGGCTGATGCCTTGGCTTACGGTTTGGGTTCGGCCGGCCGATGAGTAATGCCGCCATGCGGGGTCTACAGAACGTGGAAACCGGTTGGATCGAGACCGCAGGAGGTCGAAGTGTCGGTATCAGTGCTTGATATGTCGGTGTCGCTCGACGGGTACGTCGCAGGTCCGAACGACAAACCAGGTAACCCCGGCGGCGATGGCTTCATGCTGCACGATTGGGCCCTTGCGCCGGATGGGCAGTTCCGTCAGTCCGGGCTGGCCGGGGAGTTGCTCGGCGAGATAGAAGCGGCCGGGGCGGTCCTCTCGGGACGGCGTACTGCTGAGCAGGCCGATCACTGGGGTGGTAATCATCACGGTGAGGGGATCCCGATTTTTGTGCTGAGTCATCGGCCGTCCGACCCGTCTGTCGCGAACTATCCACTGGTGACGTACGTGACTGATGGAATCGCCAGCGCGATGGCTCAGGCGAAGGCCGCTGCCGGGGACCGGAACGTGCATGTGATCGGCGCCTACACCGCGCAGCGGGCGATCGAGGCCGGGGTGCTGGACGAGGTGCAAATCCATCAGATCCCGGTGCTGCTCGGTGGGGGCCGACGGCTGTTCGATGTGTTGCCGTCGCGGGTGGAGTTGGAGATCGTTCGGGTGATCGACACCCCGGAGGCAACCCACATCCGCTACCGCATCCGTCGCTGAGCGGCGGCAGCACCTTGAACCCCGTAGGGCATGTCAACTCACCTGCTCCGGCGGGTAATCGTGGTCGAAATGCCGGCTGGCCGCGTGTTCTCGGAGTCGGCCCAGAAGTAGCGCATTCTGCGCTAGGAGGCGTTGGAGTTCGGCCCTGAGCTCGCCGTTGATGGTGGTTAGCTGGCAAATGCGGGCTTCCTTGGAGGGATCCGTCATGCGCTGGCGAGCAGGATGCCGCTGTCCGGAGCGCTGTTGAAGGTTTCGTAGCCTCTGGATCTCCTCGACCAGTTCGGAACCCGGTAGCGGAAGGCGCCAGAGGCACGGACGACCGCGGCGACCGTGATGGCGTCCCCGGCGTCATCGAGACGCCGGATCGCCTCGCGAGCTTGGTCTATGAGCCGTGCTCGGCGCTGCTGCTCGGCAGCGCGCAGGTAGCGCGTGTTGTCGGGCATCATGACCGCGCCTCCAACTCCCCGATGGTGTCGATCACGCGGGTCAGGCACCTCGAGTTCTGCGACATCGCCATCCGTCCGTTTCGGCTGGAGTTCGACGGCGTCGTCTTCGGCCTAATCCTGGAAAATCACGAAGGCGACGAGTGCGCAGAGCTCTATCCCAACAACATCGGCTTCTATGCGCCCTGGGACGGTCTCTACGACACCTGATCGTCCTTACAGCGAGTAGGAATCCTCAAGGTCGTGAAGATCGCCCGGCATCACCAGATCAACGACCATCACGGGCCGTCCGCCTCCGTTGAACACGCTCGCCAGCACTCCGAGGACGGGAGTGGTCTTGCGTATCTCCAGGAGCTTGGCCTCTTCGGCCGAAGGATGCCGGGCGCTCAACCGCTCGACGACATGCTGGAGCTTGAGGCCTTTCCTTGTCTGGAGATGCTGTCTGATGCCGACAGTGAGCGGCTCCGCCTCGCCGAGTTGCGTGTCGTCGGCCTGATGCGCCGGGCACCAGATCGTGACGAGATCGGTTGGCCGCTCATCGTCGCAGAACAGGACACGGCGTCGTACCACAGGAGATCCCTCCGGCACGTCGAGGAGCTTCGCCACTGGAGCAGTCGCCACCTGGGGCCCTGCATCAACGACCGAGCAGTTTTCGCCTGTCTCCACTCGATCCAGTACCGCCCGTCCAGGCCGGCCGCTCTGTTCGGCGGAGACCGGCGGGGCCGCCTTCACGAAGGACCCCCTGCCGTGCTCTCGCTCGATGACTCCACGGAGCTGGAGCACTTGGAGCGCCCGGACGACGGTTGGACGGCTAACCCCGAACTCACGGACAAGTTGCGTCTCCGAAGGCAGCAGGGAGCCCGGAGGATAGGTCCCGTCCGCGATCTTCTGCCTGATCGCCTGAACGATCTGGGCATACTTCGGCGGAGCGAACTCTTCAGACGACATGACGACCATCCAACAACTCGACTTGTCGTAAAGCCTAGTTCGAGTCGAGCTGTCTGTCTTCCCCTCGGGAAGAGGAAGCGGGACGGACGGACTGGTGGGGACTACCTGACTGCGCTGCAGGAGCCCCCACCGCCCAAGACGCGACGGCATGAGTACCCGGTATTGATCAGGCCGCCGCGCCTCGCTTATCGGGCCTGCCCCTCCAGGAGTGCGTTCCAGACGCTGTGCGCCTGTCCCAATCGCCACCGATACGTCTCGTGAACCTCAGTCACGCTGCTGACGAGCCGCGTCCGCCGAATGTACGCAAGACCAGCCGCGTGGCGCAGCTCGTAAACGGTGTTCTCGCACTCGCACGTCCAGGCGAACGCGCGGTAGCGGTCTTCGCCCCTATAGGGCTCTCGCCAGACCAGGCACATGTGGTCTGGCCTGGCAGGGGCCACGTGAGGGCTCAGGCAGTTGGCACGCACGATCACGACTGCGCTCCAACCGTGCCGGTCCCGTTGCACCGCCAGCAAGCGTCTTTGTGTCGCTCGCCGGAGTCAGCGTCACCGGACTTCTCGGTCGCCACCACGACCCGGCGAAGGCGCACGTACTTCCAGCCCCGCCCCGAGCAGGAGTCGCATCGCGCAGTCATGCAACGAGGATTGCCCGGGGACCTGTCACGTCTCGATCGCCCGCGAGTACCGTCTGTGATCGGCTCGTCTCTGTTCGTCTCCTCTTTGTCTCGTCCGCGCTCATCTCTGTCGCTAACCTGGGCCTATATGGCACCCCAGCCCGAGGCGCGGATCATGACTGACCAGCCGATCCTGTTGAAGGTCCTACTGACGCAACGCCACTGGCAGACCTACAGCACGTTCTGTAAGGAGTACGACAAGGCGGCCAAGAAGGTGGACCCGTCGTTGCAGGGCGGTTGGCCCAGCCGCGCCCAGCTCCATCGCTGGCTGTCCGGCGAGCTCAAGGGCCTGCCGTGCTCCGGCCACTGTCGCGTCTTCGAGGCGATGTTCCCGGGCCGGTCGGCCCACGAGCTGTTCTCCACGAACGCTATCGAAGTGCGCCCGCCGAGGACGGAGCCAGAAACCGCCAGAAGTCCACGTCCATGGGGCTGCATGCTGCCAGCTTCGGCCAACGATGCCACAACACGGAGGCATCGATCGCGTGCCAGATCCGTGCCAGCACAGGGGGGCAGTCCAGGTCTCTCACGGGTGCTAACGGTCACTCGACCCGATCTGACCTCGACCTTTGTGTCCGCAGCTCAGCGCCTCAAGATCAGTAGCCGGTCCCCAAGCTGACAGCCCGGGTTCGATTCCCGTCGCCCGCTCCACTTCATACTGCGGCAGGCCCCCTCATGTGCGCGTGAAGGATGTCGCTCTTCCTCTGTAGTCTCTAGAGGACAAGGAAGGGAGCGGGCATGACCGCACAACCGCAGGATTTCATCTCTGTCGGCGCGCCTCTGCCTGAGAAGAACCTGCGGGCCATCCGTGCCGCGCTGGTCGTCCCGGAAGATCGCGAGGCTTTCGACGCCGGGCTCAAGGCCGTGCTCGACGAGGTCAGGGTGAGCCTGGATCTTGGAGCGCTCAACGCATTCGTGCACCGCTGGTGGATCTCCGCGTGTGACACCGCAAAGGATCCCGAGGGGCGCCGTCAGATGCACGTCCGCACCCAGCAGGCTCTGGCCGGCGAACCCGTTCCTCATGGGAGGCCGTGGCGGGAGATCCTTGCTGCTCGTGGGATCGATGTCTAGGTGTTCAAGCTCATCATCGATCCCGTAGCCGAGGAACAGATCGCCGCGCTACCCGATCAGGCACTGCATCCGCTCGCGGATCTGTTCGCGCTGCTGGAGACCGCTCCTTGGAGTGGAGACCCGTACAACTCTGCGAATCCCCGGGCGAACATGCTTACGCACCCGTTCGGAGAGCGCGGCCTTGCCACCTACGTGGTCCTGGACCGGCAGCGCGAGGTCTACCTTGTCCGCGTTGAATGGCCGTAAGCCCGTGCCCGCTGCGTGCCCGTTCTCGTAGCGACCAACCAGCCACGGGCACTCACGGTCACTCGACCGGCATATGCCCATGTCAGCGTTTTCCCTGCTCAGAGTCCATGATCCTGAAGGACTTCCCAAGCTGACAGCGCGGGTTCGATTCCCGTCACCCGCTCCAATGACGAAAGCCCAGGTGGACCGGCAAATTCGGCCCCCGGGGCTTTGATGGTGTCCAGGGTTGTTGATCTCTGCGTGTCATGAGGCCGGATGATCACCTGTCAGGAACCCGCAGGCCAGGAGCGCAACTCAGACCTTGATGACAGTGACGCGTACGCCGCACAGGGCGGCGAGGTCCTCGGGGTCGGAGGTGAGGACTGTGACGGGCCCTGGGGCAGCGAGGGCGGTGGCGCTGAGCATGGCGTCGATGGCGTACTTGTGCCCGTGCAGGCTGGCGTCGGACAAGAGCGTGGCGGCATGGCGGGCGATTGGTTCGGTGACCGGCTCAACGACAAGGCGGGATAGCGTCCACTCCAGGGCCGGCCGGTTGACGCGGGGGTGGACCACTTCGACGAGGGTGGCGGCAGAGGTGATGACGCGGAGGTCGTCGGCGCGGGCGAGGGCGAGCCATGCGGTGACCGTACGGTCGCGCAGGACGGCCTTGGCCAGTCCCTCGCTGTCGAGGACGAGGGTGCCGCCGGGAGCAGCGGGAGAACGGGTCACGCGACCGCCCCACCATTGGCCTGTCCCCGCCGGGCATGGTGGAGCTGGTCGCGCAGTGCCTGGACCTCGTCGTCGGTGATGGGGCCGTGCTCGGCCTCGGCGACCTGGATGAGTTCATTAAGGTTGTCGCGCTCGATCTGGCGGGCGACGGCGGCGGCGACGTAGGCGGACAGGCCGGAAGGGCCGCTCCGGGACCGGGCGGCCTCGGCGATGTCCCGCGGCATGGTGATCGAATATTTGCCAGTAGGCTCGCTCATGCTCTCTATCCTACCTTTCATCCTCCTGCGGCGTCGCAACCGCCTTGCTAGCGTCAGGAGGACCGCCATCAGTGGGTTGCGCACCAGCGAGACCTGAGCGCTCTCCTTGCAAGCGAGGGCTGGCTTTGCTTCCGGGACGGCGACTGTACGAATTCCCGCTCGGGCCGGAATGCAGGAGCCGCTTCCACATCAGGACGGCCACGGACCTCCCGGTAGGCGGATTAGTCCAGCACGAAGGTCACCGCCTCGTGCAACCCGGTAGCGACTACTCCGATTGCGATCAACAACAGTAGTCACGGTCACTCGCGACCTGGTTTCCGCCCAGCTCAGAGCCCTCACGTGCCGCGATCAGTGCAGTTCCCAAGCTGACAGCGCGGGTTCGATCCCTTGCTCGCGAAGGTGGATGGCGCCGGATGGTCGTCTGGCGCTGCGGAAGACCTACCCCGGACGTGCAGGCGTGGGGGCGCACGTCACCTCGATCAGGATTCGGCTCTGGCGCCCCATTACATGATCTAAAGGAAGGTCCTTGGCGCGGTCAGCGGACTCACTGAGATCGCGTTCGACCAGGTGGCATCTCGCGCGGAATCGTGCCGAAGGGCGCGGTCCCTGCCGGAATGTCCCGCGCACCAAGATCCGGCGAGGTAGGGTCCAGGCCAGTGACGCGATCTTGGCGTACGAATGCGTCACAAGGGAGGTGCGCGATGAGCGGGCTTGAGATACGACTGCGGCCGGTGACAGAGGACGATCTCGCCATGTTCCGGCGTTTCGCCACAGAGCCGGGATTGATCGGGCTGGACTGGGCGGGGTTCCGCGATGCGCAGGCCCCAGCACGGCGCTACGCTGCCGACGGTTACCTAGGCGAAGCTGACAGCAGGATCATCGTCGAGGTCGATGGCACGGCCGCGGGCTTCATGAGCTGGTCGGCGCAAGGGTTCGAGGTCTCCCGATACTGGGAGATAGGGATCGCCCTGCTTCCGAACTGGCGCGGGCGTGGCATCGGCTGGCGCGCTCAGGCGATGCTGTGCGACTACCTGTTCACTCACACCCCAGCCGAGCGCATCCAAGCGGCCACCCACCCGGAGAACATCGCAGAACAGAAGTCGTTGGAGAAGGCCGGCTTCACACTGGAAGGTGTCCTACGCGCTGTGGAGTTCCGTGCCGGTCAGTGGCGCGACGGCTGGATGTACAGCAGACTGCGGAACGATCCGCCTCCGGCGACTCATTGAGCGATGGGATGATCAGGCAGGCGCGGGGTGCGCGCCGCGTGGGAAAGACCAGGTCAACGACTGATCGCCGGGCCATTAACAGGGGTGACGAGGGCTCAATCACGGTCACTCAGGGCCGGCTTTCTGCCCAGTTCAGTACCTCATCAGGCCGTGATCGATGCAGTTCCCAAGCTGACAGCGCGGGTTCGATCACCGCCATGTCAGGGGTGGGCGAGATGATGCGGTACGGCTCATCGCCGGGCGTCTCTGGGCAAATCGGGGATTGTCATACAAGGCGGCTACGGTTCGGGGCGTGACGTATCCCGAGGTCATCCCTATTTCATATGAGCCCGACTATCACACCGACCGCATCGGCCGGTGGCGCAATGGTCAGTTCCTCGGCGGGGTCGTGCCCGCC
This sequence comes from Nonomuraea sp. NPDC049400, assembly GCF_044466425.1. Classification (NCBI taxonomy): domain Bacteria; kingdom Bacillati; phylum Actinomycetota; class Actinomycetes; order Streptosporangiales; family Streptosporangiaceae; genus Nonomuraea; species Nonomuraea sp. NPDC049400. Next base: position 75,851 of record NZ_JBITMP010000041.1, read on the forward strand.
TTCCGAGAGGACTACTCAAGGACCGAGGACTGGCTGTCCCATAAGCGGTGGTATGCCATTCTTCACCGCTTCAGCCCTGATGGCAGCTACCTTGACTCGCGGATCGAGTGCACCGGAGCCGACGACAGGCACAGGGAGTCGGTGGATGCCGCGGTCCAGCGACTGAGCGAATGGCTCACTGAGCTCCCCGACCTCGAGTTCGGCGACATCGCCATTCGTCCGTTTCGATTGGAGTGCGATGGTGTGGTCTTCGGCCTCATCCTGGAAGATCACGAAGGCGACGAGTACGCGGAGCTCTATCCCGATCACATTGGCTTCTATCCACCCTGGGACGGCTCCTACGACACCTGATCGTCCTTAAAGCGAGCAGGAATCCTCACGCTCGTGAAGATCGCCAGGCATCGTCTGCGTACTGGCCGAACAGTTCTTGTAGGTATCAAGGGCGGTGCTCCGCCCCGCCACGCGGCCCCGCTCGCTGCCACACGCTGCGCGTGCGGCAGCGGCGCGGTAGACCCCCTCAGGCCGTCCGCGCCGAAGATCTGCCGCCAGCCTGGAGGCCGCTCTCGCGCGCGCCCGTGCTCGGGCCGCGCAACGGATAGCTGTAAGGACGATCGGGAGGTGAGCAAGCATCCGGGCGGTGCCGGCTCCCCCACAGCTGTCCGATGGCGCTCAATCTTCAGCGCGCCGGTGCTCGGCCAGGTGGCCCCACGCTGATACGACAGCGATGGAGACGGCCAGCAACACGGCGCTTCCGGCGATGTCGAGCACGTAGTGGTTCCCGGTGGTCAGCACGACTGCGGCCATACCCAGCGGAAAGATCCACGACAGCAACGCCAATCGCGGGTGGGAGGCCCGCAGCGCGCACCACACGGCATACGCGCACCACAACGACCATCCCACGTGCATGCTGGGCATCGCCGAATACAGGTTCTGGCCGTCCTCGATCTGTCGTGAGGCATGGCCGCCCACGATGTCGTGCTCGGCAATGATGTCGACGACGCCTGGTAGGGCGAACCGTGGGGGCGACATGGGCAGCACCCAGAAGACGGGCAGCACGAGGACGGCCATCGCGATGAGGGTCCTGCGGACCTTGATGTAGACGTCGGCGTGCCGGACGAAGACCCACACCAGCACACCGATGATCACGAGGTAGTACAGGCGGTAGTAGTACACCGCCGGCTGGATGAGGGCTGGATGCTCGGTCAGCCACTGGTTCGCCCTCAGTGCGATGTCCAGGTGGAGGACCCGTTCTATGGACTGCAGGGCCAGAGCGTTGGCGGTGGCGGCTGCGACGTCCTTCCCAGCGGCGGCATGAAGCCGTGAGAAGAGCAGGATCACGAGCAGCAGACCGGCCACTTCGACGAGGGGTGCGGGGCGCCCACCCGTCCTCCTGACCAGTGCGGCTGACCGGGCCCATACGATCAGGCGCGATAACCGGTCGGCGGCCACCTCCCGCGGGCTCACGCGGGCCACACTAACCCACCCCTCTTCGGCATGGATCATGTCAGCCGAAAGAGCCTTCGGCGCGGCGCTCCGGCTCCGGGATGATCGGGGTATCAGTGCCGTAGACGGCTGAGATGGGAGCCTGATCATCCCGCTCACCATCGACCCGCGCTTGCCGGGCTACCCGGATAAACACAGAACTCATGGCCGTCGGGATCGGCCATGACCACCCAGCTGACCTCGCCCTGACCGATGTCGATGCGCGTTGCCCCCAGGGAGATGAGACGGTCGACCTCCGCTTGCTGATCACCGTCGGCGGGTGGAGCGAGGTCGAAATGCAGCCGGTACTTCCCGGTCTTCGGCATCAGTGGCGGACCGCCCCAGGTGATTTTCGGACCGCCGTGCGGCGAGCGGATCGCGGTCTCCTGGTTCTGATCCCAGACCAACGGCCAGCCCAGCGCTTCGCTCCAGAAGTAACCGACCTCCTGCGAACCGTCGCTCGCAAGCGCTCCGATGAATCCGCAGTCGGCGAGGAACTTGTTGTCCGGCTCGATGACGCAGAACTCGTTGCCTTCGGGGTCTGCGAGCACGACATGACCCTCCTCCGGGCGTTGACCGACGTCGATGTGCCGGGCGCCGAGCCCGAGCGACCTCGCCACCGTCTGCTGCTGGTCCTCGAGGGACGTGCTCGTCAGGTCGAAGTGCATCTGGTTCTGGCCGACCTTCTGCTCCTGAGTCGGAAGAAATCGGAGCCGGAACCCGGTGTCATCGCTCGGCAGGAGGGCGATGCCGTCTTGGGGGTCGTCGGCCATCTCCCAGCCCAGGACGCCGGCCCAGAAGCGCGCGAGACTGAGCGGGTCGTGCGCATCGAAGCAGAGCGCGACAAGGCGACAAGTCATTCCGCTCCGCACCTCCGATCTGCTTATTCAAAGCCGCAGACAGGGCACGTACTCCGCGCCCATAGAGAAAAACAGCGCTCGGCGCCCGAGGGCTGCCGCGCGAAGAGGAATAGCACGCGGTCATGTTGGCATGCCCGACGACGATGCTCTACAGGTTTTTGAGGGCCTCGCTCAGCTCGTGGCAACTGCTGGCGGCCTCCGTCCCTGCTGCTTGCCGGCACCACTGACGTCGGCCGATGCTGAGCGTCGAGGTGCATGCCAGTTGCCTGCCCGTACGGTCGGCGGCGCGGAGGAATACGGGGAACTCACGGTCACTCGACCCGCATGTGCTCAGGTCAGTCTTTTCGCAGCTCGAAACGCATGATGTCGAAAGACTTCCCGAGCTGACAGGGTGGGTTCGATGAGCTTGCCGAGAAGGTCGGCGATAGGCCGGTCGCGCTCGCCTTCGGTCGGTGAGAGTCCTGCTTATGCCTGTCGTGCCGGTTTCCTGAGCACTTCGGTGAGGGCCGAGATGCTGTGGTCGCCGTGGCCCGCCTCAACCGCCCGCCTCACCAGGTCGTGCAGCGGGGCAAGCCAGGCTGTGTCGACGTTCGTCTCCTTGGCCAGGTCATGGTCGTGGGCCGCCCCGGCGAGAAAAAGGTTCACGGAGGAGGCGGCATCGGCATAGTCGCCGTTGTCGATCTCCTTGGCGTAGATCGGCAGCAGGGACTTGATCATGTCCAGCCATTTGCCGGCGAACCGCACCATAGAGCCTGCCTCGAGCCCGCGTGCCTGGATGGCGGCGGCGCCCTGGAAGAAGCCGACGAGTGCGGGCAGCAGGATGGCGCCCACGGCCATCTCGTACAGGGCGGCGAGGTCGCTCTCCTCGCCCAGGTGCACGGTGTCGCCGCCCAGCACCTTCAAGGTCGTCTCGAACTCCTCGAAAACGGTCTTGTCGCCGCTGTAGTACAGCAGGGTGTCCGGCGCTCCCACGGCCGAGGGCACGTTCTTGACGGCCCCGGCGAGGAACCGGGCGCCGTGGCCGATGGCCCAGGCGGCCGTCTCGCGGGCGCCGGACGGGGAGCCGCTGTTCAGGGTGACCAGGGCCCGCCCGTGCAGGGACGTGGCGGCCGGCTCCAGAGCCAGCCGAGTGTCGTCGAACGTGGTCAAACAGGTGATGACCAGCGGGCTTGCCGCTACCGCGTCCTTGACGGCATCCGCATGTTCGGCTCCCATGGCGATCAGGGGGGCGGCTTTGGCGGCGGTCCTGTTCCAGACGGTGGTCGGGTGCCCGGCCTTGACGAAGGCCTCGGCCAGTGCCGCGCCCATCGAGCCCAGTCCGATGACGGTCACCGGCGTCGAGCTATTTCCAGTCACGTGCGTACTCCAAACAGAAAAGAGGGGGCGTGCCGCCTTCGATGCCATTGGTGGTCTGGGTGCGGCGCCTGATCCATGCTGGGGCCGGCACAGACATTCCCTCAAGTACCGACAATTTTGCCGGGTACCGCTAAAAATGTAAGTGTGGGCGGGTGAAGAAGACGAAGACGCGGACGTTCACTTGCGGTCTCGACGCGGCCATCGCCGTCATGGGAGGCAAGTGGAAAGGGCTGATCCTGTTCGCGCTCCAGGATGGCCCCCTACGCTTCGGGGAGCTGCGGCGCGCGGTCCCCGGCGTCAGCGAACGGGTGCTGATCCTGCAGCTTCGGGAGATGGAGGCCACCGGGCTGCTGCATCGCGAGGTCTATCACCAGGTCCCGCCCAAGGTGGAGTACTCACTCACCGAGTTCGGTCACTCGCTCAACACCGCGATGGCACCACTTGGGGAATGGGGTGAGGAGAACATCGATCGCATCGAGGCCATCCCCTGGGACCAGGTCGGCTGACCGGCGCCGATGGACCCGGGTCATCGGTGCGCTCGCCAAGCCCGAGAACCACCATCTCGCCATCGGCGCGTCTACGGACGTGTGACCTGCTCGGGGAACGGTCGGCAGGGTCGACGATGCTTCGGGCACGGCATCAGGACCATGACATGAGGGCGACGGGAACCACAGCGTTGACGGATCCCGATCACAAAGTTACGGTCAAGACCGTAATCGCGCACACGAAACTCATGTGGAGGTAGTGCTGTGCAGATTCCCATGGAGGGTCCATTAGCGTGCCCGATCCGGCAGCACGCTCAACACCTGTCCGTCCACTGGAAAGGCAGAGGCGCGTGAGACGCGCCGTGCGCGGAGCGGTGGCCGCGGCGCTCCTGGCGACATTGCTCGCGATGCCGTTCACGCCGGCGTCCGCGGCCGACCTGCGGCTCGTCAACGGGGGCTTCGATGGAGGGCTGACCGGCTGGAGCGGCTCGCACAGCCCGGGCGGGGTAGACGCCGTGGTCTGGGACGGGCGTACCGCAGCGCGTGTCACCGACGCCGACCCGAGTGCCGCCTACGGCAGGGAGAGCATGCCGGGACTGCCCGCCACGGCGGGCACTCGCTACACGCTGTACGCCGAGGTCTGGGCCGACAGCGGCACGGCGTATCTGTATCTGCGTTTCAGGGACGCCTCCGGCCGCCTTCTCGCTGCGAGTGCGAACGCCCCGGCGACGGGCAGGCGGTGGAACCGCGTCACGACCTCGGGTGTCGCGCCCGCCGGCACGGCCACGGTATCGGCCCTCATCTATTCGGGCGTGGCCGACGTGGGCACCGCCTACTGGGACGAGGTGCTGATCAGCAGGGACGTGACCGATCTGGGTGTGCAGATCGAGAGCAGCGTGCCCAACGCCACCACTTTCGCGGGCGGCAGCGCGTACGCCCTCTACACCGGCACCGCCGACACCAACCCGCAGCTCGCCGTGATCGACGTGGCCACCGAACAAGTGACCCGGAAGATCACCATTCCGGACAGCGCGGCCACACCGACCGTCGGCGGCTGGGCGGCCGCCACGGCCACCGACGGCAGCGTCTACCTCGGCACCTATCCCAACTCCAAGCTCTACCGGTACGTCCCCGGCCAGTCCGCGGTCACCGACCTCGGGCGGGCGGAAGGCGGTTACTCGTTCATCTGGGACCTGGAGCCGGGCGCGGGCGGGAAGGTGTACGGCGGCACCTACAACGACGGCCGCTACTTCAAGTACGACAACGGCGCCTTCACCACGATCGGGAACGTGCCCATCGTGGCGGGTGCCCAGTACGTGCGCAGCCTCGCCCACGATGCGGCCGCGAACGCCACGTACCTGGGCACCGGCACGAACGCCGGACTGGTCAGGTTCGACAACGTCACGGGGCGGGTGGACAGCCTCCTCCCCGACGCCTACGCCGAGAACTCCATGGTGGGCGGGCTCACCTGGACGGGCGGCAGGTTGTTCGCCTGGATCGACCGCACCCTGCTCGTCCTGCGCGTCGTCCGCGAGGCCGACGGCTCGTACGCCGCCGTCACCGACGCCACGATCACCGACGTGGACCTGCACCATTCGCCGGCCCGCGAGGGCAAGGTCTGGTTCGTCCGGGAAGGTGTGCTGCACTCCTACGACGTGGACAGCCGGGCCGTGCAGGCGACCTCCGTCCGCCCCGACCTCGATGTCACCGGATACACCTGGGTCGACGGCACGCTGGTCGGCCTCGGCGCAGCCTCGGACGGCACGAGGATCTTCAAGTACGACCCCGTCGCCGGCCGATCGAGCACCAGAGTCATCTCCGGCGCCCCCGTACTGCCTGCCGCGATCAACGCGCTCGGCGCGGGGCCTGACGGCAAGATCTACACCGGCGGCTACCTGACGGGCGGCACCGGCGTCTACAACCCGCTACGGGGCGACGGCGACGACGACAGACCGGACACGCCGACCCGCAACGGGCTCAGCCAGACCGACAGCCTGCTGGCGCACAACGGGCGGCTCTACATCGGGGCCTACCCGTCGGCGAAGCTCTACAGCTACGAACCCGCGAGCTCGTGGCCGCCCACGCTCAGGTACACCGGCGGCGCGGCGGGCGACAAGGCCGACGACTGCGAGCCGGGCAAGGGCCCGCCGCCTCAGGACCGGCCGTACGCGCTGGCCGGCGGACCGGACGGGACCGTCTACATGGGCACGGTCCCGAAGTACGGCAAGCGCAGCGGTGCACTGACCATCTGGAAGGAGGGCACGGCCGGTCGGACCATCTGCGTGGCGTCGAACCAGTCCGTCGTCTCGCTGGCGTACGCGGGAGGCAGGCTGTTCGGCGGCACCTCCACCCGCGGCGCCCTGGGTGTCGACCCCGTCTACGCGCCGGGTGCCTCGGCCGTGCTGTTCTCGTTCGACCCTGCCGACGGCGCCGTGCGCACGTACCAGCTCCCGCTGACAGCGCCCAAGGCCGTCACGGCCCTCGCTGCGGTGGACGGCGAGCTCTGGGGCCTGGCGGGAGGTTCGCTGTTCACGCTCGACCCGGCGCGGCCGGACACGATCACGGCGAAACGGCTGTTCGCCGACCCTGACTACGCCGCCAAGCCCAGCCTGGCCTGGCGTGACGGAGCGCTGCTGACCCTGGCCCAGGATCCGGACCACGTGTACGGCACGAGCGGCGACCAGATCTTCAAGATCGAAAAATCGACCAAGGCGCTGACCGTGCTGCTGACGGTCCCGGGGATGGAAGGGCTGACGGCCGACGGCTTCGGCAACCTCTACTACAAGGTCAACGAACGGCTGTCCAGGCTCGCCGTCCCCCGGCCGTGAGGAACCCCCCGGATTTCGGCCCAAGCCGATATGGGCAGGGCCGCCCGGGTGGGCTCGGGGTAGGGAAGGGGAAGGGCCGGGCGGTCGTGGTCAGGTCTGCCGGCGTGCGGTCGTGGCGGCGGCGCGTCTCCAGGCGGCGTTGCGTAGCAGGCGCAGGCCGTTGAGGCCGACGATGACGGTTGAGCCCTCGTGTCCGGCCACGCCGAGCGGCAGCGGCAGGTCGCCGAGCAGGTCCCAGGCCACCAGGACGGCGATGAAGGCGCCGGCGATGACGAGGTTGGCGATGACCAGGCGGCGGGCGCGCCTGGCGAGGGCGAGCACGGCGGGTACGGTGTTCAGTTCGTCGCGCGTGATGACCGCGTCGGCGGCATCGAGGGTGAGATCGGCGCCGGCGCGGCCCATCGCGATCCCGGCGTGCGCGGTGGCCAGCGCGGGAGCGTCGTTGACCCCGTCACCCACCAGCGCCACCCGCGCCTGGTGCTGCTGCAGTTCGCGCACAGCGTTCACCTTGTCCTCGGGCAGCAGGCCCGCCCGCACGTCGGTGATGCCCGCCTGCTCGGCCACGCGGGCCGCCGCGCGGGGGTTGTCGCCGGTCAACAGGACCGGAGCGGTGCCGGTCAGGCTGGTCAGGTGCGCCACGACCCGGTCTGCGCCGGGGCGCATGCGGTCGGCCAGGCCGAGCACCGCGGCGGGGCGGCCGTCCAGCAGCATCAGCACGGCGCTGTGCCCGTCGTCCTCGAGCTCGGCCACCACCGCACGGGCCCGCTCGGCAGCGCCGGGCGCGGTCTCGGCCACCACCGCACGGGCCCGCTCGGCAGCACCGGGCGCGGTCTCGGCCACCACCGTACGGGCCCGCTCGGCAGCACCGGGCGCGGTCTCGGCCAGCAGGTGGGCGGGGCTGCCGATCTCGACCACCTGACCATCGACGTGGGCGCGCACGCCTCGGCCGGGCAGGGCGGCGAAGTCGGTGGCGGCGGGCAGCCGCAGGCCCTGATGGTGGGCGGCGGAGACGATGGCGCGGCCCAGCGGATGTTCAGAACCCTGCTCGGCCGCAGCCGCCAGTGCGAGCAAGCGGTCGGCCTCGCTGCCGGAGCGGTCGGCCTCGCTGCCGGGACAGTCGGCCTCGCTGCCAGGGGCGCTCGCCGAGCCGCCCTCGGGGGTTGTCGCCAGGTCGGGTATGGGACGCAGGTGGGCCAGGTGCGGGCGCCCTTCGGTCAGGGTGCCGGTCTTGTCGAAGGCGACGTGGGTGACGTCGGCCAGTTGCTCCATCACCACGGCTGACTTGACCAGCACGCCGTGGCGGCCGGCGGTGGCGATGGCGGCCAGCAGCGGCGGCATGGTGGCCAGCACCACCGCGCACGGCGAGGCCACGATCATGAACGTCATCGCCCGCAGCAGGCTTTCCTGCAGGTTCTGCCCCAAGGCCAGGGGAATGGCGAACAACGCGACGGTGGCGGCGACCATCACCACGGAGTAGCGCTGCTCGACCTTCTCGATGAACAGCTGGGTACGCGCCTTGGTCGCGCCGGCCTGCCCGACCATCGCCACGATCCGGGCGAGCACCGTCTCAGAAGCCGGCCGGGTGACGTGCACGCGCAGGGCGCCGGTGCCGTTCAACGTGCCGGCGAACACCTCATCGCCCGCCTGCTTGTCCACGGGCAGGCTCTCGCCGGTGATGGAGGCCTGGTCGACGTCACTGGCACCGGCCGTCACCCGCCCGTCGGCGCCGACGCGCTCGCCCGGCCGTACCAGGATGACGTCGCCGAGGCGCAGGTCGGCGGCCGCCACGACCTCCTCCTCGCCGCTGTCGTCGATCCGGGTGGCCTGGTCGGGGGCCAGGTCCAGCAGGCCGCGCACGGAGTCCTCGGTGCGTTTGGTGGCCACGGCTTCCAACGCGCCGGAGGTGGCGAAGATGACGATCAGCAGCGCACCGTCGAAGACCTGCCCGATCGCCGCCGCGCCGATCGCCGCCACGACCATCAGCAGATCGACGTCCAGCGTCTTGTCGCGCAATGCCTTCAGCCCGGACAGGCCCGGATCCCAGCCACCGGCGACGTAGCAAGCCAGGTACAGGGTCCACCACAGCCACGGCGGCGCGTCGGCCAGCTGGGCGACGCCGCCGGCGGCGAACAGCGCGGTGGCCGCGATGGCCCAGCGCACCTCCATCAGCGAACCGGCCCCGGACCGCCACCACGTGGAGGACGTCGCTGCCGGGGCGAGGGCAGCGGGGGAAGGTCTCAGCTCTGTTGTCACCGAAGCATCGTATATGCGTATACACGCAGATACGCAAGCAGCGAGGTTCGGGGATATGCTGGCGACATGCACACCTCTCTGCCCGACTTCGACATGCCGAACGAGGAACAGGTGCACCTGGCCGCCGAGTCCTTCCGGCTGCTGTCCGACCCCACCCGCATCAAGATCCTGTGGGCGTTGCTACAGGGCGAATCCAACGTCGCCTGCCTGGCCGAACTCGCCGACGCCGCCCCCACCGCGGTCAGCCAGCATCTGGCCAAGCTGCGCCTGGCCGGATTGGTCAAGGGCCGCCGCGAGGGCACCTTCGTCTACTACAGCGCAGCCGACGAACACGTGCGCGGTCTGCTGGCCCAGGGCCTTTACCACGCCGACCACATCGACCGCGGCCCCCAAGCCGACTATCAGGCCGGCGATGAGGCCCCCGCCAAGGCCGTACGCACCGACCCGAGCCTGAAGTCTTCAGCACACGCCTAGGCCGGCGGTTCGTCCGGCTCGCTGAGGCTGTTGATCCTCGCGCGGAGCGCGTCCGCGTCGCCCGGGGCCAGTTCGGCGATGAGGTCGAGGGCGCGCCGCAGGGTGTCGCTGCCCTCGCGCACCCGCCCCGCCGCTACCTGGGCCTCGCCCAGCCGCCGCAGGGTACGGGCGCCGAGCGCGCGTTTCCCGCCCCGGCGCCAGGCCAGTGACCGTTGGTAGTAGGCGATCGCCTCCTCGTACTGACCGAGCAGGTGATGGATGTGGCCCATGCTGTCGAGCGTGGCCGACTCGCCGGGCATGTCGTCCAGTTCGCGGTGGATGGCCAGCGCCTCCTCACAGCGGCGCAACGCCTCCCCGTACGCCCCGAGCTGCGCGTGGAACCAGCCGATGTTGTTCAGGGTCCGGCCTTCGCCCGCCCGGTCGCCGGCGGTCCGGTACAGCCGCAGCGCCTGCTCGCTCAGGGCCAGCCCCTCCGCGTACTGGCCGTGGCGGTCCTTCAGCACGCTGAGGTAGATGAGGCAGACCCCCTGCCCGACCTGGTCGCCGAGGCCGCCGAACAGGGCGAGTGCCTCCCGCAGATGGGACTCGCTCGCGCTGTCCTGGCCAAGCCGGATGAGGGCCTGGGCGAGCCCGACGCGGGCGTGGGCCTCCGCGGCCGGGTCGTTCAGCCGTGCCGCCGCCTCCAGCGCGATGTGGTGCATGGCCACCTGGTCGTCGGAGCGTCCCTCCTGGGACAGGAAACCCCAGCAGGCGCCCGCCAGCTGCCAGGCATGCGCGTCGAACCCGGAGCGCGCGGCATGCCGGATCGCCGCCAGCAGCGTCCGGTGCTCGCGACCGAACCACGCCAGGCTCTGCGCGCGGTCGGTGATGCGGGCCAGGACCACGCCGGGCAGCGGCGGCGCCAGGGCCAGCGGCACGCGGTGGTACAGGTCCAGGAGCCGGTCGCCGAGGTGTGCGCTGTGCAGGTAGTGGTCGAGCAGCCGGTGCAGCGCCTCGCGGCGCTCGGCCTCCGAGTCGTGGAGGAGGGTCAGCTCCTCGGCGTACGCCCTGAGCAGGTCGTGCCAGCCGTAACGCCCCGGGGAGCGCTCCGCCGCCAGATGGGCCCGCGTCAGCTCGGTCAGCAGGCGGTTGGCCTGCCGTACGGGAATCCCGGCCAGGCTGGCGGCCGCGGCGGTGGAGATCTCAGGCGCCGGCAGGAGGCCGCGCAGCCGGAACAGCCGGGCGGCGTCCGGGCTGAGCGCGCGGTAGGACCAGGAGAACACCGTGCGCATGTTCGTCGCCGCGTCGCCGCCGTCGAAGACGTCGAGGCCGTCGAGTCCCGAGATGAGCGTGCCGAGCAGGAACGCCGGGCGGGCATGGGCCCGGGCGGCCACGATGGCCAGGGCCAGCGGCAGCCCGGCACACCGGGAGACGATGTCGTCGACCGCCTGCGGCTCGGCGCCCACCTTGTCCACGCCGAGCCGGCGCGTCAGGAGTTCGCGGGAGTGCGCGGGAGAGAACAGCCCCAGTGACAGCGTACGGGCGCCCTCCGCCGCGACCAGGCCGGTCAGCTCGGCACGGCTGGTGATCAGGGCCAGGCAGCCGGGCGCGTTGGGCAGCAGCGGCCGGACCTGGTCGGCGTCGAGGGCGTTGTCGAGCAGGATCAGCATGCGCCGCTCCGCCAGCAGGCTGCGGTAGAGCCCGACCTGCGCCTCCAGCGTTGCGGGGATCAGCTGCGACGGCACCTGGAGGGCGTCCAGGAACAGCCGCACCGCCTCGGCCGGCGGCCGGGCGATGTGGGTGGGGCCGAACCCCTGGAGGTTCACGTAGAGCTGACCGTCGGGGAAACGGTCGCGTACCCGGTGCGCCCAGTGCACGGCCAGGGTGGTCTTGCCGACGCCGCCGGTGCCGGTGATGACGCACGGCGCCAGCGCCAGCGCCTCCGCCTGCGCCTGCGCCGAGGGCGAGGAGCCGGCGGCCGGGAGCGTCAGCCGGTCCAGGGCGGCCAGCTCCTCCTCGCGGGCGGTGAACAGCTCGATGTCCGGGGGGAGGTGCCGCGGCACCGCGAGGGCGGGCGTACCGGTCGCGGCGGTTGCCGTCCCGGCCGTCCCGGCCGTACCGGTGGCGGCGGTCGCGGCGGTTGTCGTCCCGGCCGTCTCCTCCCGGCCGGCGAGGATCGCCTGGTGCAGCCGTTGCAGTTCCTCGCCGGGCTCGATGCCCAGATCCTCGGCGAAGCGGCGCCTGACGCGACGGAAGACGGCCAGCGCCTGGGTGCGGCGGTCGCATCGCAGCAACGCCGTCATCAGCAGGGCCACCAACCGTTCCCGCAGCGGGTTCTCAACGACCAGGGCCGCCAGCTCCGCCGCCACTTCATGATGGCGCCCTTGCCGCAGGTCGAGCGCGGCCCGCTGCTCCAGTGCCGCCAGCCGCTCCTCCTCGAGGCCCGGCACGACGACGTCGGGCAGCCACCGGCCTGCGACGTCCGCCAGGGGCGCGCCCTGCCACAGCGCCAGCCCGCCACGCAGCAGGCCGACGGCGCGCTCCGGCTCGCTCTCGCCGGCCTCGCGGACCAGTTCGCGGAAGCGGTACAGGTCGACGCGCTCGCGCTCCACCGCCAGGCGGTAGCCGCGCGCCGAGGTCGCCAGCGCCACCTCGGGGAACGGGGCCAGCAGCCGGCGAAGCCTGGAGATGTGCCCCTGCACGGCGTTGCGGGAGAACTCGGGCGGTTCGGCGCCCCACAGCGCGGTCTCCAGCCGCGTCACGGGCACCGGACGCCCCACTTCGAGCAACAGCATCGCCAGCACGGTCCGCTGCTGCGCGACGGACGGGCCCAGCCATCGCCCGGCGTCCCACACTCCCACCGGCCCTAACAGACGGAACCCAACGCCGTCCACGGTCACTCGTCCCTGCCTCCAGCCACTACATGCCTCGATGAGTGCCCGGCGTGATCATGCTTGGCAGCCTAACCGCCAACTCAGCGGAAAATCAGCGCCATTTCAGTACCAACCATCAGTCTTTTCACAAGCGGCACGTAAGGCCGTGGAACCTCACGAGGAGGAACATCATGGAGATCAAGGTCAAGAAGGTCGAGTCCGTCAAGGCCACCCAGAACCCGTCCACGTGAGGCGCTGACATCGCCTGACGATTTCTCCCGCGGGGAGGGAGACAAGACGCTCCTCATCGTACGCGCCCTTGTCCCTCCCCGCCGGGGCCCAACATGCGTACTGGCTCGGGAGGCACGATGCGTGTGGCGTTGAAGGAATGTGAATGGGAGGCGACCGGCGAGGATCTCCTGGTGGTCTTCGACGCGCGCGAGGCGATCACCCTGAACGATCCCGACGGTCAGGTGGCCGCGCTCCTGAGCGAGCTGCGCCGGGCCCCGCAGACCGCCGCCGAGCTGAGCGACGCCCTCGGCAGGCAGGGGTTCCAGCTCTCCGAGGAGGACGTCAGCCGGGGCCTGAGCGGGCTCGACGGCCTGGGCCTGGTCGAGGACGCCGACGGCAGGACCCTCGGAGACCCGGACGAGGACGAACGACACTTCTCGAACCTCTGCTTCTACGGCACCTACTCCGCCCTTGACCGCCGGCGCGCCGGGTTCCTCCGGCCGATGCGCGAGGCCCACGTCCTGGTGCTGGGCGTCGGCGGAGGCGGCTCCTCCCTGGTGCAGTGCCTGGCCGGCCTCGGCGTCGGCGAGATGACGCTGGTCGACCAGGACCGCGTCGAACCCCGTAACTTCTCCCGGCAGTTCCTCTACCGGCATGCGGACATCGGCCTGTCGAAGGCCGAGCGCGCGGCCGCGTGGGTGCGCGACTACGACCCGAGCATCAAGGTGAACGCCGTCGACCGCTGGATCTCCGCCCCCGAGGACCTCGCGGACCTGGTCCAGGACATCGACCTGATGGCGGGCGGCCTCGACGGCCATCCGCACGCCAATCTCTGGGCGAACGAGGCCGCGGTCCGGGCCGGCGTCCCGTACGTGCTGGGGGGCGCCAACCGTACCCAGCTGATGTACCTCTCCGTGGACCCGGGCCGGACGCCGTGCCTCGCCTGCGACTACGCGGACCGGCCCGCCGAGGACAGCTCGGAGGGGGTCGCCTACCGGATCGTGGAGAACATGAAGCTGAGCAACCCGCTCACCGGGCCGATGGCGATGCAGGTCGGCTCGCTGCTGGCCTTCGAGGCGCAGCGCTACCTCACCGGCTACGAACCGCCCCGCGCGGCCGGGTTCCGCGTCACCCTCGATCTGCGCAAGGGGCTGGTGCCCGAGTGGCAGCCCCTGCCCGGGAACCCGGAATGCCGGGTCTGCCTGCAGGCCCCGCCGCGCGAGGGTGAGCGCCGGTGACCACTCCCGGCTCCGCCACGGTCAGGCTCAGGCCGCTCAGCGTCGTACCCGAGGGCGAGGACGAGGTTCTGGTGGGCGACCCCGCCACCGGCACCTTCGTGACGATCCCGGCGGTCGGCGGGGTGGTGATCGCCGCCCTGCAGCGGGGAGCGAGCATCGAAGAGGCGGCGGCCGAGGCCGAGGAGTTCGCCGGCCAGCCGGTCAACGTGCCGTCGTTCGTCGAAACCCTCGGGGAGCTCGGCTTCCTGGCCGAGGACGCCGGCGACGAGGATGCGGGGGACGGCGCCGCGTCGGAGCCCGTCCGCACCGCACCCATTCAGGCCCGCCGCTGGATGACCAGCATCCGCCCGGAGACGGTACGCCCCTTCTTCGGCCCCGTGGCCTGGACCTTCTATGCCGCCTGCCTGCTTTACTCGCTGGGCGTCTTCGCACTCCGGCCCGGCCTGATCCCCAACCCGGCCGAGGACGCCTTCGCCTTCGACGACACCGGGCTGAGCACGCTGGCCTGGATCCCCTTCGTGTGGTTCGCGGCGGCCAGCCACGAGTGCGGCCACTGGCTCGGCGCGCGGGCTCTCGGCATCCAGACCCGCTTCGGGGTCGACCGCCGCATGTGGATGCTCGTCTTCGAAACTGATCTCACCCAACTGTGGACGCTCCCGCGCCGCCAGCGGTACGGCCCGCTGCTGGCGGGCCTGGCCGTGGACTCCGTACTGCTCGCCGTGCTGCTCACCGGCCGGCTGCTGATCGACACCGGCCTCTGGTCGGCCCCCGGCACGGTCGCGTCGCTGCTGGCCGCCTGGGCGCTCATCAAGGTCATCCAGATGCTCTGGCAGAGCCTGGTCTTTCTCCGCACCGATCTCTACGCGGTGATGGTCAACGCCCTGGGCTGCCGGAATCTGTGGCGCGTGAAGTCGCTGATGCTGCGGCAGGCTTTCGGGAGGCTGACGGCGGAGGAAGCCGAGGAACTGGCGGACGCCACCGAAACCGACCTGCGTACCGGACGCTGGTTCCGCTGGCTGTGGCTCGCGGGATTCCTCGGCGTGGCCGCCTGGTTCGGCTTCCTGCTGCTGCCGGTCATCGTGGAGGTCCTGCAGTGGACGGCCGAAGGCCTGGCCGAGGGCCCCCTGACTGCCGGATTCTGGTACCGGTTGCTCTGCGCGGGCCTGCTGCTGGGCCCCGAGTCCCTGGCCCTGGCGCTGGCCGTCAAGGAGTACGCGGGACGGCTGGTCGCCCGGCGCGCTTGACCCGAGAGCGAGGACGGGCCTGTCCCGAGCCATCTACGCGGTCGTACGCCTACGGACCAGTTCCCTGTCCTCCTGCGGCAGCGCGTCGGCGGCCAGCAGTTGCGTCAGCAGATCAGGTTCGAGTGTCATCGCACGGAACACGAGCGCGACGGTCACGTCGTGGCCGGGCCGGTGGACGATCTCGACCGGGTCGCCGGCACGGATGGTCCCGGGCTCGATCACGCGCAGATACGCACCCGGCAGTGCGGCCTGCGTGAACCGCTTGATCCACCCGTCGCGCTCCAGCCACCCCTGGAAGGTCGCGCACGGGATCCGCGCGCACGACACCTCCAGGACCACCGTGGACCCGATGCGCCAACGCTCGCCGATCAGAGCGCCGTTGACGTCGACACCAAGGGTCGTGAGGTTCTCTCCGAAGACGCCGTTGGCGAGCGGCCTGTCCAGCTCGGTCTGCCAACCGTCGAGGTCCTCGCGGGCATAGGCGTAAACGGCCTGGTCGGAACCGCCGTGGTGCTTCACGTCGTAGACACGATCGCCCTCGAGACCGACCGCGCCGGTGCCCTTGGGGCCGGGAGCGGAGACGGCGACCGGACCGTCAACGGGCCGCTTGTCGATGCCTGTCGCGCTGAGACCCTTCCACGGGTTGCGCCGGGGCTTGCCGATGTTGACGGAGAGCAGCTTCATGCGGAAAACAGTACGGCCATGAGCACTCTCCCAATAGCGCCGGTCAGCCGCATGGGGTGATCTTCCTGACGCACACGCACCACGACCACGCCAAGGATCTCGACTACCTCGCCTCCAGAGCAGCCGGCACCGACATCTACCTGCCTGCCGAGGCGCTGCCTACGTGGAGACCTTCCTGCGTGCGTCCGCCGAACTGAATCACGCGGCGCCGTACGATCCGGCGCTCGCCCCGGCCTATCGTCTCCACGGCGTGCGGCAGGACGACGAATTCACTTTCGGTTCGCGTGGCCACCACGTCCGCGTGGTGCGATGCGAGCACAAGGTGCCCTGCGTCGGCTACGCGTTCAGTGAGAACGGCAAGGAACTGCTGCCCGAGTTCCAGGAGCTGCGGGCCGCCCTCGTCCGGGACGGACGCGGCGCGGAGTTCGGCCGGATCATGGCGCAGAAACGGCGCGAAGGCGTAGCGGTCGACCGGCAGGTACGCCGTCCTCTTTTCGCCTTCCTGGGCGATACACATGTGTCGGTGTTCGAGCGAAACCCCTGGCTGTTCACCTACCCGGTCATCATCACCGAGTGCACCTTTCTCCACGACAGCGAGCTGTCCCGCGCCGACCGGGTCGGGCACACGGTCTGGAGCCGGCTCAAACCCGTGATCGAGGCGCACCCGGACACGCTGTTCGTCTTGACGCACTTCAGCCTGCGCCACTCCGATCAGGAGGTGCTCGCCTTCTTTCAACGGGAACGGCACGACAACGTCCTGGTATGGGCACACCCGGAAAGCCAGCTGCCTGAGCAGCACCAGTCCGTATCCGCCGATCTGTGAACGGATGAGCCGAGGCGAACCCCTGCCGACCTGGCCAGAGCCGTCCTGCGGCGCCATCAGGAGATCAACTCCCACGCCGATCGATAAGGTCGGGCTCATGGGCGTCGACATTGAAATCATCCGTGAGGCGAGTGACGATGTCGTGGCCGCGCTCGGCCGGCTGTTGCCGCAATTGTCGACGACCGCGAAAGCGCTCGATCGTGAAGCCGTGGCCCGGCTGCTGGCCTTCGAATCGAACACGGTGCTGGCGGCTCGCGTTCAAGGGCAGATCGTTGGAACCCTGACTCTGGTCACCTTTCCGCTGCCTTCCGGGCTTCGTGCGCGTGTCGAAGACGTCGTGGTGGACGAGACAGCCCGTGGGCAGGGGGTTGCTGCGGCGCTGACGGACAGAGCCCTCGAACTGGCGAGAGAGACAGGGGCTCGCACGGTCGATCTCACGTCGCGGCCGTCCAGGGAGGCGGCGAATCGCCTGTATGAACGGGTGGGGTTCCAACGGCGGAACTCGATCGTCTACCGCTTCGTGCTCGATGGGTGAAGGGCGGGTCGTCCTTCGGTTCGGCTGAGCAGGTGCAGCTCATGCTCAGCCCTTAGGAACGGTTGGCCGGCGGTGCGGTCTCGGCGGCGTCGAGCACTCGCGTGGTTGGATCCGGCGCCCCCTCGTCTCTCAGGCGATCGGTGATGAGGAAGTCGGTCAGCTCGAACTCGGCAGCGTGCTCGCTCTCGCTCAAGAAGAAGCTCTCGGCGGCGAGGTCGGGATCCCAGCCATGCAGCAAGGCGTAGTCGATGACCTTCCGCACGTCCTTCGGGGTCGGATAGGCGGAGTCAGTCGCACAGCCCCACGGCAGGACAGCCTTCGACAACAGATCCACCTCGAGCGCACGGCTGTTCTTCCCGGCGCCCCAAACGCGCAAGCGGACACACCTGTGGCAGTCGCGGTTGCCGGCCACGTGGTGGATCCGGCCGCTCCATACGAACTCTTGCCCGCCCGCGTACAGCTTGCGCAACCTCGCCCGCACGCTGCCCCCTCAACTGATCAGCCCGGCCGGAACCTACTGCCCCAAGCTTGCCCGAATCGGGCGAGTCCGGATGGCCATGGGCGGCAACGGCTTCCAGTGCTCGTCCCAAGTCGTTGCCATCGGCTCATGATCGCCTTCGCGAGGGTGACATGCGTGACCTCGCCTTGGACGAGCCGGCGGCGTTGGTCTACTGCCCCTTCCGATCGCTCCAGCACCTGCCGACCTGGGCCGACCGCCGCCGCACGTTCGAGCGGGTCGCCGCCTCGCTCATGCCGGAAGGGCGGTTCCCTGGAACGCCATCACCTTCGACCATCACATCGCCGCGCGCCTCGATGGCGGGCGCGAGGTCGCCGGGCTTGAGCTGGGAAGCGCTGTACGGTGGATTCGGCCGCGAGCCCTTCACCGAGGACAACCGCGAGTACGTGTTCATCGCCCGCCGCCCTGCACTCGGGTTCGGTGCGGGCCAGGTCGTAGGCGGCGGGACCAGGGCGGTGGCGTGTGAGCGGACGCGTGGAGCACTGGACCCGACCCGCTGCAAATGAACATTCTGAACGGGAACCAGTGAACTTCTTGATCGGACACGGTCTCTAATCCGGTGTTCGATCTATGAAGGGAACGCAAGTGTTCATGTCCGCGAAGACGATCGTCGCCGCCACCCTCCTTGCCGCCGGAACGCTCGCCACCGCCGCGCCCGCGCAGGCGACCACCGAGACGCCGCAGAGCGTTTGCGGCAGCGGTTTCCGTGTGGTGAAGGACGGCGTCCGGACGATCAAGGGCAGGCAGGGCGCCGAGCTCGGCAAGGTCTTCCTGCTCTACAACAGGAGGAACGGCTACAACTGCGTAGTGACGTTCCGGACCCTGTTCGACGTCAACCACGCCAAGGTCCGGATGGGCGCCACGCTGACCGTCCAGACCACCACTCCTCCGCTGACCTCCTCCGCGACGGCCTCGGGCGTCTACAGCAGGCACACCAAGCCGGTGAAGCTGTTCGCGCGTGGTCTGTGCGTCAAGTACTCGGGCACCATCCAGAGCCCGGGCTCCGCCTCTGAGGGGAAGGGCGGTCGCGACAAGTGGGGCAACTGCGGCAGGTGACCCGGTTCTGAGCGGTGTGCTCACACCGCCCCGAACAGCCGGCCTGATCCCAAGGGCATGCGATCCGGCGTCGGACGGACGCGGCACGAACGCGGGCGACCAGATCTTCGCCTGGCGGCCTCGCGGCACGTGACCTCGCTCATGACCGTTGTTACTCTTGGTGAGTAATGATGGACGCTCCGTCGCGGTTGCTGCGGTGGGCGGTGCACGCCACCGTCTGCGGGCTGCTCGCGATCGCCGTGGTGAGCTCGTTGCGCGAGGACCACGTCGCCGTGGCCGTCGGCGGCGTGCTGCTCGGCCTGGCATATGCCGCCGGCGGCCTGGCGGCGGTCCAGGCGCGCGGCCCCGTGTGGCTCGTGGTGGTGACGACCGGATGGATGGTGCTCGCCGCGATGGCGCCGCCGTTCGTCTGGCTGGCGTTCCCGCTGCTGTTCGTGTACCTGGACCTGCTGCCGCTGTGGGCGGCGATGTTCGGGGTGGCGGTGGTGACGTCGGCGGCGATCCTGGCGGCGGCGTGGCATGCCGGCGAGCTGACCCTGCCGCTCGTGGTGGGCCCGGGCGTCGGGGCTGCCGTGGTGACGCTCCTGGTGCTGACCTGCAGAGCGCTCGAGGTCGAGGGCTCGGACTGACGGATCCGGAGGTCGAGGCCAGGGTTCAGGGCGTCGCGGCCAGGGTCAGGACGTCACGATGGCGAAGTCGGGCGCCGGCCGGTCGAGTACGGCGACCAGCCGCTGCAGCGCCCCCGTGTCCCCCTCGCGCTCCACACCCCCGACGCCCTTGCCCGACAGCAGCCCCACGAGCTGCTCTTTCGTCAGCCGGAGCGTCAGGTCCGCGCTCTCGTCCGCCGGCTCCCGCTGATGGATGAGCGCGCCGTTGGACAACGTCGTACGATGCCGCTCCCCCAGATCGGTCAGCTGCCAGTCGATCGACAACCGCTCGTTCCAGGCGCGTGGACCGTCCACGCGGATGGCGATCGAGTCGAAGATCTGCTCCACGTTCAGCGCGGTCAGCAGGTCCGGCGAGGCGGTGTCCACGGTGGCCGGCACGATGCCCTCGGACAGCTCGAGGGCGCCCATGAGGTAGAAGTTGCGCCACGTGGCGTTCTCGGCGCCGTGGCCGAGCCGCGTGTAGACCTCGGCGAGCAGGTCACGCGCCTCCTTGTTGCCCTCGTCGGCGAAGACGGCGTGGTTGAGCAGCTGGGCGGCGAAGCGCAGGTCGTTCTCCCTGATGTAGCGCCTGGCGAGCTCGACCACAGCCGAGCCCCCGCCCAGGCACTCGACGTACCGGAGCGCGCTCTCCCGCGGCGGGTGCTCCCACAGACGCGCCGGGTTCCCGTCGAACCAGCCCAGATAGCGCTGGTAGATGCCCTTGACGTTGTGGCTGACCGAGCCGTAGTAGCCGCGCGTGTGCCAGGCCTGCTCCAGCCCGGGCGGCATGTGCAGGGCCTCGGCGATCTCGGGCCCGGTCAGGCCCTTGTTGAGCAGCCGCAGTGTCTGGTCGTGCAGGTAGGCGTACATGTCCCGCTGCTCCCCGAGGAACCGTACGATGCCGTCGCGCCCCCAGGTGGGCCAGTGGTGAGAGGCGAAGGCGACGTCGGCGCGGTCGGCGAACAGCGAGATCGCCTCGTTCAGGTAACGCGCCCAGAGGCGGGCGTCGCGCACCGGGGCGCCGCGCAGGGTGAGGATGTTGTGCTGGTTGTGGGTGGCGTTCTCGGCCAGGCACAGGGCGCGGCGGTCGGGGAGGAGGAAGTTCATCTCGGCGGGAGCCTCCGTGCCCGGTGTGAGCTGGAAGACCAGCAGGATCCCGTCGATGCTCTCCTCCTGTCCGGTACGGGTGACGTCCAGCGTGGGCGGGATGAGCGACACGGTGCCCGTCGAGTTGGTCATGCCGAGGCCGCAGCCGATCTGGCCCTCCGGCGAGCGGGGCAGCGCGGTGCCGTACATGTAGACGGCGCGGCGGGTCATGGCGGGGCCCGCGTAGACGTTCTCCGCCACCGCGTGCTCCATGAAACCGGCGGGGGCGAGGATCGGCACGTCTCCCTCGGTGACGCCGCGTACGCCGCCGAAGTGGTCCACGTGCGAATGCGTGTAGATCACGCCGGTGACCGGGCGGGCACCGCGGTGGTCGCGGTACAGCTTCAGCGCGGCGGCGGCGCACTCTGTGGAGATCAGCGGGTCGATCACCAGGACGCCGCGCTCGCCCTCGACCAGGGTCATGTTCGACAGGTCCAGGCCGCGTACCTGGTAGACCCCCTCCGCGACCTCGTACAGACCCTGCCTGGCACACAGCTGGCCCTGTCGCCAGAGGCTGGGATGGGCCGTTTCCGGGCACTCCCCCCGGAGGAACTCGTAGGCGTCGTTGTCCCAGATGACCCTGCTGTCCGCAGTCTTGATCACTGCCGGGCTGAGCTTCCCGATGAACCCGCGGTCCGCGTCCACGAAGTCGCCCTTGTCGTGATTTGGAAGGTCTGCCATGCCATGCCGAGTGCCCGGGAATCGGCCCGGATAGCTCAATAAACTGCCCTAATAGCATGAATCTAGGGCAATAAGGGCATGTCGTGAGCCGTGTGATTGGCTTGTCGGGTGAATGCGTGTGTGTTCGACCTCGATGGCGTGCTGGTGGACTCCGAGCCGGTGTGGGAGGAGGTGCGGCGGGCTTTCGTCGCCGATCACGGCGGCACGTGGCAGCCGGACACGCAGTCCAGGCTCATGGGCATGAGCACCGCGGAGTGGGCCGCCTACCTGCACTCGCTCGGGGTGTCGCTGCCCCCGGACGAGATCGCGCGCAGGGTGGTGGACCAGATGGCCGCCCACTACCGCGACGAGGTGCCGCTGATGCCGAGGGCGGTGGAGACGGTGCGGCGGCTGTCCGAGTCGATCACGCTGGGGCTGGCCAGCTCGTCCCCGCGGACGCTGATCGACGTCGTGCTGGACGCGGCAGAGCTCAAGGAGTGCTTCGCGGCCACCGTCTCGACCGAGGAGGTCGAGCGCGGCAAGCCCGCGCCCGACGGATACCTGGAGGCAGCCCGGCGGATCGGGGTCGATCCCCAGGAGTGCGTGGCGGTCGAGGACTCGAGCAACGGGCTGCGCTCGGCGCACGCGGCGGGCATGCGGGTGATCGCCGTGCCGCATCCGCGCTACCCGCCCGCGCCGGACGCGCTGGCCCTGGCGTGGCGCGTCCTGCCCGACCTCGACGCGCTGAACCCCGACCTGCTCGCATGAACGCCCAGGCCAGGTGGCTATGCTTACGAAATCGTGCGAGACATCACGGTTTTCAGCGGCAGCGCCCATCCCGAGCTGGCCGAAGAGATCTGCAGCCATCTGGGCACGCCACTCCACCCGGTGAAGATCGAGCGCTTCGCCAATGACGTGCTCGAGGTGCAGCTCCAGGCCAACTGCCGCGAGCGCGACGTGTTCCTCATCCAGCCGCTCGTGCCGCCCGTACAGGAGCACCTGGTCGAGCTGCTGCTGATGCTCGACGCGGCCAGGGGCGCGTCGGCGGCGAGGACCACCGTGGTTCTGCCCCACTATGCGTACGCACGGTCCGACAAGAAGGACGCCCCGCGCATCTCGATCGGCGCCCGGCTGGTCGCCGACCTGATGGTGGCGGCGGGCGCCAGCCGGGTGCTGGCGATGACGCTGCACTCGCCGCAGGTGCACGGCTTCTTCAGCGTCCCGGTCGACCACCTGCACGCGCTGCGCGAGCTGGCCGCGCACTTCCGCCAGTACGACCTGTCGAACACGGTTGTCGTCTCCCCCGACCTCGGCAACGCCAAGGAGGCGGCACACTTCGCCCGCCTGCTCGGCACCGAGGTCGCGATGGGCGCCAAGCAGCGCTTCAGCGACGACCGCGTGGTGATCAGCTCCGTGATCGGCGATGTCGCGGACAAGGACGTGATCATCCTGGACGACGAGATCGCCAAGGGCAGCACGGTGATCGAGCTGCTCGACCGGCTGCGCGAGCGCGGCGTGCGTTCGGTGCGGGTGGCGTGCACGCACGGGCTGTTCGCGGGCGGGGCGGTCGAACGTCTGAGCGCGCTGCCCGAGGTCGCGGAGATCGTCTGCACCAACACCGTGCCGCCGCCCAAGCCCAGCGAGAAGCTCACCGTGCTGTCGATCGCACCCGCCCTGGCCGAGGCCATGCGCCGCATCCACGACGGCGAGTCGGTGAGCGCGCTGTTCGATACACCGTGATGACCTGACCGGGGTGTCGGGGAGCGGTCCGCGGCGATCGCCCTCAACACCCCTCGTGATCAGGGGCGACCTTCCCACTCGGTCGCGCATCGATCATAGTTGCCAATATGCACACAGCGACCGAACGACTGCTGAGCGACTTTCTCCAGGGCATCGAGCCCATCGTTCCCCTGGTCGCACTATGGGCGCACGGCTCGCTGGCGGCCGGCGACTACCAGCCGGGACGCAGCGACCTCGACCTGATCGCGGTCGTGGACACGCCCGTGACGATGGAGCAGTGGCGGCGCATCAAGGCCGCCCACCGGGCGCTCGACCAGCCGCTGGCGGCCGGGCTGCACTGCTCGTACATGGCCAGACAGGAGCTGGCCGACCACTCCACCGAGCACGTGACGTGGGCCCACGAGGAGATCTTCCGCCGCCCCGTCACCGCGATCACCCGCCGCGAGCTGCACGACGGGGCTCTCCAGCTGTACGGCCCGCCGCCCGCCGCCCTGCTGCCTCCCGTGTCGGACGAGGAGGTGGCCGAGTTCGTACGGACCGATTTACGTGACTTCTGGCTCGTCAAGACGCGCGGGCGGCGGCGCTGGCTGCGCGACATCTGGGTGGACCTGGGCATGCTGACGGTCGCCAGGGCCACGGTCACGCTGCGGGAGGGACGCCTGATCAGCAAGCGGGAGGCCCTGGACGTGCTCGCCGAGCTGGGGGCGCCGGAGAAGGTGGTGGCCGACGTGCGGGCCCGGAGGTACGGGACTGCGGCGCCGGTGCTGAGCCGCTTCAGGAGGGGCAGGCTGGCCCGCGCGTTCGTCAGATCGGCGATCAGGAAGGCACTGACCTCCTGAGCCTGGCCGGCATATGGCGGCGCTCGCGCTGATTGTCCGGGGGATAGTCTTGGCGCGGGTTACCACCTGAAATCAGGAGAAGGGCAGCAAATGGGGGAAATCAGGCAGTCCTATCTGGTGGCCGCGGAGTCGGCGGTGTCGCTGCTGCGCGCTCCCGCGGTGGCGGCGGCCTGGGAGAAGCCGAGCGCGCTCACCGAGTTCAGCGTCGCGGGGCTGGCCGGGCACCTGGCCCACCAGCTCGTCAGGGTCCGTGACGTGCTCCCGCCGAACGGGCAGGTCCAGGAGCCGATCGGGCTCCTGGAGCACTATTCGAGGTCGCCGTGGGTGCAGGCGGGGCTCGACCACGAGAGCAACGTGAGCGTCAGGCGCGGCGGCCAGGCGGCCGCGGCGGACGGGCCCGTGGCGCTGGTGGAAAGGACGCAGGCGCTGCTCGACCTGCAGACCGCCGCCCTGGCGGCCGAGCCCGCCGACCGGGTCGTGGCCCTGCCGTCGGGCTGGTCGCTGCGGCTCGACGACTTCCTGCTGACGCGGCTGGTGGAGCTGGTCGTGCACTCGGACGACCTGGCCGCGAGCGTGGGCCTGGACACTCCGGAGCTGCCCTCATCGGTCATCGACCCCGTGGTGGAGCTGCTGGCCCGGCTGGCCGTGCACCGGCACGGGGCGACGGCGGTCGTCCGCACCCTGAGCCGCGCCGAACGCGCCCCGGCCACCATAAGCGCCTTCTGACCCGCAAGCGCCGTCAGGAGGCGATCATGCGCAGGGCCGTGACCACCTCGCGGCCCGACAGCGCACTGTCCGGGTCCAGCAGCCACTGCGACAGGAACCCCGTCAGCATGGCCTGGTAGACCGTCCCCACCAGCCGCTCACGTTCCGGATCAGTCCCGGTCTCCGCGCCCTCGAACAGCTCGGCGAGCCCCAGCCGCGCCTCCTTGATGGACTGCACCAGCTGCTCGCGCACCTCGGGCACGTGGTCGATCTGCCCCAGCAACTCGAACTGCGTCACCCACAGTGGCCGGAGCCTGGAGAACGACTCCGTCACCCGATCCCAGGCCGCCTCGAACCGCTCCAGCGGCGTCGCGTCCGCCCCGACGTCGGCCGACAGGGTGGCCCCGAGCTCGTCGCCCCACTCCCGCATCGCCTCGAAAAGCGCCTCGTTCATCAGCGCTTCCTTCGACTTGAAGTGGTAGCCGATGCCCGCCAGGCTCACCCCGGAAGCGTTGGCGATGTCGCGCGCCGTCGTGCGCGAATAACCCTTCTCGATCAGGCACTGCTTCGCCCCGGCCAGCAGATCTTCCCTGTTTCCCATGCCCAGAGGCTAGCACAGTTGTCTTGAAAACTCGTTCTAGACAAGCGTCTGAGACATGTGTACCGTCATGGCCATGACGGACATCCTGATCTCCGGCGCGAGCATCGCCGGCACCGCGGCGGCGTACTGGCTCAAGCAGCACGGCTTCGACGTGACAGTGGTCGAGCGGGCACCCTCCATCCGCGAGGGCGGCTACAAGGTGGACATCCGGGGCGCGGCCCTCCAGGTGATCGAGCGCATGGGGATCATGGACGCGGTGCGCGCCAGGAGCACGGACATGCGGATCGCCACCTACTACGACGCCAGGGGCAGGAAGGCCGCGGCGATGGACGCCGCCCTGTTCGGCGGGCGCGCGGGCGACGACGTCGAGATCATGCGCGGCGACCTGAACGAGCTGCTGTACGACCTCACGCGCCACGACGTCGAGTACGTCTTCGGCGACTCCATCACGGGGATCGCCGAAGACGGCACGGTGACGTTCGAGCGCTCGGCCCCACGCAGGTACGACCTGGTCGTCGGAGCCGACGGCGCGCACTCCAACACCAGGAGGATCGCCTTCGGCGAGGAGTCCCGGTACGCCCGCGACCTCGGCTACTACATCTCGATCTGCACGGTGCCCAACACGCTGCGCCTGGACCGCGAGGAGGCCGTGCACGCGACCCCCGGCAGGACCGCGAACGTCTACAGCACCAGGCAGGACACCCGCGCCAAGGCCCTGTTCATGTGGTCGTCGCGGCCGCTGGCCTACGACCACCGCGACCCGGACGCCCAGAAGGACCTGCTGGTGAAGGCCATGCGGGGCGTCGAATGGGAGGTGCCCGCGCTGCTCGAGTCCGCACGCGACGCCAAGGACTTCTACTTCGACTCGGTCACCCAGATCCACATGGACCACTGGGCGAAGGGGCGCGTCGTGCTCGTGGGCGACGCGGCGTACTGCGCCTCGCCCGCCTCGGGGCAGGGCACGAGCCTGGCGCTCGTGGGCGCGTACGTGCTGGCGGGCGAGCTGGCGAAGGGCGGCGGGGCGGCGGGGTACGAGCGCGAGCTGCGCCCGTTCGTCGAGGTCAACCAGGCACTTGGGCCCGCCAACGTCAAGGGCATGGTGATCGGGTCGCGCGCGGCCCTCTGGTTCCAGCTCAAGATGATCAAGATGCTGCCCCACCTGCCCGGCCGCGACCGGATGATCGACAGGATCGCCGGCCCCATCCACCGCGCCGCGAACGCCATCTCGCTCAAGGAGTATGCGGAATAAATGGTTCCGTTCTGCTAATATAAGAGCAGAACGTTCCGTTCCGATCTAAGGGGTTCGCCATGACCATCCTCGTCACCGGAGCCACCGGGACCGTCGGCCGTCTCGTCGTCGAGGAGCTCCTCGCGGCCGGGCAGCACGTACGCGCCCTGACCAGAAACCCCGCCAAGGCCGGGCTTCCCGAGAGCGTCGAGGTCGTCGCCGGAGACCTCGCCCGGCCCGAGTCGTTGCAGGACGCCTTCGAGGGCGTCACCGGCGTGCACTTCATCAACTTCGCGGGCGACGACTACGCGCCCCTGCCGGACGGCGCCGCGCTCGTGAAGCTGGCCGTCGAGGCGGGCGTGCGGCGGGCCACCGTGCTCGGCGGGCGCGAGGACGGCCCGCTCGAGCAGGCGCTGGCCGCGACCGACCTGGAGTGGACGCTGCTCCACCCGGTCGAGTTCATGTCGAACACGCTGCGCTGGTGGGCTCACACGGTGAAGACGGAAGGCGTCATCAAGGAGCCGTTCGGCGACCGGCTGAGCGCCCTGGTGCACGAGCGCGACATCGCCGCCGTGGCCGCGACGGTGCTGGTCGAGGGCGGCCACGGCGGCAGGACGTACGTGTTGACGGGTCCCGAGGCGATCACGCTCAGGCAGAAGGTCGAGATCCTGGGGGCGTCGATCGGCCGGCACGTCGCGTACGTGGAGCTGACCGTGGACGAGGCGCGGGCCAAGTGGGCCGCCGACGGCATGGGCGAGCAGACCATCGAGTTCCTCGTCCACGCCCTGGGCGACACCCCGGAGGTCGGCTACACGGTGGTCCCGACCGTGCGCGAGATCACCGGCCGGGACGCGCGCAGCTTCGCTCAGTGGGCCTCGGAGAACGCCGACGCGTTCCGGGTGTGATCGGGTGACCTCGTCGGGCTAGTCCCAAGACCACTTAGTTAGCGATTTCGTGGTGTCGTCAAATCGGCGGAAACAGCAACAGAGCCCCTGCTAGAACAGTGTCGACCAAGATC
>NZ_JBITMP010000042.1:0-101865 GCF_044466425.1 Nonomuraea sp. NPDC049400
CTCGATCTCTCCCCACGCCCGGTGACCTACATCGATCACCTTGGCACACGAGGAGAGACCGACACGAGATAGATCAAAAAACACCAGCTACCTAGTAGTACCCGCTGATTCCGCGGCGTGCGGCGGGCGGCGATGTCCAGGTCTTGACGACTTCCTTACCTACGCAGGCATGTCTCCGGATCTAGCCTTGAAGGGAGGGATGAGGCCATGATCATCAATATTGTGCTCGGACTGATCATCATGATCACGGTCTGGCTGGCGGTCTCCAGCGTCAGGGTCGTCAACCAGATCGAACGCGGCGTGGTTTTCCGCTTCGGCAAGGCACAGCGGGAGATCCGCCAGCCAGGGCTCACCTTCCTCATCCCGGTCGTGGACCGGATGAGGAAGGTGAACGTACAGATCGTCACGATGCCGGTGCCCACGCAGGAGGGCATCACCCGTGACAACGTCTCCGTACAGGTCGACGCCGTCGCCTACTTCCGGGTCGAGGAGCCGCTGCGGGCGGCCATCGCGGTGCAGAACTACCTGTTCGCGATCGAGCAGGTGGCGCAGACGTCACTGCGCTCGATCATCGGCAAGAGCGATCTGGACGACCTGCTCTCCAACCGGGAGGAGCTGAACAAGGGCCTGGCGCTGATGATCGACAGCCCCGCGCTGGGATGGGGCATCCACATCGACCGCGTGGAGATCAAGGATGTCCATCTTCCCGACACCATGAAGCGGTCCATCGCCCGCCAGGCCGAGGCCGAACGGGAGCGCAGGGCGCGCGTGATCACCGCGGACGGAGAGTTCCAGGCCGCGCGGAAGCTCGCCGACGCCTCGGCCATCATGACCGAGACCCCTGGCGCGCTGCAGCTGCGCCTGCTGCAGACCGTGGTGGAGGTCGCGGCCGAGAAGACCTCCACGCTCGTCATGCCGCTGCCGGTGGAGCTGCTGCGCTTCTTCGAGCGGTCCGGGAGGGAGACGCCTGCCTCTGCGCAGGCCGCCGCTCCCTCGGAGCGTCAGCCGGAAGAGCAACCGGCCGTGACGGGCGCGGGCACGCCTGAGCTGGCCCCGCCAGGACCTTCGTTCGAACGTCCCGCCACGGAACCCGCCGGACGTCCCGCCACGGAACCCGCCGGACGTCCCGCCGCGGAACCCGCCGGACGTCGCACCGCGGAACCGGCCGAACGTCCCGCCGCGGAACCCGCCGGACGTCGCACCGCGGAACCGGCCGAACGTCCCGCCGCGGAACCCGCCGCGAGAAGTGGCGTCTCGCGTACCGCATAGACCAAGGGCCGGCTCAGGGCGCGGGTGTCCAGCGCTCGCCCGGCCTCAGGTCCACGACCCGCAAGCGCGTCCCGGCCAGCGCCACCGCGTCCGCGGCGGTGCCGCCGGTCCGGAACAGCGCCGACAGCGGATCGTGCCCGTGGGCGTCGTGCACCGGGATCAGCACCCCCGCACCCAGGACGGACGCCCCGGCCACCGCGCGGGCTGGATCCATCACCAGGCGCGGGCCGAACACCGGACGCAGCCCGTTGACCGGCAGCAGGGCGAGGTCCACTGCCCGGTGTCCGGACCGGTACCGCTCGAGCGGGTCCACTTCGGCCATCTCCCCGCCGAAGAAGACCTCGGCGTCGGCCGTGCTGAAGGCGTAGGCGTTGTTGGGCCACATCAGAGTGCGCCCGGAGGGCACCACCCGCATGGACAGGCCCGGCGCGATCTCCCGGGTCTCGCCCCAGCTCAGCCGCTCGGCGTTCCGGAAACCGAGCGCTCTGGCCTGGCGAGCCATGCGCGGGAAGGGGACGTACACGGGGACGTCCTTGTCCGGCAGGAGGCGCAGGGCGCGCAGATCCCAGTGGTTGGTGGCCGGGTTGGTGACGACGACGGCGGCCAGGGGAGGCAGGTCGGCGATCCGCAGACCCAGTGGCTCGCCGCGGCGCAGCCACCATCGCTCGATGAACCAGGGGTCGGTGAGCACCTGGTGCCCGTCCAGCTCGAGCAGCACACAGGAGTTCACCACGCGGGTGACCGCGATCGATTGCTTGATCATGCCGCCCACGGTGCCGGTTAATGTATACATGAAGTCAAGCGAGGACCTGTCGATCGGCGAACTGGCCGAGCGCTTCGGTCTGCCCACTCATGTGCTGCGGCATTGGGAGAGCATGGGCCTGCTCCGGCCGGCCCGGCAGACGGGCGGCCGGCGGAGTTACGGGCACGCCGATCTGGAGCGGGTGGCGCTGATCCGCATGGGCAAGGAAGCCGGCTTCACGCTGCCGGAGCTGCGCTCGCTCCTGTCCACCGCCAGCCCGATGGACCACCGCGACCTGCTGCGCCGTCACGTCGCGAAGCTGGAGGAGCGCATCTCGCGGGCTCGCGCGGCCAAGGAGCTCATCGAGCACGCCCTGGCCTGTCCGCACAGCTTCGCCGAATGCGAGCACGCCCGCGAGCGGATCGCGGCGCACATCCCGCCGCCCGGGGGTTTGACCGACGTTTAACACCAGCCCCGGCCCCATCACCCCGTGGGCGTGGGCAGGGCGACGTACCCGCTCATCGAGCTCGGCTTCGAGGCAGTAGCACGAAAATGGGAACGGTTTTCAATGTGCTAATCTCTCGATCGCCTAATTTCCCCACGTCTGGACCATCCATGCGTAATCCCAGGTCTTTGCATGCCCTCATGACAGCTTGTGCCCTTTCACTGGCCGCGTGTTCCCTCCCAGCCGACGGGCAGAGCGAGAGCTCCTCCCCCGCCGGTGGCCGGATCAAGGTGGCGATGCTCCAGCCCCCGCGTGCCGGCCTGTCGCCGTTGAGCGACGACGCCTTCAAGCTGTCGCGCTGGTCCACCGCCGAGACCCTGGTCAACCTGGATGAGCAGGGCAACGCGCGACCCGGGCTGGCCACCGCGTGGACCCGGCGTGACGACCGGACCTGGGAGTTCACCGTCCGTCAGGGCGTGACCTTCCATGACGGCACCCGGCTGAGCGCGCAGGCCGCCGCCGGCGCGCTGACCCACGCGGCGGAGGCCACTCCCAAACCGCGCATCCTGGACGGCGTGGCACTCAAGGCCAGGGCCGAGGGCGACAAGGTCGTCGTCACCACGGGCGGGCCGGACCCGCTCGTACCGCACCGGTTGTCCTCGCCGCAGCTGTCGATCCTGGCCGAAAGCGCCTACGGCCAGGACGGCAAGGTGAACCCGGTCGGCACCGGCAGCGGCCCCTTCAAGCTGACCCGCGTCAACGGCACCACGACCGCGACCCTCGACCGCTACGACGGCTACTGGGGCGGGAAGGCCAAGGCCACCGGCATCGACGTCTCCTTCGTCCCGGACGGCACCGCGCGCGCCGCCGCCATCCGCAGCGGCGCGGCGCACATCGCCGAGGCGGTGCCGGTCTCGCAGGCCGCGCTGCTGCGGAAGGAGACGATCAGCGAGGTGCCGATGCCGCGGACCAACACCCTCTACCTGAACACCGCGACCGGCCCCTTCAAGGAGCCGGGGGCGCGCGCCGCCGTACGGGTCGCGATCAACGCCGCACAACTGGTCAATGGCGTGTACGAAGGCCGCGCCGACGTCGCGCGGGGCCTGCTGGGGCCCGCCCTCCCGTGGGCCGCCGAAGGCCGTCGAGCCCTGGCGGAAAGGACGGCACCCGCCGACGCCAAGGGCACGTCGATCTCGCTCGCGACCTACTCCGACCGGCCTGAGCTGCCCGAGATCGCCTCAGTGCTGCAGCAGCAACTCCAGGCCGCCGGGTTCACGGTCACGCTGGTGGTGCGGGAGTACGCGCACATCGAGGAGGACGCGCTGGCCGGCAAGTTCGACGCGTTCATCCTCTCCCGGGCGACGATGCTGGACTCCGGCGACCCCGTCGCGTACATGCAGGCCGACTTCACCTGCGACGGCTCGTTCAACCTGGCCAAGCTGTGCGACAAGGACGTCGACCGGGCGGTGCGCGAGGCCGCGACGACGGAGGCGGGCGCCGCGAGGCGCGCGGCGATCCTGCGGGCCGAGGCGGCGATCCTGCGTACCGATGCCGCGATCCCGATGCTGCACGAGCGCGTCATCCAGGGTGATGCCACCGCGGTGGCAGACTCGGCGAAGGACCCGCGCGAGCGGCTCCTGGTCACGCTCGACACCCGGCTCAAATGAGGGCGTCCCCCCTGGTCTCGCGCGCCGTCTCGCTGATCGCGATCATCGTCCTGGTCGGGCTGCTGCCCTGGTTGTCCGGTCGCGACGCGGCGCTGTCGCTGCTGCGCGCCCGTTCCGCCGAGCAGGAGCCGTCACCGGAGACGCTCGCGGCCATCCGGCGCGAGCTCGGCCTGGACGGCGGTCCCGTGCCGCTGCTCGGCGACTGGCTGGGAGGCGTGCTGCGCGGCGACCTCGGCCGCTCCTGGGTGGACGGCGGCCCGGTGCTGCCCTCGGTGCTGTCGTCCGTCAGCGTCTCGCTGACGCTGATGGCCGCGGCGCTGGCCGTGACACTGGTGCTGGTGTGCGTGCTGTGCACGCCGACGCTGGTGCGCGGCGCGCGGGGCTCATTGCGCGGCGGCCGGAGCACCGGAGCCGCGGCGGCGGCCCTGGGCGCGCTGCCCGAGTTCCTCATCGCGACGCTGCTGCTGGTGACGCTGTCGGTATGGCTGGGCTGGCTGCCGCCCTACGGCTGGCAGGAGCCGCGGCACCTGGTGCTGCCCGCGCTCGCGCTGGGCATCCCGGCCGGCGGGATCCTGGGGCGGCTGGTGGACGACGCGCTGCCGTCGGTGTTCGCCGAGCCGTGGGTGGGGCTGTGGCGCTCGGCCGGCTGCGGTCCCGGCGTCATCGCGCGGGCGGTGCTCCGCCGTGCGCTGCCGGCGCTCGTCCCCCAGTTCGGGCTGGTCGCCGTGGGGCTGACGGGCGGCGCGGTGGCCGTCGAGACGGTGTTCGCGGTGCCCGGCATCGGGCGTACCGCGCTGGGCGCGGCGGAATCGCAGAACCTGCCGCTGCTGCAGGCCGCGGTGCTCGCCCTCGTCCTCCTCGGCGTGATCGCCGGTACGCTGGCCGGCGCCGTCCGGCGCTGGATGCTCGGCCCCGGGCTGCGCGACGCCGCCCTGTCGCTGCCCGCGCCGGACCCGCTCCCGGCGGCCGGGGCGGGCCGGCTGGTACCGGCCGCCTGCGCCGCCGTGCTGGCGCTCGCCATCGGCTGGGGTCTGTTCCTCGATCCGCTGGCCGTCGACCTGGCGGCCAGGCTCGCCGGGCCGAGCTGGGAGCATCCGCTGGGCACCGACGCGCTGGGCCGGGACGTCCTGGCCAGGGCCGGTCACGGGGCGGCGGCCACGCTGGGGGTCGCCGCCCTGGTGTGCGCGGCCTCGTACGCGCTCTCCCTGGCCATGGGCTTCCTGCCCGGCCTGGCCTCCGGCACCGCCGAGATCGCCAACGCCGTGCCGCCGGTGATCGCCAGCATCCTGGTCGCGGCGCTGCTGGGACCCGGCACGCTGGGCGCCTCCGTCGCGGTCGCGCTGGTGTCCTGGCCCGTGCTCGCCGCTCACGCGGCCGCCCTGGTGTCCGAGACCCGCGCCGCGGCCCACCTTGTGGCCCAGCGTGCCATCGGCTCCCCGCCCGCCTGGATCCTGACCCGCCACGTCCTGCCCGCGGTCGCCGGTCCGATCGCCCGCCACGCGGTGCTGCGGCTGCCCGGTGTCGCGCTGGCCCTGGCGTCCCTCGGCTTTCTGGGGCTGGGCGCCCAGCCGCCCGCCCCCGAGTGGGGGCTGACGCTGGCCGAGTCGCTGCCCTACGTCGAGCGCGCGCCGTGGGCGGCGCTGGTCCCGGCGGGGATGCTCCTGCTGCTGGCCGCGCTCGCGGTGTCGCTGTCCACTCTCCGCCGCGGGCCGGGAGGTCCGGCATGACCGGCCCCGAGCCGCTGCTGGCCGGGAGGTCCGGCATGACGGGCACCGAGCCGCTGCTGGCCGTGCGCGACCTGCGCGTCACCGGCCGGGACACGGAACTCGTACGGGGGCTGTCCTTCGAGGTGAACCGTGGGGAGATGCTCGCCGTCGTCGGCGAGTCCGGCGCGGGCAAGTCGCTCACCGCGCGAGCCGTGCTCGGGCTGCTGCCGCCCGGCCTGCGGGCCTCCGGCAGCGTACGGCTGGACGGTCAGGAGTTGTGCGGCGCGCCCCAGCGCCTCTACCAGCGGGTACGTGGCCGCCTTGTCGCCTTCGTGCCGCAGGACGCGCTGTCGGTGCTCAGCCCCGTGCACACCGTCGGCGACCAGATCGCCCTCGCCGCGAGATCGGTGCGGCGGCTGAGCCGTGGTGCCGCCATGGAGCGTGCGGTGGCCGCTCTCGACCGGGCCGGCATCCCGGACGCGGCGCGGCGCGCGCGTGCCTATCCCCACGAGTTCTCCGGCGGGATGCGCCAGCGCGTGGTGATCGCCATGGCCACCGTCAACGATCCCGCCCTCGTCATCGCCGACGAGCCGACCACCGCGCTGGACCCCCTCGTCCAGGACCGCGTCCTGCGCATGCTGGGCGAGCTGCGCGAACGTTCGGGGGCGGCCGTGCTGCTGGTCACGCACGATCTGGCGGTGGCCGCGGCGCACGCCGAGCGCGTGCTCGTCATGTACGCGGGCCGGCTCGCGGAATCGGGGCCGGTCGGCGAGGTGCTGAGCCACCCGCGCGCCCCCTACACCGGCGGCCTCGTCGCCTCTGCCCGGATGACGGGCCGGCGGCTGCCCTCGATCGGCGGTTCGCCGCCGTCGGCCGGCGCGCTGCCGCCCGGGTGCGCCTTCGCGCCCCGCTGCCCGGCCGCCGCCGACGCCTGCCGGGCGCGGGAGCCGCAGCCGTACGAGGCCGGCGACGGGCGGCTGGCCGCCTGCCACCGGCTCGGCGAGCTGCCGGATCCGGTCACCGAGCTGTTCGAGGAGTCTTGATGACATCGCCCCTGTTGGAGGTGCGTGACCTGACCGTCCGCTACCCGGCACGTGGCCGCCGTACCCCGCCGGTCCTCGCGGTCGATCGGGTCTCGTTCACCGTGCGGGCCGGCGAGACCCTTGCCCTCGTCGGCGGTTCTGGGTCGGGGAAGTCCAGCATCGCCGCCGCCGTGCTGATGTTGCGCAGGCCCGAGGGCGGGTCGGTGCGGTTCGAGGGGCGCGAGCTCACCGGACTCGACGAGCGGGCCCTGCGCCCGCTGCGACCCGCGCTGCAGCCCGTCTTCCAGGACCCGTACGGCTCGCTCAGCCCGCGGCTGCGCGTCCACGACGCGATCGCCGAACCGCTGCGCGTCCAGGGACGCTGGGATCCGGTGACGGGCCGGGCGCGGGTCGCCGAGCTGCTCGAGCTCGTACGCCTGGACGCCTCGCTCGCCCGGCGCCGCCCGCACGAGCTGTCCGGCGGCCAGTGCCAGCGCGTGGGCATCGCCCGCGCCCTCGCCTGCTCCCCCAGGCTCCTGGTGCTCGACGAACCCGTGTCCGCGCTCGATCCGTCCGTACGGGCCGGGATCGTCAATCTGCTCACCGAGCTGCGCGACGAGCTGGGCCTCGGCCAGCTGTTCATCGCCCACGACCTGGCTCTGGTCCGGCATGTGGCGCGGCACGACGTCGCGGTGCTGCACCACGGCCGGATCGTCGAGACCGGCCCGGCGCACCAGGTGTGGGACGCGCCCGCCCATCCCTACACCCGCGAGCTGCTCTCGGTGGGGACTACCGGAGCCGTACCGGGCCTGCGTCGATGGGCTCGCGTACCAGGAGGTACGGCTTGCGGCGAAGATCGTGGCCCTCGTGGAAGTCAGGCTGGCGGTTGAGCTGGTTGGCGATGGCGTACAGGTGGTGGTCGGACGCGACGGACAGGGTGTCGATCCAGGCAGCAGACAGGACGCGAGCTGTTCACCCGGCTCCCGCACGGCGTGGAGCCCACCCAAGCGGCCCACGAGCTGGCCGTCCAGATCTGGGCGCCCCTCGACTCCCTCGCCTCGCTCGAAGGCCGCAGCAGCCTGCTCGTGACGGGCAGTCGGATGGCGAGGCGGCGGTGCGATGGTGAGGCGGCGAAGGCGGGCGGTCCGGTCACGCGGTGGCGCAGGAGGCGGTGTGGCTTTCGCCGCCCGCTTCACCGTGATGGCGGCGGGAGTGCGGTCCAGTCATCGTGATTCCCTTCAGGGGGCGCACCGGGTTCTCACCCAGGTGGAGTACTGGCGGCTGCGGTCGGTGATGATGCGGTCGACGCCGTAGTCGGCCAGGCGTCGCCAGGCGGCAGGGGTGTTCGGCGTCCAGGCGTAGACGGACACTCCGGCGGCGTGGTAGCGGCGCACCCAGGAGCGGGACAACCGGTCGTGGCGGATGGCGACGAAGGCGTAGCGCCGGGCCCGAGCGGGAGAGGGCGGGGTGCGGGCCACCAGGCCCTGGGCGGCCGGCAGGGAGGCGACGCGGGTCAGGGCATCGGGCAGGAACGAGGTCAGCGCGGCCCAGCGGTAGGCGCGGTAGCGGCGGTAGACGGCGGCAAGGGCTCGGCTGTCGGCCTCGTCCGGGACACTTTTCAGCTCGATCAGCACCAGGTCGGCGTGGCCGCGCAGCAGGCTCAGTGCCTGCCCCAAGGTGGGCGGCGCGAGCCCGTCGCCGCCACGCACAGTACGCAGCCGGGCCAGGGTAGAGGTGGCCACTAATCCGCTGCCGTTCGTGGCGCGATCGAGCGTGGCGTCGTGCATGAGCACCGGCTGGTGGTCCTTGGTGAAGCGGATGTCGATCTCCACCTGCCGGGCGCCGGCACCCAACGCCCGGCGCAGCGAGGTGAGCGTGTTCTCCGATCCCGATGGGGGATAGCCGCGGTGGGCGATCAAGCTGGGCGCATGGCACCGGCCTTCTGCCCGGACGGCGTCAGCCGGGACGGCCACGGTGACAACCAGCGTGAGCGCGGCCACCGCGGCTGGTGGGCGCCACGTACGCATCAGCTGAGGGCGTCGCCGAGGCGGTGCGCCGAGGTTCCCGTGTCCGGCCGGCGAGGGCTCGATGCTCATCCTGCGACGGCGGGGGCGGCGTGGACAGTTCTCATGCGCAGTCCCTTCCTGTGCGCAACTGCACCGCAGTCCAGGAGGCCTGGGTGCGGGGGAAGGTCAGGTGCTGACCACCTGACCGTCATCAGCTTTCTACGAAGAGTAGTTAACACGCTACGCAGTGTTTAAACACCTGAGTAGATGTTCATGTGTAGAGGTAAGAGTCACGGGCATGGCGTCCGGCAGAGCGGGCGCTCTTGACACGGCATCCGGGCATCGCCCAATCTTGCACATATGAATGTATCTTCAGATGAGAGCGTGTTGGCGATGGATGGATGTGCTGCCAAGGTCGTGGACGCTGACCGAGTGGCCGCCGTATGCGAACGGATGCCGGCCGCCGAGGACCTGACCGACACCGCGGACATCTTCGGCCTGCTGTCGGACCCGAACCGGCTGCGGCTGCTGGTCGCCCTGCTCGACGGCGAGTTGTGCGTATGCGACCTGGCCGCGGTCACCGGCCAGAGCGAGTCGGCCGTCTCCCACGCCCTGCGGCTGCTGCGCGCGCACCGCATCGTCGCCGCGCGCCGCTCCGGCCGGATGGCCTACTACCGCCTGGAAGACCCGCACGTACGGATGCTGCTCGACCTCGCGCTCGCCCACACCGAGCACACCGACGCCATTCACCCCGAACGCGGCGGGAACACCTGATGGGCGTCGGTCACGGACACGGGCACGCCGGCAGCCGTCACCGCTGGCGGCTGGCGGTCTCCTTCGCCCTGATCGGCTCCTTCTTCGTGGTCGAGCTGGCCTTCGGGTTGCTCTCGGGCTCGCTGGCGCTGCTGTCGGACGCCGGCCACATGGCCGCCGACGTCGTCACCCTCGGCGCGGCCCTGATCGCCACCAGGATCGCCACCCGCCCCGACACCACCGGCCGCCGCAGCTACGGCTCCTACCGGGCCGAGGTGTTCGCGTCCCTGCTCGCCGTGGTGCTCATGCTCGGTGTCGCCCTGTACGTGGTCATCGAGGCCATCGGCCGCATCGGCGGTCCCGCCGAGGTCTCCTCCGGCCCGATGCTCGTCGTCGGCGCCATCGGCCTCGCGGTGAACCTCGTGGCCCTGTTGCTGCTGCGGTCGGGCGCGAACGAGAGCCTCAACGTCAAGGGCGCCTACCTGGAAGTCGTGGCCGACACGGCCGGGTCCGTCGGCGTCATCGTCGCGGGCTGGCTCGTCACCGCCACCGGCCAGACGTTCTGGGACACGGTCGTCGCCCTGGCCATCGGCGTGTTCGTCGCCGTCCGGGCCGTCTCCCTCGGCCGCCAGGTCTTCGCCGTGCTCGGCCAGCACGTGCCCGAAGGGATGGACGCCACCGCCGTCGCGAAGGACCTGGCCGCGATCGAGGGCGTACGCGACGTGCACGACCTGCACCTGTGGACCCTCACCTCCGGCATGAACGTCGCCACCGCCCACCTGGTCACCATCGACCAGAACGACAACCACTCCGTGCTGGACCAGGCCCGCGACCTGCTGCGCCAGCGCCACGGCGTCGCCCATGCCACGCTGCAGGTCGAGCCCGCCGACCACAAGGGCTGCGACGAACTCGGCTGGTGAGCTCACGCACGATCCGGCAGGACCCACGAATAGCCGGGGCGCGCAATCGAGCATCGTGGCCGGCACAGGCCTCTGATACCGGCACAGTTCCCAAGACGCGCGAACCGACCTGCACGATGCCGCGTATCCCCAGATATGCGCTGGAGCCTGACCGCGGACACAAGGGTCGATCCGCCGCGTAAGCGTGCCTGGACGCCGTCCCGCCTCGACGGGCGGCGTCAGCGGATCTACGCCGGTGCCGCGTTGATCGCCGCGGGCCTCGTGGTGCTGGCCGTGGCCCTGGGCTCCGGCGCACGAGGGCCGGCCATCGCCGGGCTGCCCACCGCGGGGCCGCTCACCGCGTGGGGAATGCCGCTGGTCCGCTTCTGCTACCACCTGTGCGCGGTCGCCACCGTGGGAACGCTGCTCGCGGCCGCGGTCCTCGCCCCGCTCTCCTCGCCCCAGAAAGCGGCCTGCTTGCGCGCGGCCGGCCGGTGGGCGCTCGGCTGGGCGGCTGCCGGCCTGCTGAGCTACCTGCTGACCGTGTCAGAGGTCACCGCGCTGCCCGTCCCGAACCTGCTCGCAGCCCCCGAGCTGCTGGCCTTCAGCCTGTCCATCCCGCAGGCCCGCGTGCTGCTGCTGGTGGCGGCCATGGTCGCCGTGGCGGGCGTGGCGGCGCGGCTGCCGCGCCTGCCCGCGTGGATTCCGCTGGCGATCGCGGCGTTCTCGACCCTGCCGCCCACTTATGTCGGCCATGCGGCCTCCGCCGCGAACCACGACATCGCGGTGTCCGCCCTGATGACGCACCTGCTCGCGGTGTCGCTGTGGGTCGGCGGCTTGGGCGCGGTGCTCCTGCACTTCCGGCATTCCGACGATCTACGGGTCGTGCTGTCCCGGTTCAGCGCGATCGCCCTGTGGTGTTTCGCGGGTGTGGCCGTCTCCGGTCTGGCCGCCGCATGGGTACGGCTGAACACGTTCTCGGACCTGTGGCAGAGCGCCTATGGAGGGTTCCTGCTGGCCAAGACCGCCGCGCTGGCGATCCTCGCCGGGTTCGGCTGGACCCACCGTCGCCGTACGGTCGCGCGCGTCGCCGACCGGAGCGTGCGCCAGGTCTTCATCCGGCTGGCCGCGGGCGAGCTGATCGTGATGGCGGCGGCCATGGCCCTGGCCGTCGGCTTGTCCCGCACTCCGCCACCGATCCCGCAGATCGACGGCGGACACCTCTTCCGCGTGCTGGAGTACGACCTGGCTCCCTTCACGCCCGCCGCGCTGCTCACCGAGGTCCGCCTGGACCCGATGATCCTTCTGCTGCTGGCTCTGCCCGCGATCGGTTACCTGGCCGGCCTTCGGAGGGTCGCCTCCTGGCCGCTCGGCCGCACGCTCGCCTGGTACACCGGACTCGCGCTGATGGGGCTGGTGCTGCTCGGCGGCGCCGGAGGATACGCGCGGGTGATGGTGTCGGCGCATGCCCTGCAGCAGACCGTCCTTGCCGTCCTCGCCCCGCTGCTGCTCTGCCTCGGCGCCCCGCTCACCCTGGCCGCCACCGCCTCGTCCCAGTACGGCGATCCAGGCTCGCGCCGCCCCGGCCGACTGGCAGTCCTTGTCTGCCTGCCGATTGCCTACATGCTGGCCTTCCCGCTCTTGTACCGAACCGGCTGGCTGGCGTGGGCGCTGTCAGAACACGCTGCGCATCTGGCCACCGAGCTGGGGTTCTTCGGCGCCGGGTCGGTGGTGTTCTGGATGCTGGCAGGCGTGGACCCGCTGCCGCGCCCGATCTCCTGGGCCGTCCGCGCCGGCCTGCTGGCCGCTGTCGGGGCGGTACAGCTGGCCATGGGCGCCTTACTGCTGCTCGGACCGCCGGTTGCGGCCGACTGGTTCCTGCTGGCGGCCCCGCCTGGCGCTCCAGACCTTCTCAGCGATCAGCGGCTGGCCGCGGTCGCCTACCTGCTCGTCGCGCTGCTGCCGCTCACGCTGCTGGCCGTACGGTTGGCGCGGTCCCGCAAAGGGAGTACGTCTAGTGCTGCCGGGCACCGAGGGCATGAAGGAGTACGGTGACTGGGTCTTCCCCCTCGTCCAAGCCGCCAAGGGCAGTCCGTTGATCGTCGCCGTGGGCCTGCTGGCAGGCGGGATGGCGATCATCCAGAGCCGGCAGACCTGGTCATGGAGTGACGACCGCTATTTGGTCGACGTAGTTCTCGGTGAGCCAGAGATTGGCATCGGGGCCGTCCGTGATCTCGAAGGCTCCCGAGAAACGGGTCGGCAGCGGATACTCGTTGATCGTCCCCGTCGTGGTGATGCTGCCGACCTTGTCGCCGAGCTGCTCGACGAACCACAGTTTGCCGTCGGGACCGTCCGTGATGCCCCACGGATAGCTGTTGACGTCGTCCAGCGGATATTCGGTGAATTCTCCCGCGGTGGTGAGGGAGCCCACCTTTCCGTTGGCGTCGGTGTACCACAGCTTGTTGTCCGGACCCGTGATGATCCCGACCGGTATCGCGCCCGCGGAGGGGACGCTGAATTCGGTGATCGTGCCACTGGTGGTGATCCGGCCGATCTTGCCCGTCAGAGACTCCGTGAACCACAGGTTGCCGTCCGGTCCCGCGGTGATGCGCAGCGGGTAGGCGTCGCCGGTGGGCAGGGGGTATTCGGTGATGGTCCCGCTGGTGCTGATCCTGCCGATCTTGTTGCCCAGTTGCTCGACGAACCACAAGGCGTTGTCCGGCCCTTTGGTGATCCCCCAGGGATAGGAATCGCCGGTCGGCAGCGGGTATTCGGTGATGGTCCCGTGAGTGGTGATCCGGCCGATCTTGTTGCCGACCGCCTCGGTGAACCAGAGCGCGTCGTCCGAGCCGGCGGTGATGTGACCCGGCTGGGAATCGGTGGTGGGAATGGAGTATTCGGTGAACAGGCCCTCCGTGGTGACGCTTCCGATCTTGTTGGCCGCGTTCTCGGTGAACCACAACGCGTCATCCGGCCCCTTCTTGATGCTGATGGGACTCGCGGGACTGCTCGGCACCGAAATTTCGTTGATCGTCGCCCGCTGGGCGCCGTTGGCCGCGAGCCTGGCAGCCGAGACGCTCCACGGCGGGATCCTGGGCGGGCGGGGGCAGCGTATGCCCCGGTGCTCGGGCATCTGCTTGAGTTTCTGGCAGAGCTTCACCCAGGGGCGTGGGGGTGGCGGCTGGAGTCTCGCGCCGGCGGACGCGGACACGGGCGAGAGCGTGCTCGCCGCCAGGGTCATCGCTGTGACCACGAGCGGGTATTTCCGGCGTCGAGTCGAGGAACGCATGGCATCCTTCCAGACGAAGAACGAAGGACCGCTGGCGGCCGTAGTCGCTCCCAATATCACGCACGGTGACCGTCTGTTTCGTGCCGTCCACGTTCGTGGCTGGTCATGGAAAGGCCAACTCATCAGCGCGCCCGTGCTGCTCCGGGCCTTGCCGAGCCGGTTGATGGCCTCCGCTCAGGCGGGGAGCTCGAACCAGAGAGTCTTGTCCGAGGTGCCCCAGCAGCACGCCAGCTGCTCGAAAACAGCGGGATGGCGCTGCGCCGGCGCGCCGGTCGCGGCCTCGACCTCGCAGCGCAGCAGGCCACCCGTGGCCCAGACCGTCAGCCGGTACGGCCCGCGCGCCTGCCGCACCGCATCGGCGACCAGCTCGCCGGCCAGCCGCTCAGCGGCCGCGGCCGGTCCGGCGAGACCCCATGCGGCAAGCCGGGTACGGATGAGACGCCGCGCCCGGA
The DNA here is from genome assembly GCF_044466425.1 of Nonomuraea sp. NPDC049400. Taxonomy (NCBI): domain Bacteria; kingdom Bacillati; phylum Actinomycetota; class Actinomycetes; order Streptosporangiales; family Streptosporangiaceae; genus Nonomuraea; species Nonomuraea sp. NPDC049400. Next base: position 14,251 of record NZ_JBITMP010000042.1, read on the forward strand.
TCGCGGAGAACAGGTTCGAAGAAAGCGACCAGGAGGCGATCCGCTCGCCCTGAACTTCGCTCTCGTCGGGGCCCAGGACCTTGGATTTGATCCGGTCCCAGGCCGGGCTATGGACGCTCGTGTCGACCTCCTGTCTGATGCTCTGTCCCATGAAGGCATAGGTGTTCATGCAGTACTCCCACAGTCGAGGTGCTCTCCATCATGCGCAGGGCGGCCGCGCGTGGGGGACGGGAGGGTTACCCATATAGGTACCTATTCCTGCGAAACTAAGGACCTTAGCCTCTAGCTCCAGGCGCGGGCAGCGTGCTGGAGCCGGTCACGGACCCGGACGACGTCCGGGTTGGCGTCCCCGCCTGGCCGCTGCACCAGGAACAGCGTGTTGAGCGGCGGTTCGACCGGGTCGTGGAGCAGTACGAGCCGGCCCGAGGCCAGGTGGCGGTGCGGGCGGCGCGCATCTCACTGCGGTAGGCGGCTCGCACGCGGGCGAGCATCGGGCGGCCGATCAACGGGGGTCCTCCTTGGCGGGTGAGCAGCAACCGTCCGCGCAACCACCGGATCCGGCAGCCGCGGAGGCCGAGACAGTGGGGACGGCGCAGCAGGCGTCTCCGCGCCAAGCCTCGCGCCCTTCCTTGACCGCGACGGCCGCGATGACCAGGGCCGCGATCGGGTCGGCCCAGGACCAGCCGAACAGGCTGTTGAGCGCCAGGCCCACGAGCAGCACCGCCGACAGGTAGGTGCACAGCAGGGTCTGCTTGGAGTCGGCCACGGCCGAGGCCGAGCCGAGCTCGCGGCCGGCACGGCGCTGGGCGTACGACAGGAACGGCATGACCACCAGCGAGAGCGCGGCCAGGATCAGACCGGGCGCGGAGTGCTCGGCCTCCCCCACGCCGAGCAGGGCGCGTACGGCGTCGAAGGTGACGTACGCGGCCAGGGCGAAGAAGGAGAGCGCGATGACCCGCAACGCCGTCTTCTCGCGGCGTTCGTGGTCGGCGGTGGAGAACTGCCAGGCCACCGCGGCGGCCGAGGCGACCTCGACGATCGAGTCCAGGCCGAAGCCGATCAGCGCCGCGGAGGAGGCGATGGTGCCGGCGGTGATGGCGACCACGGCCTCGATCACGTTGTAGGTGATGGTCACGGCGACCAGCAGCCGGATGCGGCGCTGCAGCGCGGAGCGGCGGGCCGGTGCCGGGCCCAGGTTCAGTGCGGTCACGACGCCGCCTTCTCCCCTGGGCCTGGAGCGGGACACAGGGTGACCGCGTGGCCGGTGGCGGCCAGGAGTTGCTCGGCGGAGGCGAGGAGGTCCATCAGCTCGGGGCGCGTCAGGGAGTAGAACGACTGGCGGCCTTCGGCCCGGTAGTCGACCAGGTGGCAGTCGCGCAGGCAGGCCAGGTGCTTGGACACGGTGGACTGGGCAAGGCCGAGTTCGGCGGTCAGGTCCACGACCCGCGCCTCGCCCCTGGCCAGGCGCTGCACGATGCGCAGCCGGGTCTCGTCGGCCAGGGAGTGGAACAGGGCCGCCGCCGGGGGGATCCCGGCGGCGATGTCGGCACTGACACAGGGGCCGCTCTCGATATCAATCGCCATATAGCGATGATAACCCGATTTCGTTATGTCATCGCGAGATCATGTGGAGTCGTTCATTCAGCGCTCGGCGACGCGAAGGACTGCGTCGCGGGTGCGCGCGATCACGGCGGTCTGGTCGTCGACTGTGATGATCGGGCGCTGGATGAGGATCGGGTGCGCGGCCAGCGCTTGGATCCATCGGTCGCGGTCGGCCTGGGTACGCGGCCACTCGGCCAGACCGAGGTCGGCCGCGACGGGTTCGCCCAGCCTGGTGATGTCCCAGGGCTCCAGCCGCAGCCGCCGCAGCACGTCCTCCAGTTCGAGCATGGTCGGCGGGTCTTCCAGATAGCGGCGCACCGTGTAGTCGGCCTGCTCCGCGTCGAGCAGCGACAGCGCCGACCGGCACTTGGAGCAGGCGGGGTTGATCCAGATCTCCATCGGGTCAGCCCGCAATGGCCACGAGCAGGACCAGGACCACGGTCACGACGGCGAGCACCCCATGGCCCGCGACCACGGGCACCGGGAAGTTGCTCTCGGCAGGGGACGGCTGCTGCCCCGCGGGCACCGCGGCTCGTACGCGCCTGGCCTGGATCCAGCGGGCCAGCATGGTGAAGCCGAGCGCGGCAACCGGCACCAAGATGATCAGCGCGGCCCAGGCCAGGGCGTGGTTGCCGGTGAGCAGGTAGACGATCCACACCACGAGACCGACGGCGGCCAGCGCGAAGTGGCCGAAGATGACCGGGACCGGCAGCCGGCTGCCGCTCCCCTGTCTGGCGCCGCCCCTGGACAGCCAGCCGGCGAGCAGGTAGAAGCCGCCCAGCGCGGTGACGACCCAGGTGACGAGTGCGGCGATTGCCATGGGGAACACCTCTTACTTCGATCGAAGGAAGCCTTCGGCCTGGGCGTCCTCGTCGACGACGCGGACGCCGTAGCGGAAGGCGAGCTTGCCGCCCAGACGGCCGGCGACCGCGAGGACGACCAGGCTGACGGCGTTGAGCGCGAGCATCCCCGGCTCCAGCCGGTCGCCGGAGCGCCACAGGAAGTTGCCGACGTAGGCGAGGGCCACCAGCAGGTTCAGGCTCATGTGGAGCACGGCGGTCCGGAACGCGCGGGTCCCGGTGGGGATGGCGAACAGGTCCAGCGCGCCCACGCACGCCGCGGCCAGCGCGCCGATCAGCCCGATGGCGATCAACCAGCGCGCCCCCAGAACCAGGAACTCCGGGTCGCGCACGAACAGGGCGGCGATGTCGAACACCAGGCTGGACACCCAGGCACCGATGGGCACGGTGACCAGGATCGGGTGGTACGGGTGCCCGTACGGTCCGGCCAGCACGGGGCTGACCGGCTGCTTGGCGGAATCCACGTGACCATCCCCTCGAGCCGAGTTTCGCTAATCAATGTTGGTCTTATTCCCGCAGTCTCGTCAAGCCATCGCTTATCACCCGCGGAGATTGGCGGTATTTTGGTGGCGTGACCACCAACGACGTCGCGATCGTCAGCGTTCTGGGCGAGGAGTCGCGCCGGGAGATGTTCGACTACGTCCGCCGTGCGGGCCGTCCTGTCACCCGTGACGAGGCCGCGGCCAGCGTCGGCATCTCGCGCAAGCTGGCCGCGTTCCACCTCGACAAGCTGGTCGCGGCAGGCCTGCTGCGGGCCGACTACGCGGCTCCTGAGGGGGTGCGCAAGGTGGGGCGCCGGCCCAAGGTCTACCTGCCGGGCGACGCCGAGATCAGGGTCACCATCCCCGAGCGGCGGCATGCCCTTCTGGCCGACCTCTTCCTGGACGCGATCCTGACCCAGCGCGACGGCGAGGCGGGCAGTGCGGCGGCGATCAGGACCGCCAGGCAACGCGGGCGCGGGCTGGGCAGCGCCGAGCGCGAGCGATCCCGCCCGGGCAGGCTCGGCGCGGAGCGCGCCCTCACCTTCTGCCAGCGCATGCTCGAGCAGCACGGCTTCGAACCTGCCAGGATCAGCCCCACGGACATCCGCCTGCGCAACTGCCCCTTCCACCCGCTCGCCGCCAAGGCCCCCGACCTGGTCTGCGGCATGAACCACGGCTTCCTGTCGGGCTACCTCGAAGGCCTCAAGGCCACCGGCGTCGAAGCGGTCCTGGACCCCAAACCGGGCGAGTGCTGCGTCCGCCTGACCGTCCCCTAGCTTTGCGCTGCATGTCCCGTCTCCCACAGCCGGGCAAGCCGCGGACAAGGCGATCAGCCGGTACGACGAGACGCAGAGGAGGACCTCCGCTGTGGTGCGGAACCACAGCGGAGGCCCTCCGGGTACGGGCTAGCGCGCCCGCGTGTAGGTGATGCGCGGAGCCTCCGGGACGGTCATGCCGTTACCGATGAAGAAGCCCGCCTGCGGCGGCTGGTTGTAGCCGACGTTCTGCCACGCCACCGAGAGCCGGTAAACCGGGTCGTGCATCAGCGTGGGGATTCTGCGGTCGGTCACGTCGACGGTCGTGTAGAGGCGCAGCTTGGTGCTGTCCTGGGACCGCCAGATGATCTCCTCCCGCCAGTCACCGACCAGGTCGGCCTGGAGCGTCGGCGTCCCCTTGGTGGAGTTGTTCGAGTAGGTGCCCTCCGCGCGGAGGATCTCCTTGCTCGTCGTGCCGTCCCACTTGGAGATCGTGCCGACGCCGACGCCCTTGGCCTGGTCGTAGGCGTGGTCGACGATCTCGCGGAGCGGGTCGCCGTCCCACCAGGCGAGGAAGTTCGCCGCCGGGATCGACTGCCCGAGCAGCTCGCCGGAGGCCGAGCGCAGCTCACCCTGCCTGGAGTTCCATTCGCCCGTCGCGGTGACCGCCCACGCCTCGGCGCCTGGGTGCTCGGGGTCGATGTCGGCGGCGGCGGCGCGGCCGGTGTCCTTCGTGGCGGGCATCGACCACAGCACCTCGCCCGTGTCGGCGTCCCTGAAGGTGGCGCCGCGGTTGCCGCTGGAGCCCATGTCCTCGTGGGCCGCGAACACCTCGTAGCCGGGCCGGCTCGGGTCCAGGTCGGTGACGTGCAGCGCGTCGCCGTGTCCCAGGCGCGTGCTGTACAGGCCCTCGCCGTCGTCGTCGACCGCCATCGAGCCGAACACGATCTCGTCCTTCTGGTCGCCGTCGAGGTCCAGGACGGACAGGTTGTGGTTGCCCTGTCCCGCGAAGGCGCTGTTGCCGGGGGTGCTGGAGTCGAAGACCCACCGCTGCTTCAGGTCCTTGCCGTCGAAGTCGTAGGCGGCCAGGACGGTGCGCGTGTAATAGCCGCGGCTGAAGACGACCGACGGGTGCTCGCCGTCCAGGTAGGCGACGGCCGCGAGGAACCGGTCCACGCGGTTGCCGTACGCGTCGCCCCACGCCGCCACGTCGCCGCGCGGCGGGACGTAGTCGACGGTGTCGATCGCCTTGCCCGTGCTCCCCTCGAACACCGTCAGGTACTCCGGACCGGACAGTACGTAGCCGCTGGAGTTGCGGTAGTCCCTGCTGGGATTGCCCAGGACGGTGCCCGCGCCGTCGACGGTGCCGTCGGCGGTCTTCATGACCACCTCCGACCTGCCGTCGCCGTCGAGGTCGTAGACCATCAGCTGGGTGTAGTGGGCTCCCGCGCGGATGTTCTTGCCGAGCGAGATCCGCCACTTCCGCTTGCCCGCCATCGTGTACGCGTCCACATAGACGAGCCCGGTGTAGCCGGACTGGGAGTTGTCCTTGGCGTTGCTCGGGTTCCAGATGAGGACCAGGTCGAGCTCGCCGTCGCCGTCCAGGTCGCCGACCGAGGCGTCGCCCGCGCTGTATGTGTGGGGCTGGCCGTCCTTGGTGTAGTCGTCGGCCGGCTTGTCCAGCGGGATCTCCGTGTACGGCTGACTCCACACGCCGAACTCGGCCGTCGGGTCGCCGCCCACGGGGACCACCCGATAGACGGATTGTGCCGTCCCGTCAGGGTCGAGGTGGTTCGTGGCGCCCGCGACCTCCTTGATCTTCTTTCCGTCGCGCCAGATCTCGAACGCCTGGCCGGGATCGTCCAGCCCGAGCAGCCGCCAGCCGAGGTAGACGCCCGAGCCGGTGGCGACGGCGACCGGCGCCCGGTTCAGGCGCTCCATCTGCCGCTTCAGCTTGGCGGCCGCCCGCGACGCGGTGGACGGCGAGGGCTCGGAGGCGCCACCCCTGTTGACGGCCACGATCCGGTAGTGGAAGGGGACCGTCGTGATGACCTTGTCATCGGTGAACGACGGCTCCTGCGTGGCACCGATCAGCTTGTAGGGGCCCTCCTCCTTCTCGGCCCGCTGGACCCGGTACAGCAGCGCGCCCTCGACCGCGCTCCAGCGCAGCTCCACGCTGTCCTTTTCGATCTGGCCGAGGCGGGGCGCCGGCGGCGCGGCGGGCGGCGTCACCGAGCCGTCCACGGTGGCGACCTTGACCGCGGCAGAGGGCACCGACTCGTCTCCGGCGGGATCGAGCGCGGTCACCGTGTAGTCGTAGCGGGAGCCGATCTGGGCGGCCTTGTCGGTGTAGGAGGCCTCGGTCACCTTGCCGAGCAGGGTGGGCTTCGCGTCGCCCTCCTCGGCCCGGAAGATCCGATAGGCCGCCGCCCCGTCCGTCGCGGTCCAGGTCAACGGGACGCCGGCGGTGATCCCGTCGAAGGAGACCGTTCCGGCGGCCAAGCCCTCGGGAGCCGTCAGGATGGGGGTGATCTCCAGGCCGTTGAGGTGGGCGGTGGCGCCCGACACGACGACGTTCAGCTGCCCGTCGGTGACTTTGATGCCGGAGATGGCGGTCGTGGCGACGCTTCTGCTGCTGGAGACGGCGACGGCGGTGCCGCCCTCCGCGGAGATGTTCGTCCGTGCGCTGCCCAGCAGGTCGCCCACGTACGCCTTCAGGCCGTACAGCCCGTTCGGCACGTCCACCTTGAACTCGTAGGAGCCGCCGAAGTAGGCGACGAAGTCCCTGCCGAGGTCGTCCAGCGCGCTGCCGCGGTCCCGGTCGATCATGTTCGCCGAGTTGGTGAGCCCGAAGCCCTTCTCAGGCGTGTAGATCGTCGCCCGCGTGACCTGGGTGTACCCGGCGGCGACCGGCCCGCTCGCGGGCCCGAAATCGTACTTGTACAGGGCCCGCTTGGTGGTGATCCGCACGGGGTCGGACGGCTCGGAGTCGCCGCGCCCGTTCACCGCCACCACGCGGAACTCGTAGGCCTTGCCCTCCTCCAGGCCCGAGACCGAGGCCTGCGGGATCGCCGCGGTCGTGGCCAGGGTGCCGTCGCGGAGCACCTTGTAGACGTCGGCGGACTCGGTGGCGTCCCACTTCAGCACGGCGCCCGCGTTCGAGATGCCGCCCGCCACCAGTCCGGCGGGCTTGGCGGGGACGGCGGCAGGCGGCTCGATCTCCCGCACCAGCTGCGACAGCGGCAGGCCCAGCGCCTTCACGCCGCCCGCGACCAGGCGCGCCATCTGGATGGCGCCGTACTCCTGGAAGTGCGTGTTGTCCGTGGCGCCGTTCGGCCAGGCGCCGTAGACGCCCGCGGGGACGTGCAGGAACACCGACTTGGCCGCCTCGGGCCCGATGCTGTCCAGGTATTCCCTGCTCAGGGTGGACAGGTCGACCAGGGCGACGTTCTCCTCCTGGGCCAGCTCCTTCATCTTCGCCACGTACTCAGGGAAGGAGACGTTGAACTTGCCGGTCGTGGCGTTGTGGTCGAGACGGGAGACGGGCGTGACGAGGATGGGAGTCGCCCCGCGCTGCCTGGCGCCGTTGACGTAGACCTTCAGGTACTCCTTGTAGTCCGCCGGGGAGGCGTACCTGTCGGGGACGCTGACCGTCGCGTCGTTGTGCCCGAACTGGACGAAGAAGTAGTCGCCGGGCCTGATGGCACGCAGGACCGTGTCGAGGCGGCCCTGGGTGATGAAGTTCTTGGAGCTGCGTCCGCCGATGGCGTGGTTGTCGAAGGCGACGCCGGTGGTGAGGAACTGCTCGATCATCTGGCCCCACCCGGCCTCGGGTGCCCAGTACGGGTCATAGGTCTGGACGGTCGAGTCGCCCGCGATGTAGGCGGTCGGGATCGTGCCGGGGGCGCGGTCGGCCTGTCGCGTGATCGCCAGCGAGTTGATCTTCGGGGCGGCGCCGGAGAAGGCGAAGTCCATCTTCCCGTCCACCAGGGCGATGCCGAAGGACATCTCCAGGTACTGGCCGGCCGGCTTGGCGGTCTGCTGCACCTTGGTCATCGACTCGACCGTGATGGCGATGTCGGTCGCCTCGGTGGCGTCACCGGCGATGAGTGAGACGGTGTAGTCGCCGTTGGGCAGGTCGACGCTGAAGGTGGCGCCGCCGGTGGCGACGAAGTCGGATCGGAGCGCGTCGCCCGTGGACCTGTCGGCCGAGGTCACACCCGAGGTGTCGGCGAAGCCGTATCCCTGGGCGGAGGTGTAGGCGGTGGTCTCGGTGACGCGTGTGTAGCCCTCATGAAGAGCGCTGTCGGAGGTGCCGAAGTCGAAGGCACGGTCAGCGTCTCCGGCGTGCGCCTGGATCGGCGTTAGCGTTAACAAGCCCAGAGTGAGGGCAATGGCCGCGGTCTTGCGCATGGGGCGTCCATTCAGGGTGGCGCTTGGGGGGTTTCGGGCGGTGTTGAATCGTTTTAATCGTAGGTCCGAAACCAAGTGTGATCGGAAACTCACATCGATGTCAACGGGGAGGTGATTACGTCAGGCACCGATGAGTTCCCGGCGCTGCCGGGGTCAGTTCTGGCAGCACATCAACCACGCGTGGAGGACGACATGGCGCTGGACCTCTTTGCCGGCATCCCCGTCACCGACTACGCCGCGGCGTTGCCGTGGTACGAGCAGCTCTTCGGCGGGCAGCCCTCGTTCCTGCCGAACGACATCGAGGCGGTGTGGGAGGTGGCCGAGCACCGCTACATCTACATCGTCCAGGAGCCGGAACGGGCGGGGAACGCCCTGGTGCTGTCGTTCGTCGACGACCTGGACGACCGGGTTGCCGAGATCGCCCGGCGGGGCATCGAGCCCGCGAAGCGCGAAACGTACGACGGTGGCGTGACCAAGGTGACCTACCGGGACGCGGAAGGCAATGAGATCAGCTTCGGTGGCGTCACGGGGTGACGCCACCGCAGACCTGATCGCTTGGACCGGGGTCAGTTCACTCCCGGCCGGGTGAAGCCCATGGGGTTGCCGCCGTAGGGAGCGATCTTGACCTCGGAGCCCGGTCTGGGTGCGTGGATCATCGTGCCTTTCTCGGGGTCCAGCACGATGCCCACATGGTCAGCGGTGCCGTCACCGTTGTTGTCGAAGAAGACGAGGTCCCCCGGCTTCACGTTGCCTTCAGGGATGCGCGGTCCGTGCATCCACTGGTCGTGGGCGACCCGAGGGATGTTGGTCCCCGCGGACTCGTACGCGCGCAGCGTGAGCCCGGAGCAGTCGAAGGAGCCGGGTCCTGTCGCCCCCCACACGTACGGGTCGCCGAGCTGCTTGAGGGCGTAGTCGATGACGCTCTGGGCGCGGGGGTTGGCCGCCAGGCTGTGGGCGTTCGGCGGGACGGCCAGCGAAGGCGCGCCCGCATTGCCACCACCACCGCTCAGCCCGGTCGTGCCATACCCTTGGCCGCCGGTCGGCGCGCCATTTCCGTTGTAGCCGCTCGGTGCGCCGTTTCCGTTGTAGGACGTCAGCTGGGTGGTCGAGGTTTTTGGCTGGAAGTCAGGGTCGGGGACCCAGCGCGCAGCGGAGTTGTTGCCCGGGACGAAGTCCTGATCACCAGGAGCGGGGATGCCCGTGAAGAACTGAACCTCGCCGAGGTACTTGCCGATCTCGTCGGTGGCCTTGTCGAGGGCTTCGGTCGCCTTGTCCGTGTGCACCTTGGCCCGCGCGAGGGCGTTGGACACCTGGGACCTGATGCTCGTCATCGAGATCGTGTTGCTGTCGGGGTCGTTGCGCTGCTCGTCCAGCCAGGCGCGTTTCTCCCCGTAGATGGCTTGGACCTCGCTCTTGGCCGTCTCGAGCGCGGCCCCCGCGGCATCCAGCTTGCCGGCGCAGCTGGTCAGGGCGTCACTCAGTGCAGTGCCGGACTTGGGATATCTGGCCATGTATTTGGCGAAGTCTTCGGCGGCGGCGCCGTTCCACGCGTTGTCCACCCTGTTGGCTGCGCGTCTGATAGCGCCCGTCTCCGTGGTGATGTCGGTGGCCAGCGTTCGCCATCGAGTCGAGATCTTGGAGATCTCGGCCTGGTCGCCGCTCAGCTTGTCGATGACGCGCTGGATGGGGCCGAGGGGGTCATACGTCACGCCTGCTCCGTCCGGGGCACGGTCGGGAGGTCGGCCCGACGGACATTGCTGACGACTTGATGGATTGCCGCCTCGACCTTGGTCAAGTTCTGTTGGGCATGGCGCATTTCGGCGTCGATCTTCCCCTCGAGGTCCTTGACGGCCTTGACGAGCTTGCCGGAAGAGCCCTCGAGGTCACCGAAACAGGAGGTGCCGACGCTCGCGGGAGCCTCGTCGGCCACGCTCTTGAACTGGTTCGCGACTCCCTTGGCCTTGGTCGCGCACTCCTCGAGCGTGTCAAAGTAGATCTCGAACCCTGCCACGTGAGTCACGCCTCTACTGCTAGATCGACATCAATCGCACGACAATCTAACAGGGCATGCGGCCCGGCTGAACGCGCTGCGGCTCGGCCTGTCCCTGCGCCTGGCGTGACGAGCCGAGAGGTCCGGGCGAGAGCCACAGCCGGTTTCGGCGTTTGAAGACCACGCATAGGGCCAAGCAGACCAGGGACATCACCGCCCAGGCTCACCCGTGCTCGCTCGTCTGTGGAGTGGTGTAGACCTGGCGCCAGTGTTCGGCCGAGCGGACCAGGTCGTCTCCGACGCGGGCGAGGAACTGGCTCATGTTCTCCAGCCGGACGCCGGCGGGGGTGGCCGGGCCGAGGGTGTGGGCGCTTTGCCGGGCGGTGTCGGCGAGCAGGGCGTTGGCGCGGGCACTGGCCACCATGGCCTGGTACCAGACGTCGTCGTCGATGACGTACCGCTCCGCGCGGCGCCGGGGGTCGCGTTCGCGCCGGATGAGTTCCTGGGCTTCGAGGTAGCCGACGGCTTTGGAGATCGAGGCGGGGCTGACCTGCAGGCGCTGGACGAGCTCGGCGGAGGTGAGGCTGCCGCTGTCGGTGGTGTACAGGGCGGCGAGCACTCTGGCCATCATCTGCGGGATCCCTGCCTGCACCAGCAGGTCGGTGAGCCGGCCTGCCACCTCGCGCACGGTTCGCAGGTCGCGCCCGTAGGCGTCGGCATCACCGCGCGCGGCCGCGGGGGTGGTCCTGCGACGGTGAACAGGCCGGTCGGCGGCGCGCTGGGCTTGGTCGGCGCGGTAGGCGCCGGGGCCGCCGTTGCGCATCACCTCGCGGGTGACGGTCGAGGTGGGCCGTTTGAGGCGGCGGGCGATCTCGGCGTAGGTGAGACCGCCCGCCAGCCCGTCGGCGATCTGACGGCGGTCCTGCTGGGTGAGCCTGTCTCCGGGCACGGCGTCCGCTTCCTGGTCGCTCGACCGCGCGCGTGCGGCCGAGGGGGATCTCGGTTGACGGAAAGTGTGCATCCGACGGCAGCGACATGCAACTCACCGCGATTCACATTGCATTAATCGGCAACCTTCATGCAACGAACTAGGCCATCTCAGCTGCAGTAACACTGTTGCTTCGCGGATTCATGATTGACGATCTGTCGTATGCAACGTAACTTTTCCATCGCCGCGAAGATCGATGACAGAGCGGGCGACCAGCCCCCGCCAGCCCCTGAAGGAGACCCCACATGAACGCCCAGGCCACCACCCCCGCGAGCCTGATCGTCCCCGGCCAGGCCGAGATTCAGCGCCTGCTGGACGCCGCCGTGACCGAGCAAGGCTACCCCGGCATGATCGCCGAGATCCGCAACGGCACGCAGCAGTGGTTCGGCTCGGCGGGCGTGGCCGACACCGCCACCGGCCGCCCGCGCACGCCGCAGGAGCAGTTCCGCGTCGGCAGCATCACCAAGACCTTCACCGCCACCCTGGTCCTGCAGCTGGCCGCCGAGTACCTGCTGAGCCTGGATGACACGGTGGACAAGTGGCTGCCCGGCCTGGTCCGGGGCAACGGCCACGACGGCAGCAAGATCACCATCAGGCAGCTGCTCAACCACACCAGCGGCATCTTCGCCTACACCCTCGACGAGGGCATGCTCGACCGCTACTGGACGCCCAAGCTGCTGGAGCACCGCTTCGACAAGCTGACCCCCGAGGACCTGGTGAAGATCGCCATCTCCCACCCGGCCGACTTCCAGCCGGGCCAGGGCTGGGGCTACTCCAACACCAACTTCGTCCTGGCTGCCATGATCATCGAAAAGGCGGCCGGCATGTCCTACGCCGACGCCGTCGCCCATCGCATCGCCCGCCCGCTCAAGCTGACCGGCACCTACGCTCCCGGCGGCGAGACCGGATTCCGCGGCCCCCACCCGAGCAGCTACTCCAAGCTCATGCTGCCCGACGCCGACGCGCCGGCCCACGACGTCACCGAGCTGAGCCCGTCGTACGCCTTCGGGGTCGGCGAGATCATCTCCACCGCCGCCGACCTCAACACCTTCCTGGGCGCGCTCCTGAAGGGCTGGCTCCTCCCACCCGCTCAGCAGAGCGAGCTGTTCACCATGACCCCGGTCCCCGACGGCAAGTGGCTGGACGGTTACAGCTACGGCCTGGGCATCTCCTCGGTCACGCTGCCCTGCGGCACCACCGTGTACGGTCACGGCGGCATGATCACCGGCACCTGGTCCTACCTGTACGGCACGCGTGACGGCCAGCGCGTCCTCACCCAGAACGTCAACGGCGACTGGGGCATGCCGCCTGCTGGACTGTTCATCGACGTCCTCGACGCGGCCTTCCGCCCCACCGCCTGACCCGCACCCCCCTTGACATCCCTTCCGGCGCGCGCTGGAACAGGCGCCGACCGGACACCGCGCCATCAGGATGTGGAACCGGCTGGCCGGCCTGTACAAGGAGCGCAGCTGCGCGTCTGCGACCTCCTCTGCGACGCCGACCTGTCCGGCGCCGGCGTTGTTGACGAGCACGTCGACGTGCCCGAACGCCTCCAGCGCCTGCTGCACGACGGCGGCGGCCGCGCCGGTGTCGCGCACGTCGTGCTCGACCGGCAGCAGCCGGTCACCGTACCGGGCCTTGAGCGCGCCGAACCGGTCCACCCGCCGCGCCGTGCCCAGCACCCGCTCGCCGGCGGCGAGCGCCGGGCTCGGCCAAGGCAAGGCCGAGCCCGGAGCTCGCACCGGTGATGATCCAGGTCCTGGTCTCATGTGTCGTGGTCATGACGCCGAAAGTCCCAATCTGCTATGCCGGACGGAAGAGCGAATGCTGGTTGATATAACCTGTGTTTGTCAGCATAGAACGAGAGGGTTGCCATGCGTTGGGTCACGTACGCGACAGATGCCGGCGAGCGGGTCGGAGTGGTCAGCGATGACCGGATCCACCCCGTTGCGACGGACGTCACTCTGGTCGAGCTGATCGGTAGGGGCGCGGCAGAGATGCGCGCGATCGGGGAGTCGGCGCTGGCCTCGGCCTCGCACGCCGTACCGCTGGCGGGGGCCAGGCTGCGCGCGCCCCTGCGCCCGCCCTCGATCCGCGACTGCCTGTGCTTCCTGGACCACATCCGCAACTGCCAGCAGGCCGCCGGTCAGCCACGCACGCTCAAGGACGCCTGGTACGAGATCCCTGCGTTCTACTTCGCCAACCCGTCGACGATCGCCGGGCCGTACGACGAGGTGTCGATCTCGCCGGGCAGCGCCTGGTTCGACTTCGAGCTGGAGATCGCCGCGGTCGTCGGACCGGCCGGGCGCGACCTCACCCCGGAGCAGGCCGAGGAGCACATCATCGGCTACACCATCTACAACGACTGGTCGGCACGTGACCTGCAGCTGCGCGAGTCACCGCTGGCGATCGGCCAGGCCAAGGGCAAGGACGGCGCGACCACCCTCGGCCCGTTCCTAGTCACTCCGGACGAGCTGGAACCCTACCGCCGCGAGGGCAAGCTCGCCCTCCACGTCGAGGCGACGGTCAACGGCCGGACCATCGGCTCCGGCCGGACCGACGCGATGGACTGGAGCTTCGGCGAGGTCATCTCTTACGCCTCGCGCGGCGTGGACCTGGTGCCCGGTGACGTGTTCGGCTCGGGCACCGTGCCCGGTTGCTGCCTCATCGAGCACCTGTCGCTCACCGATCCGGCCGCTTTCCCCGGCTGGCTACGCGACGGCGATGTCGTCGAGCTGGCCGTCGAAGGGCTGGGCCGTACCCGCCAGACCGTGCGCGCGTCCGCTCCGCCATACCCGCTGGCGCCCCGGCACAACCCCGATCGGCGGCCTGCACCCTCGCGCGTGAACCGCGCCCCGTCCAGGCTTCCCTACACGCGCGGGCTGCACGAGGTCGGCGCAGGCGTGTGGGCCTGGCTGCTGCCCGATGGCGGGTACGGCTGGAGCAACGCGGGGCTGGTTGCCGGCGAGGGCGCCTCGCTCCTGGTCGACACGCTGTTCGACCTGCCGCTGACCGCCGAGATGCTCGCCGCCATGCGCGAGATCATCGATCGCCACCCGCTCACCCAGGCCGTCATCACCCACGCCAACGGTGACCACACTCACGGCAACCAGCTGCTGGGCGAGCAGGTTCAGCTCATCGCCGCGGCGGCGACCTGCGAGGAGATGCGGCATGAGATGCCCCCGGAGATGCTGACCGCCGCCCAAGTCGCGGAGATGGGCCCGGCGACCCCCTACTTCCGTGAACGCTTCAGCGCCTTCGACTTCAGCGGTATCCGCCTGCGGCTGCCCGACCGGACCTACGACCGGGAACTGACCCTGGACATCGCCGGTCGTGAAGTGCGGGTGACGAACCTCGGCCCCGCTCACACCGGCGCCGACTCGGTGGTACACGTGCCGGACGCGGGTGTGCTCTTCGCCGGTGACCTGCTGTTCATCGGCTGCACCCCGATTGTGTGGAGCGGCCCGATCACCAACTGGATCACCGCCTGCGACACGATGATCGCCACCGGCGCCCACACCATCGTCCCCGGCCACGGCCCTGTCACCGACCCCGACGGAATCCGCGCGGTACGCGGCTACCTCACCCACGTCATCGACCAGGCCGACGCCGCCCACGCCCGCGGCCTGACCTTCACCGAGGCGATCGAGAAAGTGGAGCTCGATGAGTACGCCACCTGGCTGGACGCCGAGCGCATCGTGGTCAACCTGCACCGCCGCTACCGCGAACTCGACCCCGCCGCCACACCTGAGCTCGACCAGATGACGCTGATGGCCATGATGGCCGAAAGGAGCCTTTCGTGAAGCTGCCGACCAGCGCGCACGCCTCCCACCCGTGGCGCATCCACGACCTGACCAGAGACTTCACCGTCGAGGACGTGTGGTCCTTCCGCACGCCCGGCGCCGGACCGGACGACTTCACGCTGATGCTCGCCGCGATGCGGACTCTCGGCGGGCTCGCACGGCAATCGTTGCCCTCGAGGTTCCTGTTCGCGCTGCGGTGGCGGATCGGAGCGCTCCTCGGCTGGGACAAGCCAGCCGCGGGCATCGGCCAGCGCGTCGCATCGCTCCGCGACCGGCTGCCCGGCGACCTGCGCAGCACTCCTCCCGGCCTGGACGACGACCGCATGCCACTCAAGGCGGTCTACCAGCTCGACACCGAGGCCACGCGCGAACTGGCAAACAAGACCGTGCACACCGTCATGCATCTGGGCTGGGTCGCGGGTGCCAACGGTGACTACGAGCTGCGGATGGCCGTACTGGTAAAGCCCAACGGACTGTTCGGCCGGCTCTACCTGGCGGCCATCGCTCCCTTCCGCTACCTCATCGTCTACCCGGCGCTCACCCGGCAATGGGAGCGAGCCTGGCGCGAGCGCGACCGCGCCGCGGAGCACAATGAACTCTAGAAAGCGGACGCTCCTGCTCCGCTGGGCGAGCGGAATCATGCTCACGCTCGGAACGGGGCACCTGATCCTACTGGTGGTCACCGCCTGGGAAGACGTCGTCGACTGGGTGAACCGCGGGGTGCGGGCGGCCGTCCCACTCGTACTCCCAGACCAGGGCGCGGAGACGACGCAGCCGCTGCAAACGAGATCACCTTCTGGGCCGGCGTGGGCGGCATCATTCTCGTGCCATCCCCGTTCTTCGCCGGGCTCGCCGCCGGAGTGCTCGTCATCATGGCGGCGCGAAAGGACGATCGTGCGAGGGCGGCCCGAGAGCGAAACACCGGATTGGCATGATTCACCAACCTCACTCAGGGCCCCTCTGGTGACCGCGAGGATCGCGGCGTCAACGCGCGGGGTCTCGCGGGCGTCCTGTGGTTGACGGCTCCATGCTTACCTATTCTCCAGTCGCCTCCCACCGCGCAGATGGACCGGGTATCGGTGATATCGGTGGTCGGGTCGCCCCGTACGAACAACAGGTCCGCCCACAGGCCTGGAGCGATCCTTCCACGGTCGCGCAGACCGAAGTGACGGGCAGGTGCACTGGTGGCGGCGGCAAGTGCCTGAGCCGGCGTGAGACCAGCCTGGACCAGCAGGACCGGTTCACGGTGGATGCCGGCGCCGTGCATGACGGGGACCGTGCGGGCAATCGTTGGCATCCGTTCCCGCCAGCAACGGCACACCTGCCTCATGCAGTGCCTCGACCGCGAGACGCGGTCGGCACGTTATATTCCACCCCGGCGCAATGGAGGCACACGACCCCGCATGGCGTCACCTTGGGTCAGATGCGAAGGCCGGCCGAGAGGAGCGTTCGCAGCGTCGCGTAGGTTTTGTCGAGGTCGACGGACTCCGGGTCGACGCGCCACTGCTGGTGTATCCCCATGACTGTTCCAGTCAGGATGGTGCCGAGGTGCTCCGCCGGGATTCCGGGGGGCAACTCGATCGTCGCGAGCCAGGACTGGACCTGCTCGCGCAAGCTGCGGTGCAGGTCGGCATAGCGCTCGTGCAGGGGTGAGCCTGGTTCGACGGCTTCTGCGATGAGGGTGATGAAGAGCCTGGTCGAGGGGAGCCGGGTGAAGTCGACGACTTCAGCCAGGGCGCGGTCGAGGCCGGCAGGTCCCGGGGGGACGGCGCTGAAGCTGGCACGAACGGTATCGGTCGCGTGTTCGATGACCGCCGCCAGCAGGCCCTCCTTGTTGCCGAAGTGCCAGGGGATGGAGCCGCGGCTCACCCCCGATCGGGCAGCGATGTGTTCGAACGTTGTCTGCCGGTAACCGCGCTCACCGAAAAGCTCGGTTGCGGCCCCAATCAGCAGTCGTCGACTCTCCTGCGTCGTCTCCGCCCGTCGGGTAGCCATTCGTTCTCACCTCTCCGGGCAATTGCATCCGCTCAGCCATTCACATGTTAACTAAAACAATATATGTCCCATAGCACAGGGTCGAACGGCAGAGTGGGACGCGCCAAGCCCCGCCTCCTGACGCAATCACCCTGTTCTGGCGCCGACTGCGACTCCCCAGTGGACGGCTCGGCCGACGAGCGCGAGCGTTGCGACTCCGCCAACCGGCCCCCACAGCCAAGATCCCTCAACTTAAACGATCACGCATACTCGCAGACGACCCCGACACCACATCCGACCTGCGAAAGACTTACCTGACAGGCAGTCCGGTCACGGAACGCCCGATGATGAGGCGCTGAATCTCGGACGTGCCCTCGAAAATCGTGTAGATCTTGGCGTCCCGGTGGAAGCGCTCCACCGGGTGCTCCCGGGTGTATCCGGCGCCGCCCAGGATCTGGATCGCCTGCTCCGTAACCCACACCGCTGTCTCCCCCGCCACCAGCTTCGACATCGACCCCTCCGCCTGCGTGAACTGCCGGCCACTGCGCGCCATCCATGCCGCCCGCCACGTCAGCAGGCGGGCCACGTCCACCCGCGTGGCCATCTCGGCGAGGAGGAAGGCGATCGCCTGGTTCTCGCCGATCTTGCGGCCGAACTGCTCACGTTCGCGGGCGTAGTCCCTGGCGTACTCGAAGGCCGCGCGTGCGATGCCCACGGCCATGGCGGCGACCGACGGGCGGGTGGTCTCGAACGTGCGCATCGCCGCCTGCTCGCCCGCTCGCTCCCCATTGCGTACGCGCGCCAGCCGGGCGTCCAGCTTGTCCTTGCCGCCGAGCAGGCAGGAGCCCGGTACGCGCACGCCGTCCAGGACCACCTCGGCCGTGTGGGAGGCGCGGATCCCGTGCTTGCGGAACTTCTGGCCCATGGACAGCCCGGGTGTGCCGGGCGGGATGACGAAGGACGCCTGGCCCCGGGTGCCGAGTGACGGGTCGACCGAGGCCACGACGACGTGGACGTCGGCGATGCCGCCGTTCGTGGCCCAGGTCTTGACGCCGTCCAGGACCCAGTCGCCCTTGTCATGGACGGCGCGGGTGCGGATGGCGCCGACGTCGGAGCCGGCGTCCGGCTCAGAGGCGCAGAAGGCGCCCAGCTTGACGTCGTTCTCCGTGCCGAACATCTGCGGCAGCCACTCCCCCATCTGCTCCGGGGTGCCGTTCGACGCGAGAGCGGCGGCGGCCAGGCCGGTGCCGACGATGGCCAGGCCGATGCCCGCGTCGCCCCAGAAGATCTCCTCGAACGCCACGGGCAGCGCCAGCCCGCTCTCCTCGAACCACTGGGTGGCGAAGAAGTCGAGGGAGTACAGGCCGATCTTGGCCGCCTCCTGGATGACCGGCCAGGGGGTCTCCTCCCGCTCGTCCCATTCGGCGCCCGCCGGGCGGATCACGTCACGGGCGAACTCGTGCACCCAGTCGCGTACCGCGACCACGTCATCGCTGAGCTCCATGCTGAAGCCGGCCATGTGCGCACTCTCCTAGGGGCGGGTTACCGTTGGTAACACCTTACCGGCTGGTAGCCATGGGACGGAATGCCCGGCCTCAGTACCGATCCGCCTGCCGAGATGCCCTCGCGGAGGCAAGTACAGCCAGGGCCGCCAGCCCCATGCCGATCGCGAGGCCGTACATCAGCGGGGTGAACTCCCCGAACGCGGCGGCCACCTGCGGTCCGGCGCTGCCGCCGACCGCGAGAGCGAAGGAGAACAGCGACAGCGCGGTTCCCCGCGCCTGGCCGGCTCCGGCCGAGATGGCCTCGTTCAGGCTGGGCAGGCCGCCGGTGATGGCGGCAACGTAGACGGCGAGCAGGAGCACCAGCGCCGCGGCGCCGGTCAGGCCCACGGCCGCGAGCGCGAGGGCGCCGGCCGACAGGAACGCCGCGGCCCTGATGGTCGTGGGTATGCGGGCCAGCCACGGCATGAGGAGGGGCACCAGGACGATCGAGGGAAGCCCGGCCGCTCGGAGCGTGAGCAGTTCGGCGGACGACGTCACGCCGTAGATCTGCAAACCGGTGTAAACGGCCACGAAGCCCACCATCAACATGATCGTGGCCACGTACCGGAGACTGAGAACGCGGTGGAACAGCAGGCCCGGCACCGCCCGATAGACCGACAGCAGCGAACCGGCGCCCTCGCGCGGCAGGTCAGGCAGCATGACCGCCCGCACGCCCAGGAAGGCCAGCAGGAAACCCGCCGCGGACAGCAGGAACAGCCCGCGCCAGCCGATCGTGTTCACCATCAGCTGGGCGGCGACCTGGAGCAGCACGGCCGAGGCGAGGAACGCGCCGGTCACCGCCGCGATCGCGACCACCCGCCGGCGCGGCTCCACCCGTTCCGCCAGGTACGCCATGCCCGCGGGCGGGAACATCGCCACCGCCAGCCCCTGCACGGCCCGCAACACGAACGCCACCTCGGGGGACGGACTCAACGCGACCGCCGCCGAGGTGAGCGCGGCCAGCGGCAGCCCGATCATCAACAACCTGCGGCGCCCGTACCGGTCGGACAGCGGGCCGAACACCAGGAAGCCGGCGCCGTACCCGATGCCGAACGCGGTCACCAGCCAGGTCAGCCCGCCCGGCGAGGACCCCCAGCCGGCGGCCATGTCGTGCAGCAGCGGGATCACGACGTACAGCTGGCCGCTGACCAGCACGGCGGTGAGGGTGAACGCCGTCATCGTGCGCCCGAAGGGGGCGCGGGCGGGGGCCGGCGAGGGCGCCGGGAAGTGGGGCGGCGCGGAAGGAGAGGTTATTGCCATGAGCCGGACGCTACACCAACCAACTAGTTGGATGTCAACTGAATGGTTGGATTACAACCAACTGGTTGGTGGCTATGATGGGCCGCATGGCACCCAAGGTCTCGACCGCCGCCACGCGCGCCGCCCTGCTGGAGGCCGCGCGGGAGGAGTTCGCCGCGTACGGCGTGGCGGGCGCCCGCGTGGATCGCATCGCCGAGCGCGCCGGCGTCAACAAGGAACGCATCTACGGACATTTCGGCAGCAAGGAGAAGCTGTTCGATGCCGTCATCACGGAGGCGCTCGACGACCTGACCGCGCAGATCGCCCTCCCGGGGGCCGATCCCGCGGAGTACGTAGCCAAGCTGACGGACTACTACCACACGCATCCCGAGTTGGTGCGGCTGCTGATGTGGGAGGCGCTCAACTACCGCGGTCCTGACCTGCTGCCCGGGCAGGAGGCACGGGTGGAGCGCTGCGCCCGCAAGACACGTTCGCTGGCGGAGGGGCTGGGGGTGGAGCCCTCCGCCGGGGTGGCGCGGATGGTGTTCCTGCTGACGGGGCTGGCGTTGTTCCCGTCGATGGTGCCGCAGCTCGGGCGGATCATCCTGGGGGATGCCGCGGACGACCACGAGGCCATGCGGGACCAGATCGCCGAGATCGTGGCAGCCGGGTTCAAGTAACGGCGGCCCCCGCCCGGGGCCGGCGTCGTGGCGGCCCCGCGCCGCACACCGGAGGCATTTTGCGCGCACACGTCCCGTGGTGCGGTGGACGGGCCGCTGAGGTGGCACTGCTGACATGGCGATGCGCCCCGGCCTCTCACGCGCGTGGTGATCCCCGTCTCTCGCACGCGTGGCGGTGCGCGTCTCCGGGCGCCGCGTCGGCGAGGAGGTGTACGGCGGAGGCCGGCGCCAAGCGTGCGACGCCAGCGGGGGTTACGGGGTTATGGTGATCATGGGTGGGCGTTCGCCTATCCCGATGTCGCGGAGCAGGACGTCGTGCCCGTCCAGCCCCCTGCGGAACTGCGTCAACCGGACCGAAGGCTCGTGGCAGGCATGGATCTTGCCCTGCCGCTGCAACCGCGACCAGGCGGCCAGCATGATCTGGGACGCCATCCCCCCGAGCGCCTCGGTCGACTGCGGTGAGTGCTCGCGCGACCCCAGGTCCACCTGGGCGAGCGCGTCCAGCCCGGCCAGTTCCAGCAGGTCGATCAGGAGCCCGAGCTCCACGCCGTACCCGGTGAGGAACGGCACCCGCTCCAGGGCCGAGCGGCGGCCGGCGTACTCGCCGGCCAGGGGCTGGACGAAGCCGGCCAGTTGCGGCCAGTGGAGGTTGATCAGCGGGCGGGCCACGAGCTCGGTGACGCGGCCGCCCCCGTTGGAGGCGCCGTTCAACGGGCGGTCATAACAGCCCTTGGAATAGACCACGGTGGGGTCCGCGAGGAGCGGCCCGAGCAGGCCAAATATCAGCGAAGCACGAAATTTCCGGATATCTGCGTCGGCGAACACCAGCACGTCCCCCGAGGTCACCGCCAGCGATTTCCAGAGCGCCTCGCCCTTGCCGTCCAGCGGCACGAGCTGCGGCAAAATCTCGTCCTGGGCGTGCACGGAGGCCCCCGCCCGCGCGGCCACGAGCGCCGTGTCGTCGGAGGAACGCGAGTCGATCACCACGATCTCGTCGACGAGCCCGGCCAGCTCCCGCCGGATCACCCTGACGATCTCGCCCACGGTCGCCCGCTCGTCGCGCGCCGGGAGCACCACGCTCACCGTGGTCTCCCCCTTGGCGGCCTTCAGGTCCCGGAGCGGCCAGTCCGCGGCGGACGAAGTACGGCGCCACAACCATCCCCGCACCTCAGGAAGCATGCGACACCTCCCCCCGTATCCCCACATTTCAGCTTATGCGGTGGTGGCGTGCCGCTCCAGGAACGTATACACGTCGGCCTCGTCCACCCCCGGGAACGAGCCCGGCGGCAGCGCGGCCAGGACGTGCGAGTTGGCGCGGGCGGACGGCCAGGCGTATCCCTCCCAGCGTTCGGCCAGGTCAGCGGGCGGGCGACGGCAGCAGTCGCCGTTGGGGCAGTTGGATTTGGTGCGGTTGGTGGTCTCACGACCCCTGAACCAGCGCGACTCCTTGTACGGCACCCCCAGCGTGATCGCGAAGTCCCGCTCGCGCGACGGATCCACGTGCGCCACGCAGAAATAGGTCCCGGTGGGTGAGTCGGAGTACTGGTAGAACACCGAGAACCGATCGGGCGAGGCGAACACCTGCCGCCCCGACCACTGCAGGCACATCCGCTGCCCCTCGATGGCCCCCTGTTCGTCGGCAGGGAAGACGATGCCGTCGTTCTCGTACGCCTTGTAGATGGTGCCCCCGGCGTCGTTGCGCACGAAGTGGCAGACGAGGCCAAGGTGGTGGGTGGCGAGGTTGGTGAAGCGGTGGGCGGCCATCTCGTACGAGACCGCGAACACGTCCCGCAGATCCTCCACCGACAGCGCCCGGTCGGTCTTGGCCTCCTGGAGGTAGAGCGCGGCGGCTCGCTCCGGGACGAGGACGGCGGCGGCGAAGTAGTTCGCCTCGGTGCGCTGGCGCAGGAAGTCGGCGAAGTCGCGCGGCTTGCCGTGGCCGAGCGCGAGGTGGCCGAGGGTCTGGAGCAGGATCGTACGCGGGGTGTGCATGCCCAGCTGCTCATGCTTGACATAGATGCGGCGGTTGCGGAGATCCGTGATGGAACGCACGGACCTGGGCAGGTCTTGCGCGGTGTGCACTGTGTAGCCGAAATGCGTGACTAGGCTCTGGATCATGCTCTGGGACAGCGCGCCCGTACGGTAGCCGACCGCGTCGAGCGCCTTGGCGGCGGCCTGCTCGATCTCGCCGAAGTAGTTGCCGACCTCGCGCTGCCTGCGTCTCAGCTCGGCGTTGGCGACCCTGGCCTCCTCCGGAGTGGCGGTGCCGCGGGCCTGCCTGGCGCGCAGCTCGCCGTACAGGCCGAGGAGATGTTCGAGAACGTCGTTCGGCACGCGTGCGGAGACCTTCAGGCGCGGAAGCCCGAGCCCGGCGTAGATGGGATCGCGCTGCGCCTCCTCCAGCGCGATCTCGAGCTGGGCGCGGCGGTTCGGCGCCTGGCGGCGCAGCAGCTCCTCGACGGGCACGCCCAATGCGGCGGCCAGCCCCTTGAGCAGCGAGAGCTTGGGCTCGCGCTTGCCGTTCTCCAGCAGCGACAGCTGGCTGGGCGCCCTGCCGACGCGCGAGCCGAGGTCCGACAGGGTGAGTCCGCGCTGTTTGCGCAGGTGGCGCAGGCGCTGGCCAAACGCAATCAGATCGAGCTCCTGCGTCAAAGACAGCGGTTCTTCACCTAGCAAGGGCGCCATATGGGCATCTTAGACAGAAATTCGGCCCATTTTCTAGCCTTCGAGGTGCGCCCTGGGACACGTGCCGCGTCACTCGGATTGGTCTAGGCCAACGGGAAAAGTATGGATTTCTTCACAGTTGAATACCCGCGAGTAATGCACAATCAGGAAACTTCTTCGATTCTTCTGCAAGCTTACGACTATTGACCGGCCCGGCCAGGGCACAGACTCGGCGTGAGCCCCAGGGGACGAAAAGGAGTGAACAATGATCGATCGCCTCAAGGGAGCTGCCGAGCAGCTGCAGGACGAATGGGACAACGACCCTCGCTGGGAGGGCATCGAGCGCACGTACCGCGCAGAGGACGTGATCAGGTTGCGCGGCAGTGTGCAGGAGGAGCACACGCTGGCCCGGCTCGGCGCCGAGCGGCTGTGGGAGCTGCTGCACACCGAGGACTACGTGAACGCCCTCGGCGCGCTGACCGGTAACCAGGCGGTCCAGCAGGTGAAGGCGGGCCTCAAGGCGATCTACCTGTCCGGCTGGCAGGTCGCCGCGGACGCGAACCTGGGCGGGCAGACGTACCCGGACCAGAGCCTCTATCCGGCCAACTCCGTCCCCGCCGTCGTGCGCCGCATCAACAACGCGCTGCTGCGCGCCGACCAGATCACCTGGTCGGAGGGCGACCCGGACGCGCCGCACTGGCTGGCGCCCATCGTGGCCGACGCCGAAGCCGGCTTCGGCGGGGTGCTGAACGCGTTCGAGCTCATGAAGGGCATGATCGCGGCGGGCGCCGCGGGCGTGCACTGGGAGGACCAGCTCGCCTCCGAGAAGAAGTGCGGCCACCTGGGCGGCAAGGTGCTCATCCCGACCGGCCAGCACATCAAGACCCTGAACGCCGCCCGCCTCGCCGCGGACGTCGCCGGGGTCCCCTCGCTGATCGTCGCGCGGACCGACGCACAGGCCGCGACGCTCCTGACCAGCGACGTGGACCCGCGCGACCAGGAGTTCACCACCGGCGAGCGCACCGCGGAGGGCTTCTACCGGGTCAGGAACGGGCTGGAGTCCTGCATCGCCCGCGGTCTGGCGTACGCGCCCTACTCCGACCTGCTCTGGATGGAGACCGGCACGCCCGACCTGGACGTGGCCCGCGAGTTCGCCGAGGCGATCAAGGCCGAGTATCCCGACCAGATGCTCGCCTACAACTGCTCGCCGTCGTTCAACTGGAAGAAGCACCTGGACGACTCCACCATCGCCAAGTTCCAGCGGGAGCTGGGGCACATGGGGTACAAGTTCCAGTTCATCACGCTCGCCGGGTTCCACTCGCTGAACTACAGCATGTTCGACCTGGCCCAGGGGTACGCCGCCGAGGGCATGTCGGCGTACGTGGAACTGCAGGAGGCCGAGTTCGCCGCCGAGCCGCGCGGGTACACGGCCACCCGGCACCAGCGTGAGGTCGGGACCGGCTACTTCGACCTGGTCAGCACGGCCGTGGCGCCGGACTCCTCGACGACCGCGCTCAAGGGCTCGACGGAGGAGGAGCAGTTCGCCCACTGATCTCGCCGGACCGCCCTCCGGGCATGCGGCGGTCACCGGCGACGGCCGCGCCAGTTCTCCCCCAGCACTGGCGCGGCCTTTCTTTCTGGCTAAGACCCGGTAGCCGTCGGCGTCTGCGAGACGGACACGGTCGGGTCCGGCGACTCGCCGGGCCCGTCCTGAGGGATCGTGGTGATCGACTGCGATGGTTGCGGGCAGTCCCTTCTGGCCGCGTTCCCCCGCCGCCTGCCAGCCGGGCTGGCGCACTCGCCCGGATCATCGGGGCCCTCAGGACCGCTCGTGGCCGGCGGCTGGAAGGTGTCCTTGCGTTCGGGTGACGGGCTGCGCAGGGTGAGCGGGCTCCTCGTGCGCGTGGTGGTGGCGAAAACCGTGGGCGTGGCCGTGGTGGGCGCCGTCGTCCCTGCCCTGGTGAGCGGCACCGGCCGGGTGGGGGCGGCCGAGGGCCGGACGGTGGAGCCGGCGCTGCCATGGGGCTGCACGACCGGCGGGTTGCCCGGCAGCAGCGAACCTCCCCCGATGCTCGTCCCGCCGCCGCCCGCCGCCGCGATCACCGTGATGGCCGCGATGGAGACCGTGGCGAGGGCGGCGAAACTGGCGTGCGACAGGTGCGCCCCCGCACTCCTCCTGCGCCTCCTGCGCATGTCGGAACGCTCCACACCGCTCTGCGGGCCGGAGTCCGTGTCGCCGGACGGCCACGCGAGGCGTACCCTGCCTCCCCCGGGCGGGTAGGGCACCGGCGCCCAGATCTCCTCCAGCACCGCGGCCACCGCCTGCCGCAGGTCCCAGGGCTCGCCGACGCCCCCTGCGGCCAGCAGCACCCGCAGCAGGTCGGCGGACCTGGGGCGGTCGGCGGGATCCTTGGCCAGCGCGGCCTCGACGGCGGGCCGGAGCATGGCGGGCACGCCCGCGAGCCGCGGCGGGTCGAACAGGATGCGCCGGGTCAGCACATCCGCCTCGCCACCGCCGAACGGGTGGTGCCCCGTCGCGGCGAACGCCACCAGGCACCCCCACGCGAACACGTCCGACGCCGGCACCGCGGGGCCGCCCGTCAGCCGCTCCGGCGCCACCCAGCCGGGACTGCCCATGACCTGCCCGGCCTGCGTGTGCGCGGCCAGCGTGTCGACGTCGCGCGCGATGCCGAAGTCGATGACGTGCGGCCCCCGCGTGGACAGCAGCACGTTGCCCGGCTTGAGGTCCCGGTGGACCAGCCCTGCCTCGTGCACCGCCACCAGAGCCGCGGCCACGCCCAGCGCCACGCCGTACGCGAGGTCGGGCGTGAGCGGCCCCCTGGCCCCGACGACCTGAGAGAGCGCAGGGCCTGGGATGTACTCGCTGACCAGGTAGGGGCGGTCCTTGTCGGTGCCGTCCTCCACGACCGCCGCCGTGCAGAACGGCACCAATCTTCGCGAGAAAGTCACTTCCTCAGCGAAGCGCGCGCGTAACGTGGCATCGTTGAGCTGCACCGCATGCGGCGTCTTGAGTGCGACCAGGCCACCCTGAGGGTGTTCGGCCAGATACACCACTCCCATCCCGCCCGTGCCGAGGCGGCCGAGGAGCAGGTATCGGCCGATGATGACCGGGTCGCCCACCGTAAGCGGTCGCACGCCAGGAGGCATGTCACTCGCACCACGCGCCATCCGGTTCTCGCCTCTCCTGATCAGGGACACGGCAAAGCACACTGTGGCCGGATCCGCGGAGGCTTTCCGCATGTCTGCCATAAGGGGTATTGCAGGTAAGGCGGTCATTCCTTCGGGGTTAGTAAGGGCTGTGGTTCGACGGTCTGAAGTGGCGTTTCGTCCTTGGCGTGCCGGAGGAGAATGCTCCACCCGGGTCCCGGATGGGCCGGAGCTCAGGGCGTCCGGCCCGGGGCGCGTGGGCTCAGGAGGTGGGGCGGCGGCGGAGGCCGAGGGCGCCGATCACGATGCCGATGACGCCCACCACCAGGCCCGCGCCGCCCAGGAGGCGGGCGGTGCCGTCAGTGGACGCCGGCACCACCACCGGCGCTGCTCCGGCCGGAGCAGCGGGGGCAGAGGCGGCGGCCGTGCCGTGCCCGTCACCCCCACTGGCGGCGACCAGCTTGAGCGTCGGGGCGGGGTGCTCGGGCTCGGTGCCGTCGGCCTTGGGCGGGTCGGCCCAGTCCACCACCTCACCGCCCGAGTACGTCTGCTTCGTCGGGAACGTCAGCGCCTGCGTGTCCTTGGGCAGCTGCCCCATGGACACCTCGAACTCCTGGAACTCCCCCGGATTGATCTTGCCGCCCGACCACACGACCTTGGTCACGGCCTCCTCGAGGTCGCCGTACTCGGTCTTGACCGGCTTAGGCAGCTTGCCCTGGGTGACCTTGACGTCCCAGCCGGGCAGGGGCTTGACCGACACGAACGCCAGCGGATGGTCGGTCGGGAAGCTGACCTCGATCTTGACCGTCGAGGCGTCGTCGCGCTCGTTCGGCACCCGGAACGCGACCTTGGTGAACCCGCCCTGCTCGGCGGAGCCCGGCTGGATGGTGACGTGGGCCAGCGCCGGCATGGCGAGCCCGGCGGTGAGGGCGGTGGCGGCGGCGAGCACCGTCGCCGCACGGCGTACGAAGGACATGCGAAGAACTCCACTTGGTGAATGGGAAATGAAAGGGGTGTCAGATGGTCAGGCGGGAAGTGGAGGACCACGCCTGGCCACGCAGTGCCGGAACTCCGGCTGGAGCGGGACGACCCTGGTCAGCACGATCGGCGCGGCAGCCCGTACGACAGGCACGGCGACCGCCGGCAGCAGCACGAGCCGGCGGCCGATGAGGCGCAGCAGCGACCAGAGCGCGGCCTCGCCGCGCGCCAGCCACAGGCCCGTGATCAGCGTGGCCGTCACGTGCGTGAGCAGCATCCCGGTGTTGACGGCCAGGCCGCCCTGCGTGTGGCTGTGCACGACGGCGTTCGCCGGGAACAGGCCGCGCAGGGCGAAGTAGGTCTCGCCGTCTCTCGCGAACAGCTCGTGCAGCCCCAGCTGGGCGCACACCAGGACGACGTTGATCGTCGCCGTCGAGCGTTCCCTGCCGCACAGCGCCAGTCCCAGCGCGGACGCGCCCGCGAGCCCGAGACCGGCGGCCCATGGCGCGGGCGCCGAGCCGCCGCCCAGCATGTGGGCGAACGCGGCGAGAGTCACGCAGACGGCGGAGAAGGCGGCCGTCCGCGCGAGCCTTAGAGGGAGTTGCGCGCGCATGGGTGTGCCCCATGCTCTCACGGGGCAGTCACTCATGAGACCTGGAGTGCGAAGCTGCACAACTCTGTCCGAAATGGACCATTTGTCGCTAGGGTCGTGCCGACCGCGTTGACATCGAGGTGAGAACGTTGCGGCACTTGGGTGGTTTCCTCATAGGGCTTGTGGTGACGGCAGCCGTGGTGGCAGGCGGCGGCTGGGCCGTCCAGCAGGTCGTCGGCAATGCGGCGGCGAACCCACCGGACAGCCAGAAGATGTGGATCGCGCTGGGCGCGATGGCCGCGATCGGGCTGGTCTTCGGGTTGGTGGTGGCGGGCCGGATCTCGCCGCTTGCGACGTTCGTGCCGTCGATGGTCCTGCTGGCCTGGACGGTCGTCTACGCCCTCGACATGAACAGGGCGCTCTCCCTCATCCCGAGCGAGCCGTCGGTCAACCAGCTCATCAGGGACGTCGGCTTCGGCGCCAAGACGTTGCTCACGACGGGCGTGTTCGCCCTGCTCGGCGTGGCGCTCTTCATCCCCGTGCTGATGCCGTCGCGCTGGTCGCGGCGGGACGACGAACTGGACGACGACTACGAGACCACGCCGGAGGGCAGCTACTACTGAGGCGCGGCCGTGTAGAGGCGGGTGACCACGTCCTCCAGGCTCGACTGGTCGGGCGCCGTGGCCATCAGGTCGTCGAGCGTGCCGTCGAACGCCAGCCGCCCGTGGTCGATCAGCATGACCCGGCGGCACAGGCGTTCGATGTCGCCCAGGTCATGAGTGGTGAGCAGCACGGTCGTGCCCTGCTCGGCGTTCAGCCTCTGCAGGAAGTCCCTGATGCTGGCCTTGCTCACCACGTCCAGCCCGATCGTCGGCTCGTCGAGCACCAGCACGTCGGGCGCGTGCAGCAGCGCCGCCGCCAGGTCTCCGCGCATGCGCTGGCCCAGGCTGAGCTGGCGCACCGGCGTGCGCATGAACTCGCCCAGGTCGAGCGTCTCGGTCAGCTCGCCGAGCCGCGACCTGAACGTGGCGCGCTCCACCTTGTACAGGTGGCGGATCAGCTCGAAGCTGTCGGCGAGCGGCAGGTCCCACCACAGCGTCGTGCGCTGCCCGAACACCACGCCGATCCGCCGCGCCAGCGTCGTGCGCCTGCGCGACGGGTCGAGCCCGGCCACCCGGACCCGGCCCGACGTGGGCGTGAGGATGCCGCAGAGCATCTTGATCGTGGTGGACTTGCCCGCGCCGTTGGGCCCGAGGTAGCCGACGAACTCCCCCGCCGACACGGTGAACGACAGGTCGCGCACGGCGTGCACGACCTTCCTTTTGATCTTGAACGAGCGTCCGGCCCCGTCGAGTTCGATCATCGTCAACTCCCCGTGGATCGATAGTGCCTGATGCCCTGCCGCCAGGCCAGCCCAGCCAGCAGGGCGAGGACCAGCGCGGCGGCCGGTCCGGCGAATCTCATGAACTCGGGCGTGCCGAACGGGTCGGCCCGGCCCAGCACGTACAGGCCGGGCTGCCAGTTCACGAAGGCCAGCGGGAGCACGTACGTCACGGCCCTGGCCAGGTCGCGGCCGTAGATGCTGAGCGGGTACTGGTTGAGCTGGTGGCTGCCGTACGTCAGTGAGTTGGTCACCTCGGGGGCGTCGGTCAGCACGAACTGCAGCGCGCCGCCCAGCGTCCACAGCGCCGTGAAGATGACCACGCCCGTGACCACCATGACGGGGATCATCCAGGCACGCCGCCACTCGATGCCGAGCGCGCCGACGGCGTAGCCGAGCACGATGCCCGCCTGCAGGATCCGGCCGACCCTGGCGGGGACGAAGCGGTCGGTGGCGAGCTGGATCCACGCGCTCGCGGGCCTGATCAGGATCGTGTCGAGCGTGCCCGCCTTGATGTGCTGGCTGACCCGGTCGATGTTGCTGACGAACGTGTCGCAGATGGCGAACGACACGCTGCTCGCGCCATACAGGAAGAGCACCTCGTCGCGGGAGAAGCCGGCGAGCGTGGTGGTGTTGGCGAAGACCACCAGGATCACGCCGACGTCGAGCGCGGCGATCGCGATGCCGAACAAAGTCATCAGCGCGAACGACACCGGGTACGCCGCCGCGGCCCGGGTCCAGGTCCACATCAGCAGGAAGTACGTCCTAGCCACCCTGGATCACCACCTTGTGGCGGATCGCCCTGGTGCCGAGCGCGCCCAGCACGAGCAGGACCGCCGCCCAGAGCGCCTGGAACGCGAGCGTCTCCAGGACCGGCGCCTTGCCGAGGTAGAGGTCGGTGGGGAGCTGGACCATGGCCGCCCAGGGCAGCGCCATGGCCAGATCGCCGAGCCAGCCGGGGAACAGGTGCAGCGGCACCATCATCCCGGAGAAGAACGTCGTCAAGATCAACGACGCCACCGCGACGCCCCGGTCGTCGACGAGCCAGCAGACCGACAGTGCCACCAGGTAGCGCCAGCCGAAGCCGACCACGACGCCGATGGCGAAGCCGGTCAGGAACGCCAGCCACTGGCCGGGATCGGCCGGGAGGGTGATGCCGAACAGCGCCGCGCCCACGAACATGGGCGGGATGCTGCGGACCAGGAACAGATAGCCGGCCCTGCCCAGATCCTCGGCCAGCGTCCAGAGCTGGAGCGAGGCGGGACGGACCAGGTCGAGCGCGATGTCGCCGCTGCGGATGCGCTCGGGGATGCCGAGCCCGCCGCCGAACAGCTGCATCGGGCCGATGAACGCCTGGGTGATGAAGCAGTACGTGATGGCGTCGGAGATGTCGTAGCCGGCCAGCCCCGGGCGGGCCTGCCAGAGCGCGATGAGGATGTAGGCACGCAGGATGCCGAACACGCTGTTGGTCAACGCCCCGGCGACCGCGGCCCAGACGTAGGTGGCGTGTTTGCGAAAGCCGTACCGGACGAGCCGGGCATAGAGCGGTATGGTTTTGCACCTCCGGGGGGTGAGGGCACGGTTACCAGCAGCGACTGGTGAAGTGCGGCGCTGTCAGGGCAGAAGACCAGTATGACGTCGTACGGTCCAGTGGCCGGCGTCCGGCGCACCTCGTACGACAGCGCGTCACAGTGCCGAAATATCCGCATAAGCGATGAGATACTTACCGGCCGGTAGGACGATCTCGTCGGGGGAAGGAGATTCGTCGGAGGGTCAATATGCGGATCGACAGGGACTTGGTGCCTGAGTACCCCTTGAGCTGGCAGGCCCGCGCACTCATCGGCCTGATGCACGGCACCCTGAAACCGGCTTCGACGATACTCATGCGCCATCCTCTCGCCCTGGCCTGCGCCGCCCGGCTCGGTGATCTCGGGCGGCTGGTCCGGGTGCCTCAGCCCGAGCACGTCACCGTCGCGCCCGAGGCGTTCTCGGCGTGCGAGGGCGAGTGGGTGCGCGGCGGGCCGGGGCTCGACGATCGCAAGGTGGTGCTCTA
The DNA here is from genome assembly GCF_044466425.1 of Nonomuraea sp. NPDC049400. Lineage (NCBI taxonomy): Bacteria > Bacillati > Actinomycetota > Actinomycetes > Streptosporangiales > Streptosporangiaceae > Nonomuraea > Nonomuraea sp. NPDC049400. The sequence continues at coordinate 45,417 of NZ_JBITMP010000042.1, forward strand.
CTTCCACGGCGGCGGGTACTTCTCGTGCTCGCCGCGTACCCATCGCTCCATCACCTGGCGGCTCTCGGTGGCGGCCAAGCGGCCGGTGCTGGCGCTGGACTACCGGCAGGGGCCCGTGCACCCGCTGCCGGACTCGCTGGCCGACGCGCTGGACGCGTACGACTGCCTGCTGGGGCGCGACCACGCGCCCGAGGACATCATCCTGGCCGGGGACTCGGCGGGCGGCCACCTCACGCTGGCCACGTTGCTGGCACTGCGCGACCGGAAGCTCCCGCTGCCGGCGGCGGCGATCTGCCTGTCACCGTGGGCCGACCTGACCGATATCCCCCGCCGCGCGAACCGCTGGCAGGACCCCATGCTCCCCGCCGGCCGGGTGCGGTGGCTGGCGCGCCGGTGGACCGCCGGTCTCGACCCGCACGATCCGCTCGTGTCCCCCGTGCTGGGGGACTTCACGGGGCTGCCGCCGCTCATGATCGTGACCGGGTCGACCGAGGTGCTGCGCGACGAGGCGAGGAGAGTGGCCGAACGGGCCCGCCTGGCCGGGGTCCAGGTCCGGTACGAGGAGTGGAAACACATGCCGCACGCCTTCCCGATCCTGGCGGACGTGCTGCCCGAGGCGCGACTGGCGTTCCGGCACATGTCGCATTTCCTGCGAGCGGTCGCCGCCCGGCGCGCGTCCACGGGCGATATCGCCGCGGCGTGAAATTTGGCACTGCCCCTTTTGTGATGACCGGCGTACGCTGGCACCTCGGAGAAGTGTAAGGTTAGGTATACCTAACTTTAGTCAGGGGGCCTGTTTGATGGCTGAGAAGCCCACGGATCACCATCGGGGCGTCGTCCTGCGGACCGAGCGGATCTCACGGAACATGGTCCGCGTCGTGGTCGGGGGCGACGGGCTGGCCGGCTTCGCCACCTCCGGGTTGACGGACCACTACGTCAAGCTGGTCTTCCCGCACGAAGGGGTGGAATATCCCGAGCCGTTCAGCGTGAAGACCTGTCGCGAGACGATGCCGCGCGAGCACTGGCCGCGGCTGCGGACCTACACCGTACGCGCCTGGGACCCCGACAGCCGTGAGCTGACCCTCGACTTCGTGGTGCACGGCGACGAGGGGCTGGCCGGACCGTGGGCAGAGCGCGCCGTCCCCGGCGACGTCCTGCTCATGCTCGGCCCCGGCGGCGGGTACGCGCCCGACCCCGCGGCCGGCTGGCACCTGCTGGTGGGCGACGAGAGCGCGCTGCCGGCCATCGCGGCCTCGCTGGAGGGGCTGGCGGAGGGGGCGCTGGCGCACGTTCTGGTGGAGGTGGACGCGCCCGAGGACGAGCAGAAGCTCGAGACGGCCGCCGACGCGCGGATCAGCTGGGTCTGCCGGGGCGACCGCCCCGTGGGCCAGCGGCTCGTGGAGGCGGTGCGGGCGCTGGAGTTCCCTGAGGGTGAGGTGCACGCGTTCGTGCACGGGGAGGCGGGGTTCGTGAAGGAGCTCCGCCGCCACCTGCGGGTCGAGCGGGGGATCGGGATGGACCGGCTGTCGATCTCCGGATACTGGCGGGCCGGGGCCGACGACGAGCAGTGGCGCGAGATCAAGCGCGACTGGAACCGGCAGGTCGAGGCCGAGGAGGCGGCGACGCTCGCCTCGTAGAGGCGTCCGGCCGCCCGGGCGTCACGGCCGGGCGGCGAGCCGGCCGTCAGGAAGTGATGTCCTTGCCGGAGAAGCGGGCCCAAGCGATCGAGCCGAACAGCCCGATGTAAGCCCCGAACGTCAGCAACCCGTCCCTCAGCGCGCCGAGGTCGATCGGGCTGCGCAGCACCGCGTCGAAGTTCGTGAACCTGGACGGCAGCAGGTACGGCGTGATCGAGCCGAGCTCGGGGATCGCCCGCAGCACCTGGCAGACGATGACCAGCACCAGAGTGGCCGCGATGGCGCCGATGGACACCTCGGTGAACGTCGACAGCGCCAGCCCGATGGCGGCCAGTGCGGCCATCCCGGCGCCGACGTACCCGACGGCGATGAGGATGCGCAGCAGGCCGTCCGTCATCGAGATCGTGGTGCCGGAAAGCAGCGTCACCGGACCGGCGGGGAAGAGGATCAGGCCCGTCAGCAGGGCCGTCAGCGCCACCACCGCGGTCACCGCGTACGCGAAGACGACCGCGTTGAGGTATTTGACCAGCAGCAGCCGGGTGCGCCCCGCGGGGGCGGCCAGCAGATAGCGGAGCGTCCCCGCCCCGGCCTCGCCCGCGATCGAGTCGCCCGCCACCACGCTGACGGCGACCGGCATCAGCAGCAGCACGAGGAACGAGAACGAGGCGAACGTCAGCATCAGGCTGTTACCCGCGACGTCGGCGATGATCCCGCCCATGCCGCCCTCTGAGCTGACGATGCGCAACGTCACGCCGATGATGACCGGCACGACGCCGAGCACGGCCAGCATCACCAGGTTGCGCGGGCGGCGGAAGGTCAGGCCCAGCTCCGAGCCGAGGAGCCGCCAGAACGCCCACGTCCTGCCCGCGAGGACGGGAGCGGCGCCGGGCGGCTCCGGCGGGTGGCGGCGTTCCGCGGTGCGCATGGTCTCGGTGACCGGCACGAGGCCGGGCGTGCGCCGGGTGGTCTGCGTCTCCGCCGCGGACACCGCAGCCGACGTGGCCGGCCCCAAGGTTCCCGCCGTCTCAGCCGTCGACATCGAAGCCCTCCCCAGTCAGTCCGACGAACACGTCCTCCAGGCTCGGCCGCACCACGGCCAGCCCGCGTACGGCCACGCCCTCCCCCACCAGCGCGGCGTTGATCCGCTCCGGCGCGTGCCCGCCCAGCTCCGCCGTGACCTCCCCGCTCGCGGGCCGCACGTCGGCGAGGCCGAGCTTGCCGAGCACCCGCGCGGCGTCCGCCACGTCGGGCGTCTCCACCCGGACGCGCGCCATGATCCCGCCGCTCAGCGAGGCGATCGTGCCCTGCGCCACGAGCTTGCCGGTACGCATGATCGCCGCGTGCGTGCACATCTGCTCGACCTCGGCCAGCAGGTGCGAGGACACGAAGACGGTCGTGCCGTCGGCGGCGATCTCCTTGACCAGCGCACGGACCTCGCGCGTGCCCTGCGGGTCGAGCCCGTTGGTCGGCTCGTCCAGGATGAGCAGCTCGCGCGGCCCCAGCAGGGCGGCGGCGATGGCCAGGCGCTGGCGCATGCCGAGCGAGTAGTTGCGGAAGCGCTTGCCGGCCGCGGCCGACAGGCCCACGCGTTCGAGCGCCTCGGCGATCCGCCGGCGGGCGGTGCCGCGCGGAGCGGTGGGGTCGGCGGCGTCGAAGCGCATCAGGTTGGCCGCGCCCGACAGGTACGGGTAGAAGGCCGGCCCTTCGACCAGCGCCCCCACCTTGGGCAGAGCCTGGGCCTGCGGCAGGCCGAGCACGGAGTACTCGCCCGACGTCGGCGCGATCAGGCCGAGCAGCATGCGGATCGTGGTGGTCTTGCCCGAGCCGTTCGGCCCCAGGAAGCCGAACACCGAGCCGCGCGGGACGGCCAGGTCCAGCGCGTCCACGGCGACCTGGCCGCCGCGGAAACGCTTGGTCAGGCCCTCCGTGACGATGGCGGATTCCCCGGCGTTCGTCCCCGGGGGCGGGGCCGCCCCGAAGGGCGCCCCCGCTTCCTGCGTGACAGCGGTCACTTGACGCCCGCCGCCTTGGTGATCTCCTCCGGGGTGACCGCGCCGACCAGGAGGCGGCCGTCGTCGGTCAGGAGGGCGGTGACGAGCTTGGTCTTGATCAGCTTGCCGGAGCCCCACGCGCCGCTCACCGGGGTGGCGGACTTCAGCACGCTGTCGACCAGCGCGCTCGGATCGGTGCTCGGGCCGGCGCCCGGGTCAGCGGACTGACGCGAGTCGGACGGCGTCGCGGTCCCGGCCTTCAGGTCCGACAGCGAGAACGGCACGACCGCCACGGTCGTCCAGCCCTGCCCCACGACCTTCGCCCGGCCCGCGACGTCCTTGGCGTGCTCGGCCCGCTGCTCCGCGCCCTGGGACATGTCCGCGCCGAGTGTCTTCTCCTCCACCTTGGCGCCCGCGGGCGGGGTGAAGGTGAAGTTCTCCTCCGCCGGAGGCGTGAACGTCACCTGCGTGAACCCGACCTGGAACGCCGGCTCGGCCGACTCCTTGGCGTAGACCTGCACCTGCAGCGGGACGTACGTCTCGCCGTCGAGCGCGATGCGGATCTCCTGCACCAGCGAGCCGGCGTCCTTGGGCGCCAGCACGAGCTGGTAGACCGGCCGGCCCGCCACCTCCGCCGTGTTGATCACGCGGACCGCGGTGTGCTGGCCGACGTTGGCCAGCAGCCGCTCGGCCACCTGCTGCGGCGTCAGGTCGGTCGGCTGCGGCGTGGGCGCCTTGTGCTGCTGCTCCGTGCCCGCCTTGATGCTCACCTTGGTGGCGGTGTTGGTGGCGCTCTCCCAGTACCAGGCCTGGTCGCCGTTCACGATCAGGTTGGTCTCGTTCAGCTGGGTCGGCATGGCCACCCGCAGCTTGTCCTTGGCGCCGTACCAGACCTTCACCTCGTGCGAGCCGGACAGCAGGCTGAGCGGCGACGCCTCGCCGGTCTGCGGCAGCGCCGGCAGGCCGAGCGAGGCCGTCTGCTGGACGGTGCCGGACATCGGCGGGATGCCGCCTTCCTTGCTGGTCGCCGCCACGGCGTCGGCCAGCAGCTGCTGGGCCGAGCGCTCCGGCAGCACCGGATCGCCGCTCACCGCGGCTATGACGGGGCCGGCGCCGATCGCGGCTCCGATCACGGCCGCGGCCGCGATCGGGACTCCCCACCTCACGAACGTGCCTCTGCGCATCTCACTCCTTAACGGTATGTCGATGCTCAGAGCCTGCGTGATGCATCCTGTGGCAGACCTGAGACTGTCTGAGACGGCTCTCAGCCTTCTCAGCGTTGTCTCAGGGCAGGAACAGGAGAATTGCCACATGAGAGTACTTGTCGTCGAGGACGAGCGGCGCATGGCCGCCGCGCTCCAGCGGGGGCTCCAGGCTGAGGGGTTCGCGGTGGACCTCGCCCACGATGGCGAGGAAGGGCTCCACGCGGCCAGGCACGGCGACTACGACGTCGTGGTGCTCGACATCATGCTGCCCAGGCTGTCGGGCTACAACGTGTGCAAGCGGCTGCGCGCGGAGGAGAACTGGGTGCCGATCCTCATGCTCTCCGCCAAGGACGGCGAGTACGACATGGCCGACGGGCTGGACCTGGGGGCCGATGACTACCTGACCAAGCCGTTCTCGTACGTGGTGCTGGTGGCCAGGCTGCGAGCGCTGCTGCGGCGCGACTCGGGGCGGCGGCCGTCGGTGCTGGTGGCGGGTGACCTGTCGCTGGACCCGGCGCGGCGCAGGGTCGAGCGGGACGGGAGCGCGATCGAGCTGACGCCGAGGGAGTTCGCGCTGCTGGAGTACCTGATCCGGCGGCGGGACGAGGTCGTGTCGAAGGCGGAGATCCTCGAGCACGTGTGGGACACCTTCGACACCGACCCGAACGTCGTCGAGGTGTACGTCGGCTACCTGCGGCGCAAGATCGACGCCCCGTTCGGCAGGAACGCGCTGCAGACCGTGCGCGGCGCGGGCTACCGGCTGGCGGGCGACGGTGGCTGACTCCCCGCTCCTGTGGTGGCGGCGGCAGGGGCTGCGGTTCAGGCTCACGGTGGTGGCCGCCGCGGTGCTCGCGCTGGCGCTCGCGGTGTCGGCGTCGGTGCTGGTCAGCGTGCTGGAGCGGGCGCTCATGGACACGGTGGACGAGTCCACCAGGCAGCAGGCCCAGACCGTCCGCGTGGCGGCCGACGCGGGCACGCTGACCAGCCCGATCACCACGCACGACGGCACGATCGTGCAGGTCATCGACGCCCAGGGGCGGATCACGCACGTCACGTACGGCACCGACCGGCTCGTGCCGCTGCTGGACGCCAAGGCCAGGGCCGAAGTGCTGAAGCACGGACAGGCCACGTTCCTCGACGGGCGGCCGTACGCCATCTCCGGGGCCCTGCGCGTGATCGTCCTGCAGGCGGACCGCGGGCAGACCGTGATCGCGGCCAGGCCCGTCAGCGAGATCCAGACCAGCCTGGCCACGGCCGGCAGGGTGCTGCTGGTGGGCACGCCCGCGCTGATCGTGCTGCTCGCGGTGGCGAGCTGGCTCATGATCGGCCGTACGCTGCGCCCGATCACGGCGCTGCGCAAGGGCGCACGGGACATCACGCACACGGCCAGGTCGCGCCGGCTGCCGGTGCCGCAGTCACGTGACGAGGTGCACTCGCTGGCCACCACGCTGAACGACATGCTGGCCCGGCTGGAGGAGGCCGAGCAGCGCCAGCGGGCGCTGGTCTCCGACGCCGCGCACGAGCTGCGCAGCCCTCTCGCCAGCATCAGGCTGCAGCTGGAGGTCGCGCTCGGGCATCCCGAGGGTCAGGACTGGCAGGAGACCGCCGAGGGCGTCCTGGAGGACACGATGCGGCTGTCCAGGCTGGCCGAGGACCTGCTGGCGCTGGCCAGGCTGGACGAGCGCGGCGGCGTGCCCGCCAGGCGTGAGCCCGTCGAACTTGACGAGGTGGTGCGGCACACCGTCGACAGGTACGCCGAGGCGCGCCTGACGGTGTGCGACCCGGTCGTGGTGCGGGGCGACGCCCTCGACCTGAGCCGGGTGCTGACGAACCTGATGGACAACGCGGCACGTCACACGTCGTCGAAGGTCGAGGTGGCGCTGACCGCGGACGGCGTGCTGACGGTGACCGACGACGGGCCCGGCATTCCCGAGCAGGATCGCGAGCGCGTCTTCAACCGGTTCACCAGGCTGGATTCCGGTCGCAGCCGTGACGAGGGCGGCGCCGGTCTGGGGCTGGCCATCGTACGCGAGACCGTGCGGGCGCACGGCGGGACGGTCGTCCTGGAGGACGCCGCGCCCGGGCTGCGGGTCGTGGTGCGGCTGCCCGTCTCCCCCTGACACCGGCGAGGGAGCGCCGCCGCCTGGAGGAGCGGCGGGAGCGTAGCGACCAGAGCGGGGGAAGGCGGCGGCATCGAGAGCGACCGAGCCCGCCTCTGCGGAGCAGAGGCCATGAGCATGGATCGTTCCTATCTGGTCAGGCGGCTGTCCCCTTCTCTGCGGTGGTCAGGAAGTCCTGGGCGATCAGCGGGAGGCGGCGACGGGCGTGCACGACGGCGATGACGCGCCGCACGGCGGGCTCGAGCGAGCGCACGATCAAGCCTGCGCGGGCGGCCTGCTCGGCCATGCCGCGGTACCAGAGCAGCGACGCCTGGCCGGCGCGTACCGCGTTGAGCCAGCCGTTGCGCTCGTCGGTTTCGAGCACGACGACGGGGCTGACCGCGTACTTGCCGAACATCGCGTCCAGCTCCCTGCGCCGCATGCTGCCGCGGGCAGGTAGCGCCAGGCGCATGCCGTGCAGCTTGCCCATCGGCACCGGATTGGGGAGGTCGAGCCCGGGCGGGGAGATCAGCACGATCTCCTGGCGCTCGAGCGGGTGGGTGATGAGGTCGGTGGGGACGGGCAGATCGGTGAGCCCGAGGTCGGCCCGCTGGTCCCTGATGGCGCTGACGACGGCGTCTCTGCCATCGCAGCGGACGATGTGCACGCGTACTCCCGGGTGCTCGGCCGCGTAGGCCGGGAGCAGCCGTCCGGCGAGACCGGGTTCGAGGCTGGGCGTGGAGGCTATGCGGAGTTCGGCGTCCGTGACCCCGCTGTGGTTGGCCAGGCTCTCGATCTCGTGAACCGCGTCGAGTGCCTCCCTCGCCAGCTTGACCACCCGGCGGCCTTGGGCGGTGACGACCACGCCGCGGCCGGAACGAGCGAAGAGCGTCATGCCGAGCTCTCGCTCAAGATCGCGGATCGCGCGTGACAGCGCAGGCTGCGCGATGTAAAGCGATCTGGCCGCGTCGGTCATGGTGCGGTGCTCCGCAGTCGCGACCACATAGCGGAGCTGCTGGAGATTCATGCCAAAGAAGCTAGGGCAACGCCCGCCGCGCGGACCGGGAGATAACCGAGATCACCTCGAATGATTTCGGACCGTAACCGAGCACTGCTACATCCGTGACGGGTGATAAATCAGTATGCTTTTGCCCCAAATTTGGCAAGGGTCTGACTAGTCGCACCCCAAAGCCATCCATTCCAGACAACCGGGTGAACGGGGAGACACGGTGACAGGGAACGGGCAATATCCACCCCCGCCACAGGGGCCAGGGCAGCCACAGAGGCCGCCCTCGTTGCCGTGGCCGCCACCGAACTATGGCCAGCCGCAGCAGCAGGGCGGCAGGCAACAGTACCCGGCCCCGCCTCCGCCGCCGGCCGCTCCCCCGCAAGGGCCTGCCCATCCGCAGTGGCCTCAGGGGCCGGCCTACCCGCAAGGCGGCGGCCCGCAGTACCCGCCACCACCACCGCCGCCGCCCTACGGCGGGCAGCAGTACCGGCAGCCGCCGCCCCCTCCTCCCCCGCCACCGCCCTTGCCACCGGCGCAGTGGGGGCCGCCGCAGCGCAAGAAGTCGGGCATGGGCGCCATCGGGGTGATCGGCGCCGTCGTCGGATCGGTCGCGGCGCTGTTCGTGCTGCTCATCATCGGAACGGCCCTGCTCAAGAGCTCGTCGAGGTCGGACACGACGACGCCGGTCGCCATCCCGACGTACGAGCCGTCGGAGAGCGGCAGCGACGAGCCCACCCCCATCTGGACGCCGACGCGCTCGCAGTCCGATGAGCCCACCCAGCAGGAGCCCACCCAGCAGGAGTCCGACGAGCCGGAGACGCCCCCCACCCGGCAACAGCAGCAGCCCCAGGTCACCGTCAACACGAGCCTCAAGAACAACACCATGTACCGGGCCGGCTCGCTGCCCAGGCTGAGCTGCCCCGCCGGCAACGCGAACATCTTCAACCACAGCCAGCTCAAGGCGCTGATCCTGAAGACCGGCAAGTGCATGGACCAGGCATGGGGGCCGATCCTGCAGCGGCAGGGCATCAACTTCAGCCCGCCCAACTACGCCATCGCGGCCAAGCGGGGCAGGGGCGCGTGCGGCGACTATCCGTCGGCGGGCAGCATGGTGCCGTACTACTGCCCGCGCAACAACACGATCTACGCCTCCACCTCGGCCATGGCCAGGGGCAACGGCAACGCCCGCGGGTACGGCCAGATCATCTCCTGGCACGGCGGCATCATCAGCATGATGGCCCACGAGTACGGGCACCACGTCCAGAACATCACCGGCATCATGAACTCCTGGTGGCGCTCCACCCTCGACTCCTCCAGCCAGAGCGGCAAGCTGGCGCTCAGCAGGCGGCTGGAGCTGCAGGCCACCTGTTTCGGCGGCATGTGGATGCGGTCCGTGGCGTCGTCGTACCCGGTGAACACGTCCCTGCGCGCCCGCCTGTTCTGGTTCTACGGCCAGGTGGGCGACTACCCCGGCTGGCCACGCGACCACGGCAAGCCCGTGAACAACAACCTGTGGTTCAGGCAGGGCTGGGAGAAGAACAAGGCGTACCAGTGCAACACCTGGCTCGCGCCGGCCTCGACGACTTCCTGAAATTGCCCGTCGGCCTGCGGAAGGCCGTGAAACGTGGCCTTTCGTGCACGCGGAGTTCATCTCAGGTTGGGCACATGTCTCTGATGTCCAGATATGGGGGCTAGAATCCTGGCAATCTTGTGGCCAACGGGGGGCAAACGTCAGTTTTGCCTGGTAGGCGTGTAAGGAGCCGGGTGTGAGCAATCGCGAGGGGTCGGAGACCGTGCCCGGAGGCAGGAAACGGCGCCCGATCCGCCGCCCGCGTCCTGGCTCCTCGACTCCTCGCGGCTCCTCGGCCCCTCGCTTTGCCAAGCCTTTGACGACCGCCTCCGTACTCGGGTGGACCGCCCTGTCCGCCATCGCGCCCGGCGCCGCTCATCTGCGCGCCGGGCGTCGCCGTGTCGGGCTGGCGATGCTGGGCGCGTACGCGCTGCTGCTGCTGGCGGCGCTGGCCTTCGGGCTGACCCGGAACCTGCAGAACCTCACCGCGTTCGCCGGGGACGGGATGATGGTCACCGTGGTTGTCGTGGCCTCGATCTGCGCACTGGCGTGGTTCGCGGTGATGGTGGCCTCCTACATCGCGCTCGGTCCCAACCGGCTGAACCAGCAGGGCCAGGTGGTGACCGGCATCGTGGTCGGGGTGCTGTGCGTGTCGGTGATGTCGCCGTTCGCTCTGACCGCCAACTACGTGCTGACCGCACGGGAGGCGATCCAGCAGATCTTCCCCTCGCAGTCCGACCCCGACGTCCCGCCCCCGGTCAAGGAGGGCGAGGACCCGTGGGGCGGCAAGGACCGCGTGAACTTCCTGCTGATCGGCGGCGACGCGGCGGGCAACCGCACCGGCGTGCGGACCGACAGCATGAACGTGGCCAGCGTGGACCTCAAGACGGGCAACACCGTGCTGTTCAGCCTGCCGCGCAACCTGCAGCACGTGCGCTTCCCCCCGAGCTCGCCGCTGCACAAGCAGTTCCCGAACGGCTACATGGCCGAGCTGCCCAACGGCGGGCTGCTCAACGAGGTCTGGCAGTACGCCAACGACAACCCGCAGCTCATGGGCGGCAAGAACAAGGGCGCCCGCGCGCTGATGGACGCCATCGGCTACACGCTGAACCTCAAGATCGACTACTACATGCTGATGAACATGTACGGCTTCGCGGACCTCGTCGACGCCATCGGCGGCCTCAAGATCCGCGTCGAGCAGGACGTCAAGTGGGGCGGCCACTACGGCACCGCGGGCACGATCAAGGCGGGCTACCACAGGCTGAGCGGCGAGCAGGCCCTCTGGTACGGCCGCTCCCGGGTCAACAGCGACGACTTCTCGCGCATGGCCCGCCAGCGCTGCGTCATTGGCGCCTTCGCCCAGCAGGCCACGCCCGCCAAGATCCTGGCCAACTTCACCAAGATCGCCGGCGCGGCCAAGCGCCTGGCCCAGACGAACATCCCGCAGCACCTGGTGCAGCCGCTGGTGGAACTGGCCGTCAAGGTCAAGGACGCCCGGATCACCAGCCTGCAGTTCGTCCCGCCCAACTTCTACACGGGCAGCCCGGACTGGGTGAAGATCCGCCAGGCGACGAAGAAGGCGATCAACGACTCGGTCCGGCCCCCTCGGCAGGCGCAGACCGCCAATGTGGGCGCGTCCCCGAGCGTCACGTCCTCGGCGTCACCGACCCGCGCGCAGGCCGCGACGCCCACGCAGACGCCGACCAGGAACACCCAGAAGAGCGGCGCCAAGTCACTCAGCGAGCTCTGCGGCCTGTCGTAGTCACAGCGCCGCCCGCTTCCTCGGCAGCAGCGCCATGGCGCCGATGTAGAGCAGCGCCGCCACGATCAGCAGGCCCTTGTAGCCGATCACAAGGGCCGCGTACTCGAGGCAGCCGCCCACCATGGCGCCCAGCAGGTTCGCCCCGAAGGACGTGGTCGCGTCGGCCGTGTCGGCGAAGCGCTTGGCGAAGACGACGTTCGCGGCGAAGATCGGCAGGAACGCCACCGTCACCGCCGCCACCGCGCGCAGCGGCAGCGGGAGCGACAGGAGCCAGGCGTTGGGCACCAGCCAGGCCAGCAGCAGGCCCGCGAACAGCACGCCGTACATGACCGGCAGGGGCGGGGTGCGGAAGCGGCGGGTGACCTCGACGGCGGCTAGGACCGCGACCAGGACGCCGGCGAAGACGATCGCGTTCACCACCCACGTGGTGCCGAACAGCAGCGCGAACCCGGTGACGCTCTTGGTCTCCAGCAGCATGAACGCCACGCCCAGCAGGAACAGGTCCGCGTACGGGCGCATCCGCTCATAGGGCCCCGCGACGACGCGGACGGCGAGGAGGCTGACGATGAGGATCAGGCCGAGCGTGATGATGTAGATCGGCGGGATCGCGGCGTCCTTGAGGTAGAGGAACGGCCGGTCGTCGTCGGCGGGCTGCGGGGTGCCGGGGGCGGCGCCCGGCCACTCGGCCGCGCAGCGCTGGTCGGCGGCGGTCAGACCGGCCGTGATGACGGCTTGCTGGCCGGCCGTGCTGACGACGTCCACGCACGGCTTGTGGCCGAAGGCGCTCTGCATCGTGGACGCGAGTCGGTCGACGAGCCAGCTCTCGCGGTAGTAGTTGTACATCGAGAACGTGCCGCCCGGCTTGAGGTGGGCGCGGGCGGCCCGCATGGCCTCCTCGGTGAACAGGTAGCTCTCCAGGCGCAGCGAGGAGGCCCCGGAGACGAGGGTGAGCGAGTCGGGCAGGGCGAAGAGGATCAGGTCGTACTTGCCGCTCGTGCGCTCCAGGAAGGCGCGCCCGTCGGTGACGTGGGTGGTGACGCGCGGGTCGTCGTAGGGCCGGTCGGGGTGGACCGAGCCGCCGAGCTCGCGCAGCTTGGGGTCGATCTCCACGGCGTCCACCCGGTTCGCGCCCTTGGACAGCGCGATGGCCACGTCGGTGCCGCTGCCCGCGCCGACGATGAGCACGTCCTTGGGCTGTTTCGGGTTGCGCTCGTACGGCAGCCCGTACTGGGCCTCCCACTGCAGGCGGGCGGCGGCGGGCACGGCCTGCTGGTGCGGGATGCCGTTGACCGCGATGTCGGTGACGAGCACGCCGAGCTGCGTGAGCTGCCTGGTGGTGACCTTGTAGTACGGCGACCAGATCGCCCCGGCGGTCAGCGTCTCGACCAGCAGCAGCCCCACGACGGCCAGCGAGGGCACGGTGACCAGCCCGAAGTAGAGCGAGCGGGGCCGGGGCACCAGCAGCAGGCCGTAGCAGATGGCCGCGATCAGCCCCCAGAACACCGGCGGCGCGCTCAGGAACGACAGCGCCGTGAACGCCGCGATCCCGCTGAGGCTGCCGATCAGGTCGTAGCGGTATGCCTCCAGGCGCGGCAGCTCGGGGAAGCAGCGCCCGACTAGCTCGGCGGGCCCCATGAGCACCAGCGCGGCGGCACAGAAGATCACCGGCAGGATCAGCCAGGCGGGCGGGCCGCTGGTGGACAGGCTGGTCCAGTACAGGACGCCGTCGGTGTTCCTGTCGACCGTCACGGGGAAGGTCAGGACGACGGCGACCAGCGCGGCGAGCACGACGGGCGAGTAGTACGGCTGCCGCCGCGACCGCCCCACCCGCAGGAAGCCGAGCCCTATGCCGAGGAATGAGCCGAGCAGCACGAAATTCGTGAAATAGCTGAGGTGGACGATGTTGGACCCGGTCCACCGGATCAGCGCCAGCTCGAGAAAGAGCATGAAGGCACTGGCGAGGACGAGCCTCGGCCGCACCGCCAGCCAATGAGCTTTCTCCCCGTCCCCGACCGGCTTCTGCGCCTCGAGCGTCATGCTGCATCACCGTAGTGAAGAGACCGAAAACAAGGAAGTCCGGCCGCCCGCGAGAAATGTCGTCCGCTTCGCACGAATTAGGGCATTTACGCAGGTCAAAAGCCCTGTGAGTCGCTGGACGCCAAACCATTGGATGGATGAAAGTTGGGGAGTTCGTTTCCCTCCACATCCTTCGGTGGTGTCACATGCGGGTTCTGATCCAGCTCCGCCCCTCCCCCGATCTGGTCGCGGCCGTCGCCGACCCGGGCCAGATCGCCACCACGGCAGACGTCGCCGACGGCCTGCCCGGGGTCGAGCTCGATCCCGCCTTCGTTCCCGTGGCCGTCGCGCGGCCCGTCCCCGCGGCGGGCGGCGATCCGCTCTCGCTCAACCAGCCGCTCGGCTTCTCGCTGGCCGCCGAGGACGCCTCGGTGCTGGTACGCGGCACGATCTCGGACGACGAGCCGGCCTCCAGGATCGCGATGCTGCCCGCGCTCAGGCCCGACGTGGTCGGGATCTTCGCCGACCCGGTCATCGGGACCACGCAGACGTGCGGCGGCGATCCGCCGGTCGGCGACTGGCACGATGTGGAGCGGCTGCTGAACGTGCCGGCGCTGCACGCCGAAGGGCTCGACGGCACCGGGGTGGCGCTGGCCGTGCTGGACACCGGGATCAACGCGGCCCACACGGCCAGGCACCTCGGCAGAGGGGTCACGCTGGACGCGGCGCGGTCCTGGAGCCCGCAGGGCGTGTCGGGCACGCCGGGCGAGTTCGAGGTCGACCACGGGACGATGTGCGCGTTCGACGCGCTCATCGCCGCCCCACAGGCGTCTTTGATCGACATCCCGGTGCTGCTGTCCACCCGGCCGGGCGGCACGGCGATGGACGGGCTGCTGTCGGACGCGGTGTCGGCCTTCGCGCACCTGCGCGACGTGCTCGCCGCCCAGCCCGCCGGCACCAGGGCGCTGGTCGTGAGCAACTCGTGGGGGTCGTTCTCCCCCGAGTGGGACTTCCCCGTCGGCCACCCCGGCAACTACTCCGACAACGCCGCCCACCCGTTCAACCTGATGGTGGCCGAGCTGGACGCGGCGGGGGCGGACGTGCTGTTCGCGGCGGGCAACTGCGGGCTGCAGTGCCCCGACGGCCGGTGCGCCTTCCCCAGCCGGCCCATCGCGGGCGCCAACTCCCACCCGAAGGTCCTGTCGGTCGGCGGCGTCGACGTCAACGGCGAGCGGGTGGGCTACTCCTCGCAGGGGCCAGGCCGGCTGACCGCCCGCAAGCCCGACCTGTGCGCCTACACGCACTTCTCCGGATCCAAGGCGTTCGGCGACGGCACAGCGGACTCGGGCACCTCCGCGGCGACGCCGGTGGCCGCCGGGCTCGTCGCCGCCGTGCGCACCCGGTGGCCGGCCGCCAGACTGTCGCCCGCCCAGCTGCGGGCGCTGCTGCGGCGCACCGCGGAGGACCGCAGCCAGGTGGGCTTCGACTACGACTACGGCTACGGGAACGTGGATCCGGCCGGGATCATCGCCGCGCTCCAGCGGCGGCTCAAGAGCGCGGCCTGACGCCGGTCAGGCGTTCTCGCGGTTGAACACCCGGGTCCCGATCGTGAGGCTGGCCACGGCGAACACCACGGTCACCGCCACGCCCAGGCCCACGGTGCCGGTCAGGTAGCGCCCGTCGAACAGGTCGCGCAGCGCCTCCAGCACGTACCTGAACGGGCTGATGTGCGAGATGGCGTCGAGCCAGCCCGGCGCCATCGACATCGGCAGGAACGACCCGGACAGCAGGACCAGCGGGATCACCGCCGTGGACATCACGGGCGCGAACAGCTGCTCGTTGATCGTCAGCGCGATGGCGTACGACAGGGCGGCCAGGCTGACCCCCAGCACGACCACCAGCACGATCCCGGCGGCCAGCCCAGGCGCGGGAGCGCGCAGGCCGAGGGCGAAGGCGACGGCGAGGAGCAGCGCCAGCTGGATCACCAGCGTGAGCGTGTTGTTGAGCACGCGCCCGAGCAGCAGCGCCAGGCGGCTGGCGGGGGTGACCCGCATCCGCTCCAGCACGCCGGAGCGCTTCTCGAACACCACCCCGAACCCGGCCAGGCCCATGCTCATCAGCCCCAGCTGGATGATCAGCCCTGGAACGAGCGTCTCCCACGTGCCGAACGTGGTGAAGATCGGCCCGAACAGCACCAGGAAGAGCAGCGGCTGGATCGCGCCGAAGATCATGCCGAGCTTCTGCTGCAGCGTGACGCGCACGCCGTGGCGGAACAGCACCCAGGTGTCGCGCAGCATCAGACGCCCTTTCCGGAAGGCGCGCTCTCCTCGCGCAGCGACCTGCCGGTGATGTCGAGGAACACGTCGTCGAGCGTGCGCCCGCCGGTCTTGAGCTCGGCAGGGGCGCCCTCGGCCACGATCCGGCCGTGGTCGATGATCAGTATCCGGTCGCAGAGCGCGTCGGCCTCGTCCAGGTAGTGGGTGGTCAGGAAGACCGCCATGCCCTTCTCCTCCCGCAGCGAGCGGATGTGGTCCCACAGGTTGGCCCTGCTCTGCGGGTCTAGCCCGGCCGTGGGCTCGTCGAGGAAGAGCAGCACGGGGTCGTGCAGCAGGGCGAACGCCATGTCGAAGCGGCGGCGCTGCCCACCCGAGAGGGCGGCGCCGGGCATGTGCTCCAGTCCGGTGAGCCCGAGCCGCTCCAGCGCCTCCCGCGTCCTGGCCTCCGCCTCCCGGCGGCTCAGTCCGTACAGCATGCCCTGGAGCTCGAGCTCGCCCTTCAGCGGCGTCACCGGCGACACCCCGCCGCTCTGGGAGACGTAGCCGATGCGCCTGCGCACCTCCTTCGCGTCGCCGAGCAGGTCGTGGCCGGCCACCGTGGCGGTGCCCGAGGTGGGGCGCAGCAGCGTGGTCAGCATGCGCATGGTCGTGGTCTTGCCGGCGCCGTTCGGGCCGAGGAAGCCGACGATCTCGCCGGGTCCGACCGAGATGTCGACGCCTTTGACGGCTTCCACGCCGCCGTCGAAGGTCTTGCTCAGACCTGAAGTCATGATCATTTCATCTCCTCCAAAATTAGAGTAGTCACAATTTTGGAGTCACTGCAAACTCGGTACCATGGGGAGCATGGAAGAGGGGCTGCGGGAGCGGAAGAAGCGCGAGACCAGGCAGCGCATCGCGGACATCGCGATGGGGCTGTTCATGGCCAAGGGGTTCGACAACGTGACCGTGGCCGAGATCGCCCGGACCGCCGACGTGTCGGTCAACACGGTGTTCAACTACTTCGGCACCAAGGAGGACCTGTTCGCCGACCGGCAGGACGTGGCGATCGACCTGGCGCCGCGGGTGCTGCGCAAGCGCGAGCCCGGGGAGAGCGTGGTGCGGGCCTTCCGCCGCGACTTCTTCGACGCGCTCGACACGCGCCACTGGCGCTACGGGCTCAACCAGGGAGCCGACGTGTTCGCCGGGATCGTCAGCGAGGCCCCCTCACTGGTGGCCAAGCTACGCGAGATGCAGGAGCGGCGGGAGGACGCGCTGACGCGGGCGCTGGCCGACGAGCTCGGGGCCGACGCCGACGACCTCACGCCGCGCCTGGTCGCCACCCACATTCTCAACACGACGCGGATCCTCACCCACGACGCGGTGCGCAGGCAGCTGGCGGGCGAGCAGTGGGAGAGCATCGAGCCCGGCCTCAGAGCTCAGGCGGACAAGGCGTTCGACCTGCTCGAGTCGGGCATCGGCGACCTGCTAGCGGGAGAAGCCGCCAGTGAGCAGCGCGACCCCGAAGCCGAAGATGAGGAAGCCGAGAGTGAGGATTAGCAGGACCGAGCTGACGATGCCGCAGATGCGCCCGGCCTGGACCATGCCGCGGTTTTCGTAGTGGTAGCCGCTCTCGTCGATCTCGCGCAGCGCTCTGGTGCCCATCGACCAGGCGAAGGGGCCGATGAACGTGCAGACCACCAGGCTCAGGATGCCCAGCACGAGGATGGTGGTGCCCTGCGGGTGGCTCTGCGGCGGCGGCCCGTAGTAGGAGGGGCCGTAGTTCGGATAGGACATGGTCGCTCTGGCCCCCTCGCCGATCAGCAGTCAGGTGGGTTTTATACCACAGTCCACCTCTTGATCATGATGCGTCATCATGGCAGGGCACATGATCGTCCCCCTAGGAGCCTGCCCCCGTGCGTGAACGCACTGCCGCCTTACTCTCGCGCCCGAGCTTCCAGCGCTTCATCGTCGCCGTCATCCTCCTCAACGCCGGCACGCTCGGCCTGGAGACCGTCCCGTCCGTCGTGGCGAGCCACGGCCACCTGCTCACCGCGGTCGACCACGCCGCGCTCTACATCTTCGCCGCCGAGATGCTGGCCAAGCTCTACGTCGAACGCTCGCGGTTCGTGCGCGACCCGTGGAACATCTTCGACACGCTGATCGTCGCCATCGCCTTCGTCCCCCACTCGGGCGGCCTGTCGGTGCTGCGCTCGCTGCGCATCCTGCGCGCGCTGCGACTGCTGTCGGTCGTGCCGAGCCTGCGCCGCGTGGTGTCGGCGCTGCTGCGCGCGATGCCGGGCATGAGCTCGATCGTGGTGCTGCTCGCCCTGGTGCTCTACGTGGCCGCCGTCATGGCCACCAAGCTGTACGGGGACACCGTTCCCGAGCGCTTCGGCAGCCTGCCGACCTCGCTGTTCACCCTCTACCAGACGATGACGGGCGACGACTGGGGCAACATCGCCAGGGACGTGATGAAGACGCATCCGTCGGCGTGGATCTTCTTCACCATCTTCATCCTGGTCTGCACGTTCGTGGTCCTGAACCTCTTCATGGCCGTCGTGGTCAACGCCATGGACGAGGAGAACGCCGAGGAGCGCGCCGCGATCGAGGACACCACGGCACACACCCAGCGGATCCTGGACGAGCTGGCCGAACTGCGCAAGGAGGTGGCCGCGCTACGCCGGCAGGACGTCATGGACTGAGCCCGCCGGCGCCTCGCGGGCCTAACGAGAATAGAACTCCACGACGAGCTGCTCGTCCACGGGGACCGCGATCTGCTCGCGCTCGGGCCGGTGGGTCAGCGTGAAGCGCAGCTCGGCGTGGTCCACCGAGAGGTAGGGCGCGACGCGCTCGTCGGCGTACACGCCTTCCGCGGCGGCCACGAACGGCTGCATCTTGCGGGACCGCTCCCGCACCGTGATCACCTGTCCGGGCTTGACCAGGTAGCTGGGGATGTCCACCTTGCGGCCGTCCACGGCGACGTGCCCGTGACTGATGTACTGCCTGGCCGCGTAGATCGACGGCGCGAACCCGGCCCGCAGCACGAGCGAGGCCAGGCGGCTCTCCAGCAGCGTGACCAGCTCGGCGCCCGACGCGCCCGGCTTGCGCACGGCGAGGTCCCAGTAGCGGCGCAGCTGCCGCTCCGACACGTCGTAGTACCAGCGCAGCTTCTGCTTCTCCATCAGCCGCAGCCCGTAGTCGCCGGTGCTGCGGCGGTTGGTCTTGCGGCCGTGCTCGCCCGGCGGGTAGGGGCGCTGCTCGAAGTAGCGGACGGCTTTCCTGGTCAGCGGGACGCCCGCGCGACGTGACAGTCGCACCTTGGGGCCGGTGTAGCGCACGTTCACCTCGATGTGATTAGGTAATCCTTACTTAGGTGAGGCTAACCTACCATTGGAATGGAGGGTCCATGCTGACGATCCCCGAGCGGGTCCGCACCCTCGCCGCGACCGCGAGCGTCGCCAAGCTGTCCGTCGACGGCGCCCCCTCGCCCGCCCGCGGGGGCGTGGACGAGCGTGGCCGGCCCGTGCTGCTGGTGCTGCCCGGGGAGCCGCTGCACGGCCTGCGCGAGGACGCCGTCGTGGCGGTGAACCTGACCGCGATGCGCCGGCTGGGCTCCGTCACGCATCCGCGCGGGCTGATCGAGGTGCAGGGGTGGGCGGAGGCCGTACCGGAGGGTGAGGCACGCGCGGCGGCGGTCGCGGTGGCCGCGCACAGCGCCGACGAGAGCCTGTTCGACGCGCTCGAGCGGTTCGGCGAGCGCGGCGCGCCGCGGCTGCTGCGGCTGGACGTGGGCCAGGTCGTCTACCTGACTGGGCAGGAGTCGGGCCTGCTGGACGCCGACGACTACCTGGGCGCGACGCCGGACCCGCTGTCCGAGACGGCCGAGCGGGTGCTCGCGCACGTCAACGCCTCGCACCGGGCGCAGCTGACCGCCGGCGTGTCCAGGCAGCTCGGGGAGCAGGCCGGCGAGGTGTGGTTGTGGGAGCTGGACCGGTACGGGGCGACCGTGCGGGTGGACGAGTCGCTGGTGCGCTTCCCGTGGCCCACTCCCGCGCGCTCCGGCCTGTGCCTGGAGACGGCGCTGCGAGGGCTGCTCTGCACCTGTTGATGATCACAATTTTCTGTGATTTGTCCGGATCGCCCCTGGAGCTGTCGCGGCCTCTCTAGCATTTGAGGGGTGAGCGAAACCGAGCGATCATCAGAACCCGTTGAACCCGCCGATTTCGCCAACGAGGGCGGGCGGCGGGAGCGGGCGCTGATGGCCGCGGGCGTCCTGCTCGGCACGGTCATGCTCGCCACGGCGGGGATCCTGGTGAGCGGGGAGGTCGGCACCAGGCAGCTGAACGCGGTCGACTGGCCCGGCACCGCGTCCGGCGGCCCCACCGGCTCCATCCCCGTCGCCGTCGAGTCCCGCGCCGGAGCGCTGCGCCGCTCCTCTTCGCCCCCGCCCGCCGCGCTCTCTCCGTCCTCCTCGCTTCCGCCCTCGGCCCACCCGGCCTCCGCACTCCCGCCTTCTTCGCGGCTCGGCCGGCCGGCCCGCCGCACCACCCCTCCGGCCACCACGCCGCCCGTGCGCCCTGGCGCCGCTACGCGGCCCAGCTTCGTGAGCCCGGAGGAGCCCGCCGTCTCCCGCACGCCCCCGCCTGTGCGGCCCTCCACGCCGTCGGTGACGGACACGCTCCTGTCCCTCTTGCCGCCTCTCACCGCCACGACCGCGCCCGAGCACACGCCGCCCGTCAAGACGCGCAAGCCCAGAAAACCCAGAAAGCCGTAAGAGCCCGGCTTTTACGGCTGCGCCGGCATCATGTGCCGCCGGTCCTGCGCCGGCGGGAGCTCTCCATGCCCTCCAGCAGATAGCCCAGGCCCTCGTCGAACGTGACGTCCCAGACGTGGTCGAGGCCGTGCTCGGCCAGGGCCGGATAGCGGTCGGCGCGCTCCCGGAGGAACTCCCCGGTGTCCTGCTGGTCACGCTCCTGCCAGGTCACCTGCATGACGACCGAGCCCATCACGTAGTTGGACAGGCTGTAGGCGGCGGGCTTCGGTGCGGCGAAGCCGGCAGCGGCCAAGGTCGCGTAGAGGAACTCGGTGCGCTCCAGCGCGTTCGGCCCCATGAGCGGGCGGTCGAGGATGGCGGCCGACCACGGGTGCCGCAGCAAGGCCGCGCGCCAGCCGCCGATCAGCTCGCGCACCGGGGCCTGCCACCCGGAGCCGTCCTCCGGCCGTGCCGGCAGGCCCACCTCCCCGAACACGGCGTCCAGGGCCAGGTCGAGGACGTCGTCCTTGCTCTTGACGTGCCAGTAGAGCGTGGTCGAGCCGGTGTCGAGGCGCTCCGCCAGGCGGCGCATGGTCAGGCGGCCCACGCCTTCCTCATCGAGCAGCGCCACCGCCTCGGCCACGATCCGGTCGAGCGTCAGCGTCTGCCTTGGCGCCCTTCGGGGGCGCGACCACACGGTGTCCACCCGGCGATAATACGTTGTGCGAGTGACCGGATCGATGGTCTAGTAAGTGGAACATCGATCTAGAAGGAGGTGGCCGTCATGGGGCACATCGAGGTGAGCGGGCTGACGTACCTGCTGCCCGACGGCCGGCCGCTGCTGCTGGAGACGTCGTTCAAGGTGGGCGACGGCGCCAAGGCGGCGCTCGTCGGGCCCAACGGCGCGGGCAAGTCCACGCTGCTGCGACTGATCGCGGGCGAGCTGGTCCCGGCGGACGGCCGCGTCGCGAGCAGCGGCGGGATCGGGGTGATGCGGCAGTTCCTCGGTGCGGGCACCGTGCGAGACCTGCTGCTGAACGTCGCCCCGGAGCGCATCCGCGAGGCTGCCGCCGCGCTGGAGGCCGCCGAGCGCGCGATCTCCCGGCAGGACGACGAGCCTGCCCAGCTCGCCTACGCCCAGGCCATCGCCGATTACGCCGACGCGGGCGGCTACGAGCTCGAGGTGGTGTGGGACGTGTGCGCGACGGAGGCGCTGGGGCTGCCGTACGAGCAGATCAAGGCGCGAGGTCTGGGCACGCTGTCGGGCGGGGAGCAGAAGCGGCTCATGCTGGAGGCGCTGCTGCGCGGCCCCGACGAGGTGCTGCTCCTCGACGAGCCCGACAACTACCTGGATGTGCGGGCCAAGCAGTGGCTGGAGCGGGCGATCAGGAGCTCCGCCAAGACGGTGCTGCTCGTCTCGCACGACCGGCAGCTGCTGGCCGAGGCCGCCGATCGCATCATCACCGTGGAGGGTCGTGGGGTGTGGGTGCACGGCGGCGGCTTCGCGACGTACGCCGAGGCCCGCAGGCAGCGCAAGGAGCGCCTCGAAGAGCGGCGCCGGCGGTGGGAGGACGAGCGGGCCAGGCTGCGCGGGCTGGTCCACACGCTGCGCCAGCGCTCGGCCGGCAACGACGCCCTGGCGGGGGCGTACCAGTCGGCGGTCACGCGGCTGGAGCGGTTCGAGCGGGCGGGACCGCCGCAGCGCGCGCCCAAGGAGCAGAACGTCCGGATGCGGCTGCGCGGCGGACGCACCGGGAAGCGGGCGGTGATGTGCGAGGACCTCGAGCTGAGCGGGCTGCTACGGCCGTTCTCCACCGAGATCTGGTACGGCGAGCGGGTCGGCGTGCTGGGCATGAACGGCACCGGCAAGTCCCACTTCCTGCGGCTGCTGGCCGGCGAGCCGATC
The DNA here is from genome assembly GCF_044466425.1 of Nonomuraea sp. NPDC049400. Classification (NCBI taxonomy): domain Bacteria; kingdom Bacillati; phylum Actinomycetota; class Actinomycetes; order Streptosporangiales; family Streptosporangiaceae; genus Nonomuraea; species Nonomuraea sp. NPDC049400. The sequence goes on from NZ_JBITMP010000042.1 coordinate 67,620, forward strand.
GCGCACACGGGCGCGGCCCGCCTGGGCGCCCGGGTGTCACCGGGACATTTCGCGCAGACCCACCTGCGACCGGACCTGGCGGGGCGCGCCGCCGCCGACGTGGTGATGCGGGAGCACGCGATGACCCGCAACGAGGCGATGGCGGCGCTGGCCCGTTACGAGCTGGCACCGGCGGGCGCGCAGCCGTTCGAGACGCTGTCCGGCGGGCAGCAGGCCCGGCTCCAGATCCTGCTGCTGGAGCTGTCGGGTGCGACGCTGCTGCTGCTCGACGAGCCGACGGACAACCTGGACCTGGCCAGCGCGGAGGCGCTCCAGCAAGGGCTCGCCGGGTACGAGGGGACGGTGCTGGCGGTCACGCACGACCGCTGGTTCGCCGCCGACCTCGACCGCTATCTGGTGTTCGGGGCGGACGGGCTCGTACGGGAGAGCGACGAACCCCGATGGGACCGCTAGCCGCCCGCCACGGTCAGGAGGAGGCGACGCGGTCGCGGCGGAGGGGCGAGACGGTCATGGTCTCGTCCACGGCCTCCGGCGAGAGCACGTGGTCGAGCACCATCACCGCGCACCCGCTGATGCCCGCCCCCGCGCCCAGCCGGCTCGGCTCGATGCGCAGCCGCCGGGTGGCCAGGGCCGTGGAGCGGCGGTAGACGACCTCGCGGATGCTCGACACCAGCGGGCCGAACGCCTCGGCCACGTCGCCGCCCAGCACCACCACCGACGGGTTGAGGATGTTCACGGCCCCGGCGAGCACCTCGCCGATCCGGCGACCGGCCTCGCGCACCGTGGCCATGGTCTCGGCGTCGCCCGCCCGCACCAGCGCGGTCACGTCGGCGATGGTCCTGACGTCCTTGCCGCGCGCCCGCAGGTCGCGCAGGAGCGCGGTGCCGCTGGCCACGGAGTCGACGCAGCCGGTGTTGCCGCAGCGGCACAGCACGTCGCCGCCGTCCAGCACCGGGATGTGACCGATCTCGCCCGCCGCTCCGAGCGCGCCGCGCAGGATGCCGCCGCCGGCGATGACCCCGGCGCCGATCCGGGTCGAGACCTTGACGAACATCAGGTCGTCCAGGTCGGGGTAGGCGCCGCGGTGCTCGCCGATGGCCAGCACGTTCACGTCGTTGTCCACGAGCACGGGGACGGGGAAGCGCGCGCGGATGATCGGCGGGATCACCACGCCGGTCCAGGACGCCATCACCCGGGCGCTCTCCGTGCGGCCGTGCGCGAACTCGACCGTGGCCGGCACGCCCATCCCGACACCCCTGATCATCGAGCGCGGCCGGTCGCCCAGCAGCTCGTCCCAGGTGTCCATGAGCAGCGGCAGCACGATGTCGGGGCCTTCCTCCACGTCCATCGCGAACTCGCGCCCGGCCAGCTCCTCGCCGGCCAGGTCACAGACGGCGACCCTGGTGCGGGTGGCGCCGAGCGCCGCCACCAGCACCACGCCGCCCGCGGCGTTGAACTCCAGCCGGACCGGCGGCCGCCCTCCCGTGGAGGGGGCGTCGTCGCGCTCCACGACCAGGCCGCGCTCCAGCAGCTCACCGACGCGCAGCTGCACCGCGGGGCGCGACAGGCCGGTCACCCGGCCGATGTCGGCACGCGTCACGGCCTCACCGGTGCGGATGAGGCGGAGCACCTCACCACTGGTGGCGAGGGTCGCGGCGGTACGTCGAGGCATCGGCTAAGTGAATCACATGGGGTTAGGTCATGAAAACTCCAGACTTTTTTATCTCAAATGCCAAAACTCCGCTTGTGTGCGACCCAAACTCTCGTTAGTGTCCGTTCTGTCCCTGCTGGGTAGATCATCGGAGCCCGTACCGTGTCCCCCCTATCGACCACCAACCCCGCCCACACCGCCGACCTCGTCGTCTTCGGCGGGACAGGCGACCTGTCCATGCGCAAGCTGATCCCGGCGCTGTACCACAGCGACAGGGACGGCCGGCTCTCCCCGGAGACCCGCGTCATCGCCATGTCCAGGGGCGGGCTGACCGACGCCGACTTCCGCGGCAAGGTGGACGCCGAGGTACGCGACCGGGTCCCGGTGGACGACCTCGCCCTGTGGCAGCGCTTCCTCGGCCGCCTGCACCACGTGTCGGTCGACGTCGGCGGTGCGGACAAGTCCGGGTGGGGCGCGCTGACCAGGCTGCTGGCCGGGTACGAGCAGCGCGACCGGGTCTTCTACCTGGCCAGCCCGCCCAGGACGTTCGGCCCCTTCTGCCGCGAACTGGACGAGGCGGGGCTGGTGACGCCGCGCTCGCGCGTGGTGCTGGAGAAGCCGCTCGGCCACGACCTGCCGAGCGCGCAACGGATCAACGACGAGGTCGGCGCGATCTTCGACGAGCGCCAGATCTTCCGCATCGACCACTACCTGGGCAAGGAGACCGTCCAGAACCTGCTGGTCCTGCGCTTCGCCAACGCCTTCCTCGAGCCGATCTGGAACTCCCTGTGGATCGACCACGTCCAGATCACCGCCGCCGAGACCGTGGGCACGCCCGGCAGGCGCGGCTACTACGACCACGCGGGCGCGCTGCGTGACATGGTGCAGAACCACCTGCTCCAGCTCCTCACGCTGACCGCGATGGAGCCGCCGGCCCGCAGCGACCGCGAGGCCATCCGCGACGAGAAGGTCAAGGTCCTGCAGGCCCTGCGGCCGATCACGGGCACGGAGGTGGACCGCTTCACCGTGCGCGGCCAGTACACCGAGGCGGACGAGATGCCGGGCTACCTCGACGAGCCCGCGTCCACGCCGCCGACCGACGCGTCGCGGCGGGTGGAGACGTTCACCGCGATCCGCGCCGAGATCAAGAACTGGCGGTGGGCCGGTGTGCCGTTCTACCTGCGGACCGGCAAGCGGATGCCGTACCGGAGGTCGGAGATCGTGGTGCAGTTCAAGGACGTGCCGCACTCCATCTTCCCCGGCGGCAGCCCGAACCGCCTGGTGCTGCGGCTCCAGCCGGAAGAGGGCATCGAGCTGCACATCATGGCCAAGGAGCCGGGCGCGGGCGAGGTGACGCTGAAGCCGGTGCCGCTGTCGCTGAGCTTCGGCAAGACGTTCACCGCGCGGGTGCCCGAGGCGTACGAGCGGCTGCTGACGGACGTGCTGGCCGGGAACCCGACGCTGTTCATGCGGCGCGACGAGGTGGAGGCGGCCTGGCGCTGGATCGACCCGATCCTGTCGGCCTGGGAGGCGTCCGACGACCTGCCTGAGCCGTACCCCGCCGGAACGACCGGCCCCGCCGGAGCCCACGAACTGCTCGGCCGCAGCGGTCGCGCCTGGCACGAGGAGGAAATGTGAATCCGCTTATTCAGGACGTCACCGACCGGATCGCCGAGCGGAGCGCCGCCAGCCGGGCCGCCTACCTGGAGCGCATCCGCCGCGACGGCGCGGCCGCCAAGGCCAAGGGCCCGGCCCGCGCCCACCTCGGATGCGCGAACCTGGCGCACGGCTTCGCGAGCGCGCCGGCCGAGGACAAGCCCGCGTTGCGCGGCACGGCCAAGCCGGGCGTGGCGATCGTGACGAGCTACAACGACATGCTGTCGGCGCACCAGCCGTATGAGACGTACCCGCCGGAGCTGAAGGCGGCGGTGCGCAACGCGGGCGGCGTGGCCCAGGTGGCGGGCGGCGTGCCCGCGATGTGCGACGGCATCACCCAGGGGCGGGCCGGCATGGAGCTGTCCCTCTACAGCCGCGACGTGATCGCCATGGCGACCGCGATCGCGCTGTCGCACGACATGTTCGACGCGACGCTGCTGCTGGGCGTGTGCGACAAGATCGTGCCCGGGCTGTTCATCGGGGCGCTGCACTTCGGGCACCTGCCCGCGATCTTCGTGCCGGCCGGGCCGATGGCCTCCGGGCTGCCGAACAAGGTCAAGGCACGCGCCCGCCAGCTCTTCGCCGAGGGCAAGGTGGGGCGCGAGGAGCTGCTCGACGCCGAGGCGAAGTCGTACCACTCCCCCGGCACCTGCACCTTCTACGGCACCGCGAACTCCAACCAGGCGCTGATGGAGGTCATGGGCCTGCACCTGCCCGGCTCGACGTTCGTCAACCCGCACACCGAGCTGCGCCACGCCCTCACGCAGGCGGCCGGGCGGCGGGCGGTGGAGATCACCGCGCACGGCTCCGAGTACACCCCGATCGGCGAGCTGGTCGACGAGAAGGCCATCGTGAACGCCTGCGTCGCCCTGCTGGCGACCGGCGGGTCCACGAACCACACGATCCACCTGGTGGCCATGGCCGCCGCCGCGGGGATCGTACTGACCTGGGACGACTTCGCCCGCCTGTCGCGGGTCGTGCCGTCGCTCACCAAGATCTACCCGAACGGCCAGGCGGACGTGAACCACTTCCGCGACGCCGGCGGCATGCAGGTGCTCATCGGCGACCTGCTCGACGAGGGCCTGCTGCACGCGGACGTCATGACCGTGGCCGGGCGCGGGCTCGACCGCTACCGCGAGGCTCCCGAGCTGGTGGACGGCGAGCCGGTGTGGTCGCCGGTCACCGGCGGCAGCTCGGACCTGGACGTGCTGCGCCCGGTCGCGGCGCCGTTCTCGCCGGACGGCGGGATCCACATGCTCTCCGGCAACCTGGGCCGGGCCGTGTCCAAGGTCTCCGCGGTCAAGCCTGAGCACCTGGTGATCGAGGCGCCGGCCAGGGTGTTCGACGACCAGCTGGACCTGCTGAAGGCGTTCGAGGCGGGCGAGCTGGACGGGCAGGACTTCGTGGCGGTCATCCGCTACCAGGGGCCGAGCGCGAACGGCATGCCCGAGCTGCACAAGCTCACGCCGCCGCTGGCCGTGCTGCTCGACCGGGGGCAGCGGGTGGCGATCGTCACGGACGGGCGGATGTCCGGCGCGTCCGGCAAGGTGCCCGCGGCCATCCACCTGTCGCCCGAGGCCGCCGACGGCGGGCCGATCGCGCTTGTGCGCGACGGCGACGTGATCAGGCTCGACTCGGCCGCCGGGACGCTGGAGCTGCTGGTGCCCGCCGAGGAGCTGGCCCGGCGCACGCCCGAGGGACGTCCGCTGAGCGACGCGCAGTGGGTGGGCACGGGCCGCGAGCTGTTCGCGGCGTTCCGCCGGATGGCGGGGCACGCCGAGCAGGGCGCCGGGATCTTCGGCCTGAGCGGCGCCGAGTCGCCCGACCATGGCCCTGGGCTGGGCTTCCCCGCCGAGGCCGGCGCCTCCCACCTGGAGAGCGGCACCCCGGTGGCCGCCCAGCACGCCGGACTGGCGCGGTGAGCCGTCGTCGGCTGGGGGGCTCACCACCCCGTCCGGGGCCGGGTGAGCGCTCGTGGCATCCTTCGAGGTACGGCGATCGATCGACGCCGCCCTGGATGCCGGAGGTGAGCGGTGAGTGCCTTTGACCTTCCGTGGCTGGTCGCCGACATCGGCGGGACCAACGCCCGGTTCGGCCTGGTGACCTCGCTGGGAGCGCGGCCGTCGAACGTCGCGGTCCTGGCCGGGGCTGACTACGGGACCCTCCCCGAAGCCGTGGCCGCCTATCTCGCGGAACACGCGGGCGGCGCGCGACCGGGCGCGGCGTGCCTGGCCGTGGCCGGGCCGATCGACGGCGACCACTACCGGCTCACGAACTCCACGTGGGCCGGCTCCGTACGGGACCTCGGCGTGCCGTACGCGGTGCTGCTCAACGACTTCGAGGCGCTGGCCGTGTCGCTGCCGCACCTGGAGGGCGACGACCTGGTCTCCCTGGGCGGCCCCCAGCCGGGCCACGGCGTCAAGGCCGTGCTGGGGCCGGGCACCGGGCTCGGCGTGGGCGGGCTGGTGCCGACGGACCACGGCTGGACGCCGATCCCCGGCGAGGGCGGGCACGTCACGGTGCCGGTGGTGGACCGGCGGGAGCTGGAGATCGTCCAGGCGCTGCAGTCCCAGGGGCTGCCGCACGTGGTGGCCGAGCACGTGCTGTCGGGGCCGGGGCTGGTCCGGCTGCACCGGGCGCTCGCACAGGTGAACGGCGTCGCCGCAGCGGAGCTGACCGCCTCGGACATCGTGGCCCGGCTGGACGACTCGTTGTGCGCGGAGACGGTCGAGGTGTTCTGCGGCATGCTGGGCAGCTTCGCCGGGAACGTGGCCCTGACCCTCGGGGCGAGGGGCGGGGTGTATCTGGGCGGCGGAGTGCTCCCCCGTATCGTGGAACGGGTGCGCACCAGCAGCTTCCGCACCCGGTTCGCCGCCAACCCGGACATGGCCGACTACCTGGCGGCCATCGGGACCGCGCTGATCGTCGCCCCTCAGCCGGCGCTGACGGGCGCCGCGGCCTGGTTGTCCCAGCGCGCCCGCACGGAGCTGGTGGGTTGAGCCTCGGCGCGGGGGCGGCCTTCGGCGGAGCGTGACCGGTTGGGCCGTCCGCCTTTGGGCAGGGCCATTGTTGCGGCCACGGGCTGGTGTGGGGACTTGTACGTGACTAGACGGCCGGAACGGGCCGACGAGGAGAAAACTCATGAGCTTGCTCGATCTCGCCCCAGTGATTCCCGTCGTGGTGATCGAGGACGTCGAGAGCGCCGTGCCGATGGCCAGGGCGCTGGTCGCCGGGGGCTTGCCGGTCATCGAGGTGACCCTGCGCACTCCGGCCGCGCGTGAGGCCATCGCCAGGATCGCCGCCGAGGTGCCTGAGGCGACGGTGGGCGCGGGGACCATCCGGACTTCGGAGGACATTTCCGCTTCTGTGTCCGCGGGGGCCAAGTTCCTGGTGTCGCCCGGTACGACCCTGGCGCTGGTCGAGGCGATGGATTCGAGCGGCGTCCCGTACCTGCCGGGGGCGGCGACCGTGTCCGAGGTGATGGCGCTGGTCGAGCGGGGGATCAAGGAGCTGAAGTTCTTCCCCGCCGAGGCCGCGGGCGGCGTCCCCTACCTCAAGGCGCTGGGCGGCCCGCTGCCGGACGTGCGGTTCTGCCCGACGGGCGGCATCCGGGTGAACACCGCGCCCGACTATCTCGCGCTGCCGAACGTGGGGTGCGTCGGCGGCACCTGGCTGACCCCGGCCGACGCGCTGGCGGCCGGTGACTGGGGCCGCGTGGAGAAACTGGCCTCGGAGGCCGCGGCCCTCCGCTAGCCCACCCCTCCGGACCACGGCCCGCTACGTTCCTCGCCGGTTTCCCGGAAGGACCGGGGACGAAGTGGATCAGGCGCGGGGATAATGGGCCGGTGGCTCTGGAGACGGCGGCTCTGAAAGTGGGCACGGCGGTCGGCGAGCGTGCCGTGCGCACCTGGCTGACCGCCCGATCGACCGACGAGAGCAGCCGCAAGGCGCTCGTCGACCTGATGCGCGTCCGGTTCCCCGATCACCTGGTGCGCCGTAAGGCCGAGCGGCAGCTCGAGGACATCGCGGACGCCGTGACGGCGCGGGTGCTGAAGGTCTGCGCGCACGAGTTCCCCGGGCTCGGCGACGAGGATCGGCCGGTCGTGCTCGCGGAGGTCCGGGACACGCTGGTCCGGGCGGACCTCTCCGACCGCGCGCTGCTCGCCGCCGACGCCGACCCGGTACGCCTCGCGCGCGCCATACGCGAAACCCTGCCCGCCCCCAAGGACCTCGGCGAGGCGCAGTCCCGGCTCTACGAGGTCGTGCTCGACGAGTGCTGCGACTGCCTGGTGCGGATCGTCCGGCACCTGCCCGAGTTCCAGCCGCGCGCCGCCGCCGAGATGCTCGGACGCCTGTCCGGCCTGGGCGAGCAGATGTCCGCCATGCTGGAGCGGCTGCCGGTGCGCACACTGGAGGCCCCGGACGGCACGGACAGGGACGCCGGGTTCCGCCGCCGCTATCTGGAGCACGTCTCGCAGACCCTCGACAACCTCGAGCTCCTGGGCGTACGGGTCGAGCGCTTCCGGCCGCGCACCTCGCTGAGCGTGGCGTACATCAGCCTGTCGGTCACCGCCGCCCGGGGCAGGGAAGCCCACGGCTCGTGGCACGAGGCGCCGGACGAGCCCGCGACCATGCGGGTGGAGAGCGCGCTCAGGCGGGGACACCGGATGCTGGTGCGGGGCGAGGCCGGGAGCGGCAAGAGCACGCTGCTGCGCTGGCTGGCGATCACGGCGGCCCGGGGCGGGTTCGAGGGCGAGCTGGCCGAGTGGAACGGCGGCGTGCCGTTCCTGGTGAAGCTGCGCAGCCACGCCGACCGCGACCTGCCCAGGCCGGAGCAGTTCCTCGACCTGACCGCCGGGGCGCTGGCCGGGCTCATGCCGGCCGGATGGGTGCATCGGCAGCTGGCGTCCGGGCGTGCGCTGCTGCTGATCGACGGCGTCGACGAGCTGACCGGCAGTCAGCGCAAGGCGATCAAGCCGTGGCTGCGCGGGTTGCTGGCCGAGTTCCCCGCGATCCGGGTCGTCGTCACCAGCCGCCCGTCGGCCGCCCGGTCGTCGTGGCTGGACGAGGAAGGGTTCGCGCCCGCGTTCCTGGAGCGGATGACCCCGTCGGACACCCGCACGCTGGTCGAGCACTGGCACGAGGCGATCAGGAACAGCAGGGACCTGCCCTGCCCGGCTGAGCACCTGCCCGTCGTGCAGGCCCGCCTCCTGTCGCATCTCGACGGCGCGCCGCATCTGCGCGCCCTCGCCGCCACACCGCTGCTCGCGTCCATGCTGTGCGCCCTCAACCTCGACCGTGCCTCGCAGCTGCCGCCCGACCGCATGGGCCTGTACGGCGCGGCACTGGAGATGCTGCTGGAGCGGCGGGACGCCGAACGGGTCATCCCCAGCTACGGCGAGGTCCATCTGGACCGCTCGCAGAAGATCCAGGTGCTGCAGGAGCTGGCCTGGCAGCTGTCGGTGACCAACCGGGTGGAGCTGGCCAAGCCGGCGGCGCTGGCGTGGGTGGAACGGGTCGTCTCGGGCATGCCCAGGGTCCAGGCCACCGGCGCGCAGGTGCTCGAATACCTGCTGGAACGCAGCGGCGTGATCCGCGAGCCGGTGGAGGGGCGGATCGACTTCGTGCACCGGACGGTGCAGGAGTACCTGACGGCTCGGGCCGCGGCCGAGGTGGGCGACGTCGAGCCGCTGGTGCTGAACGCGCATCGCGATCAGTGGCGCGAGGTCGTGGTCATGGCGGCCGGGCACGCGAACGGGCCGCTCAGGGAGGAACTGCTGTCAGGGCTGCTGTCCCGGATGGCCGGCGAGCCGCGGTACGCCCGGCGGCTCAAGGTCCTGGTGTGCTCCTGCCTGGAGACCCTGCCTTCGGTCCCCGAACGGCTGCGGGAGGCGGTGGACGGGTGTCTGCACGACCTCATCCCGCCGCGCGATGTGGCTTCGGCACGGTCGCTGGCGCCGGCGGGGCAGGTAGTCCTCGACCGGTTACCGCGCGACCTCAGCGGGCTGTCTCCGGCGGCCGCCCGCGCCTGTGTCAGGACGGCCTTGCTGATCAACGGCCCTGGCGCCCTCGACGTCCTGGCCGGCTACGCGTCCGACGGCCGGCCGGACGTCGACGGGGAGCTGATCGAGGGCTGGCGTTACTTCGAGCCCGAGGCTTACGCCAAACGCGTTCTCTTCTCCCTTCGGACGAAGCTGATGCTGCAGCTCCACACCGTCGGACAGCTCAATGCGGTGGGCGAGTTGCCTCCGCTGCGGTCCGTCGCCGTTCTGACGGGTGCGGCACCGGATCTCAGCCCGCTGCTGGCCCATCGCGAATCGCTCAATCACCTTGTTCTGAACTGTGATCTCACCGGCGCGAGCATGCGCGTCCTGCGCGAGCTCAGCGCGCTGAAGTCGATCTCTGCGTTCAGTGCGAGCGAGCTCGGTTTCCTTTCCGATCTTCACGACCTGACCTATGTGGGAGTTCTCGGACCCGTCACCGACTTCTCCCCACTGGGGGACCTCCCCAAGTTGGAGACTCTGAGCCTCAGAGAGACTCCGCATCTGACGAGCTGGGATGCTCTGCCGCCGCTCGGCGGCTTGCGTGAGCTGCTCCTCGCTGATGTCCCGGCGTTCACCTCCGTGCGCGAGATCGCCGAGCGCGCGCCCCAGCTCACGGCATTGGAGCTGACGGGATACGACCGCCTGGCAGATCTTGAGGCGCTCTCCCTGTTCAGCCTCGATCAGCTTTTCCTGACGCATACCGAAGAACTCGAGGATCTGTCCCCTCTCACGGGATGTCCCGCTTTGACCTGTCTGGGCCTCCAAGGATCGCGGGTTCACGACCTTCGCCCCCTGACCCGTCTGAGCCGGTTGACGTATCTGGACCTCAGCGGCTGCCGCGAACTGCGAGATCTCTCGCCCTTGGCCCAGCTGAGCCGGCTGCGCACCCTCTGGCTGACCGACGCCGTCCCGGGCCTCGATCTCGCCCCGCTGGCCGGGAATCCGCACCTGGAGGTGCGCGTCCTGATCGGACAGGATGTGCGCAACGGTCACCTGTTCGGCAGGCGGCTCAAACGAGAGCGGTAGACCTCAGCTCCAGATCGACACGTGGATCGGCGGGCGGAAGCGGCTGCGCGGGATGCCGTCGTCCGGGGTGCGCATGACCTGGGTGGCGGCCTTCCACGCGGCCGTCTGGTTGGCGAAGACCCGCACCTGCGACTCCTGAACCCGTAACAGCCGCAGCAACCGGCTCGTGTCGCTCAGGGAATCCGTGGCGGAGGAGCCGACCAGCCAGTGGTCGCGGCGGCCGCGCGGCGAGCCGACCACGATGAGGCGGCAACGCAGGACCCGCCTTGAGACGGGAGGTGAAGGCCTGCGCGTGAGTGGCCCCTGGGGCGCGTTCCGGCGGGTCTGGACATAGGGGCCAGAACGCCCGCTGAGGTGGCGGTTTCCGTCTACGCGGAGATCATCAGCCTGCGTTGAACGGGCGGCTGCCGGGTACAGCACAGGAAAACCGCAGCCCCGGGAAGCCCCTTCCGCTACTCGGAGAGCGAAAGGGACATGAATGCCGACGGAAACGGCCAGCCAACTAGTGACGGACGACCGCCCCGTGGCTCAGCCCGGCAGCCTCGAGCGAGGCATCGACATCCTGCTCGCGCTCAGCACCGCCACCCACCCGGTCAGCCTGTCGCAGCTGTGCCGCGCCACGGGCCTGCCCAAGTCGACCGCGCACCGACTGCTGGGCGTCTTGTGCTCGCGCGGGCTGGCCAGGCGGGTGGGCAACGGCTACCTGCCCGGCGAGCTGCTGGAGACGATGGCCGGCATCACCCGCCTGCGGGTGCCTGGCACCCGCCAGGTGGTGCTGCCCTACCTGCTCTACCTGTACGAGACCACCAGGCAGACGGTGAACCTGGCCGTGCCCTCCGGCCTTGAGGCCCGCTACGTCGAGCGCCTCTACGGCCACAACCGGGTCGACTCCCGCTCCGACGGCATGGACCGCGCGCCGCTCCACTGCACCGCGACCGGCAAGGCGCTGCTGGCCTTCGACCCGGCACTGCGCCGGGAGCTGCTCGCGCGCGGCTCGTTCGAGCGGATGACGCGCCGCACGATCACCACGCTCACCGGGCTCGAGCGCGAGCTGGCCCAGGTCCGCAGGCACGGCGTGGCCTACTCGCAGGAGGAGTTCACCGAGGGCGTGTCATGCGTGGCCGCGCCGGTGTTCGGCCCCGGCGGCAGGGTCTGCATGTCGCTGGGTGTGGCCGCCCCGGCGGGCGCGGCGCCGCTGGCCAGGCTCGGCATCTCCGTGCGCGGCGCCGCCCAGGCCATCTCGGCCGCGCTCCTGAGCGCGTAGGCGTTCCGGCCAACGGAACACCTCGCCCGCGCGCGACCGGAAGTGTTCCGTTGGCCGAAACCGCTCATTGCGGCGCGGCGACCCCGGCGTTCACATCGGCATATGAACTTCCCTCCCACTCCGGCCATCCAGGAGGCGCCCGCGGTCCGGAAGGTCCGGACCCGCAAGGCCCCGGACCCGCGGGCGCCGGTCGGAACGCGGGAGGTCGCGCGTGCCTAGGGGCCTCCCCAGGGCCACCCTGCTGGAAAGCCTGCGCCTGGCTGCCACCGTCGTCCCGCCCGGCGCGCCGCACGCGCTGCCCGGGCGCGACCTGCTGCGCTCCCGCGCGCTGCTGGCCGGGCTAGAGGCCAGGTACGGCGGCCGCCCCGTCCTGGTGCGCGGTCTGCGCGGCCCGGCGCTGCTGATCATGTCCAAGCGCGACGCCCTGCGCGTGCTGTCAGAGGGGGGCGAGTACGCGCAGGGCGTCGAACAGCGCCTCTTCGGCCTGCCGACGGACGTGCTGCGCCCGGCGTTCGTCGAGATCGCCAGGGAGGAGGCCGGGCAGCTGACCTCCGGCGTGGTGGACCACGCCCGGCTCGACGCCCGCTGGCAGCGCGTGGCCAGGCGCTGCGTCTACGGCGACGGCGCGGCCGACGACGAGGAGCTCACCAGGCTGCTGGCGGGCCTCACCTCGGCCGGCAGGTGGCGTGCCAGGCGGCGCCAGGAGATCCTCTCGGGCCGGTACGACGCCCGCATCCTCGACCACCTGCGCCGCGCCGAGCGGGGCAGCCTGGCCGGCCTGATCGCGGAGAACGCCGGCGAGGCAGACTCGCGCGGGCTCATGCAGGCGGCGTTCTGGCTGATGGGGTTCGGCGTGATCTCCACCGGGCTGATGCAGACGCTGGCGCTGCTCGCCGCCCACCCCGCCCAGCGCAAGTCGGCCCGCACCGACCCCGGCTACCTGCGGGCCTGCCTGCGCGAAGGGCTGCGCCTGTGGCCGCCGGTGCCGACGGTCTCCCGGGTCACGACCACGCCGACCGACTGGTACGGCACCACCCTGCCCGCCGGCACCACCGTCCTCGTGCCGATCGCGGCGCACCAGCGCAGCCCGCGCCTGCCGTACGCGAACACGTTCGCGCCCGAGATCTGGCTGGACGGCACCGCGGCGGACGAGTGGTGGGCGAGGCCGGGCTGCGACGGCGTGCACCTGACGCTCGCGGTCGGCACGGCCTTCCTCGCCGGCATCGTCCGCGCGGCCCGGCCCAAGCCGGTCGGCCGGCTGCTGTCACCCCACCGGCCGCTCCCGTACGCGCTCAACGTCTCCCGCCTGCGCGTGACGATGCGCCCGCTGCGCATGCGTCGCCTCACTCCGTGAGCCGGGCTCGGTCGCCGGGCGCCGGCGCCTTCCCCCGGCGCATGCCTGCTCAGCACCAGTGGCCAACGGGCGCCCCCGTCCTCCGTTAGAGTCTTGGGTACAAAAAGCGTGCCGGGCGGAGGAACGGTTCGGGTTGAGACGGGATGACGACGGCGAGAGGACGGCGACGTTGGGGCGCTCCGCAGGCACTCCGCTGAAGCCGGAAGATCCGCCGGCGATCGGCCCCTATGAGCTGATCAGCCGTCTCGGCTCCGGTGGCATGGGTGTGGTCTATCTCGCCAAGGCGGCCGACGGGTCGCGGGTGGCGCTCAAGGCGATCCGGCGCGACTTCACGGCCGACCCGGTCTACCGGGCGCGGTTCAACGAAGAGGTGTCCAACGCGCGCAAGGTGGCCTCGTTCTGCACGGCGCGCGTGCTCGACCACGGCGAGGACCGCGGCGTCCTCTACCTCGTCACCGAGTACATCGACGGCATCTCGCTCGAGGACCACCTGATCGAGCACGGCGCCCTCTCGCCGTCCGTGCTGCACTCGGCGGCCGTCGGCGTGGCGGCCGCGCTGACCGCGATCCACGCGGCCGGACTGGTGCACCGCGATCTCAAGCCGGCCAACGTGATGCTGACGCTGGCCGGGCCCCGGGTGATCGACTTCGGGCTGGCGCGGTCCTCGCACGTGGACTCCCGGCACACGAACGCGGGCATGGTGATGGGCACGCCCGGATGGATCGCTCCTGAGCAGGTCTTCGAGGGGCGCACGAGCCCGGCGGGCGACGTGTTCGCCTGGGGGTCGCTCATCGCCTACGCGGGGCTGGGCGGGCATCCGTTCGGCGAGGGTGACGCGTACGTGATGGCGGCCAGGGCCCGTACGGCGCCGCCCGACCTTCGGGGGCTGCCCGCGCCGCTGGACCGGCTGGTGGCCGCGGCCATCCACCCCGACCCGGCGCGCCGGCCCGCGGCCAGGCAGCTGCTGCTGGAGCTGGTGGGAGCGGCCGACGAGCCCGCGGCGCAGCTGGCCGCCACCAAGCACCTGACCAACTCGTGGAACCCGTCGGACTTCCCGATGATGCCGCAGCCGCCGCACCGCATGCCGCCCGACCGCACGGGCGCGGTGCCGAGCGCCGGCCGCCCGCGCCCGTCCCACAGCCCGTCCCAAGGTCCGTCCCATCAGGGCCGCGGCCCGCACCCTGAGGCGCCCGCGCGCAGCCCGCAGCCTCCGCCGCCCGCGGAGCGCACCGGTCCCACACCTGGAGCGGGCCCGGTCCCGCCCGCCGAACGCACCGGTCCCACGCCCGGAACGAGTCGCGGGCCACAGCAACCGCCGCCCGCCGAACGCACCGGTCCCACGCCCGGAATGGGCCGCGCGCCGCAGCAGCCACCGCCCGCCGAGCGGACCGGGCCCGTGCCGCCGGTTCTCCATCCGGAGCGGACCGGCCCCGTGCCGGGCACCGGCCGGGGGCCTCAGGCACCGCGAGGGCCGCATCCGGATCTCACCGGGGCCGGGCCGCGGCCTCACCACTCGGCCACCGGCCAGGGGCCGCTGCCGGGCAACCCGCCGCGCAAGGTCAAGCGGGGCGTGCTGACGGGCTGCCTGACCGCCCTGATCATCGCGGTCGTGCTGCTGGTGGCGCTGATCGTCCTGCTGGCATCGGTGTTCCGCTCCCCCGCGGTCGGTGAGGACGGGCCGGTGCAGGACGGCAGGCTGCGCTTCGCCGTGACGAGCACCAAGTGCCCCAAGCCGGCGAGGTCGGCGGCCAAGCGCACCTGCCAGGTCGGGGTGCAGGTCAGCAACGTCGGGCGGGAGGCCAGGGTGCTCTACCCGGGCCAGCAGAAGCTGATCGACGAGAACGACGAGCTGCACGGCGGCACCAAGCTGCTCGACAAGGACGGCAAGGAGATCACGCCGATCCGGATCGAGGCCGGTCAGTCGTTCACCGGCGCGCTGGTGTTCGAGCTGCCGAAGGGCCTCGACCCGGCCGGGCTCGAGGTGCACGACTCGGGGCTGAGCAACGGAGCCCGGCTCAACCTGGGCTGACCCAGCCGGGACTCAGAAGCCCTGGGACGGCGAGACCACGCCCTCCAGCGGGGCGCCGTCGCGAAAGCGCCGCACATTGGCGGTGACGCGCTCGGCCAGGCCACGCCAGTAGGAGGTGCGCGGGTTCGCGCAGTGCGGCGTGATGAGCGCGTTGTCCAGGCCCCACAGCGGGTGGCCGTCAGGCAGTGGCTCGGGGTCGGTCACGTCGAGGGCCGCGCCGCCGATGCGGCCCGCGCGCAGCGCCTCCACCAGGTCGTCGGTGACGACGAGGCTGCCTCTGGCGACGTTCACCAGCCAGGCGTCCTTGCGCAT
This sequence comes from Nonomuraea sp. NPDC049400, assembly GCF_044466425.1. Lineage (NCBI taxonomy): Bacteria > Bacillati > Actinomycetota > Actinomycetes > Streptosporangiales > Streptosporangiaceae > Nonomuraea > Nonomuraea sp. NPDC049400. The sequence goes on from NZ_JBITMP010000042.1 coordinate 82,956, forward strand.
CAGGTCGAACTCGCGCTTGCCGAACATCCCTCTCGTCTCCGGCGTGGCGGGCGCCGAGACGACCACGTAATCGGCCTGGGGCAGCACCTCGCGGTAGCGGGCGCGCGGGAGCACGAGGTCGGCGCCGGGCGCCTCACCCCTGTCAGTGACCGCAAGGACCCGGCAGCCGAACGGCTCCACCATCTTGATGAGCGAGCGCCCGATGCCGCCGAAACCGACGATCGCGACCGTCGAGCCCGCGAACTCCCTGGACCCGTTGCCCTCCCAGCTCGTGGCCCTGGCCGCGCGGTGCAGGCCACGCGCGGCCGCCAGCATCAGGGCCAGCGCGTGCTCGGCCACCGGCGGGCCGTAGGAGCCGGTGGCCGCGGTGAAGACCGGGTATTCGGAGATGACCCCGGCCTCGGCGAAGCGCTCGATGCCGGCGCTCGGCAGTTGCACCCAGCGGATGCCGTCGTGGAGCATCGACCGCAGCTCCTCGGGGCCGCCGCTGCCGTAGTAGACGATCGCCTCGGCCTCCTCCAGCGGCACGACCTCGCCTCCTGCCCGGCGTACGGCGTCGATGAGCACGGGCACCGGCTCGGGTCCGACGTGGACGGCGACGGTCATGCTTGGCCTCCTTCTCGCCACGGGGCCACCAGCGTATCCAGGGCGTATGCGCGCGGCGTTTCCGGGTGCCAGCATCTCTTCAGGGTGCGTGGGTATGTTGTCCCGAGTGTCCGCTATCGCCGCCTTGCCCAGTTCTTCTAGATTGGCGTGGTTGGACGCGCTGCGGGGGATCGGCGCGGCGGCCGTGGTGGCCGAGCACCTCCTGCCCTGGTTCCTCCCTCAGCTCAGGCCGTACTGGTTCAACCTCGGCGTCTACGGCATCCTGGTGTTCTTCCTGGTCAGCGGCTATATCATTCCCAGCTCGCTGGAGCGCCACGGCGACGTGCGCCTGTTCTGGATCAGCCGGTTCTTCCGCCTCTACCCGCTCTACCTCAGCGTGGCCGTCGTCATGCTGGCCCTGGCCTGGTGGGTGCCGCTGCGCGAGGAGGTGCCGAGGGACGGGAGCGCGGTGGCGGCGCACGCGACGATGCTGCTCGACGTCGTGAGCGTGGGCGGCGTGGCCGACACGATGTGGACGCTGTCGTACGAGATGGTGTTCTATCTCCTGGTCACGGCGCTGTTCCTGGTCGGGGGGCACGGCCGCAGCGGGCTGCTGTCGATGCTGTTCGCGGCGGGCGCCGTGATCGTCGGGCTGGTGGTGTCAGGGGCGGTGCTGGTGGGCGGGTGGCCGGCCTACGTCTCCGCCGTGGTGTTCGTGGCCGGGCTGGCGTGTGTCGTGTGGGGACGCCTCCGGACGGCCTCGGCCTGCGTGCTCGGCCTGATGGCGCTGGTGTTGCTGCTGCTGAGCAGCCGGGTGCCGTGGCTCGGGGTGGCGGTGCTGGCGGTGATGTTCGCGGGCACGGCCATTCGCCGGTGGGAGCGGGGCGGCGGGCGGCTGTGGCCGGTCGCGGTCACGGCGGCGCTGGTGGCGGTCGCGCCCTTGTGGGCCGTCGAGGGCGGGTGGTGGTGGGTGCAGGCGGATGTGTGGCTGACGACGATCGCGCTCGCCGGTGCCACCTTCGCGGCGGGGATGGCGCTGCGCGAGCGGCGGCTGCCCAGGGTGCTCACCTGGCTCGGCCTGATCAGCTACTCGCTCTACCTGGTGCATCATCCGTTGCTGAAGTATTTCGTGGAGATCACCGGTGACCTGCGGCGGGCGGAGCTGCCGTACCAGCTCATGATGACGGCGCTCGCCGTGGCCGCGGTGCTGGCCGTCAGCGCGCTGTCCTTCAGGTACGTCGAGAGACCCATGCAGACGCTGGGCCGCCGCCTGTCACGCCGGAGCGCCCGCCGGCTCCAGCGCGCGGGCGATCTCCGGATGCCCGGACAGGGCACTCGCCACGACGGGGTCCTCGGCCATCAGGAACGCGAGGTGCCTGACCGCGTGGGCGACCACGTTGGCCAGGGCGACACGGTCGGGTGACGGCGTCGCGGGCGCCTCTCCCCTGGCGATCTCCAGCGCGGGCACCTCGACCGCGGGCAGCCACGGCGCCGGATCCGGGCAGACCGCATAGGTCAGCACGATCCCGCCGTCCGGCTCGTACCGCCAGCTCGTGGAGTGCACGACGGTGCCGGGATCTCCCGCCTCGACCCCGCTGAGCCGGCGCGCGGCCGCGTCGGGGCTTTCCCCGCGCGCGGGCCGGGTGCTGGCATGCCGGTAGGACCAGCGATTGTCGGTGCCCACCCGTAGCATGAGCGTCTCAACCGAGACCACGTGTCTTCCCGTCACCATCCCCAACTTACTGCCAACCATGTGCAAGTACGTCCCACACGCATTATGTCCCCGCTCTTGAACACGACGGCGGGCCCGGCTGTAGTCGATGGCGTGCGAGAGAGAGGCCGACAACGATGCCCGGTTTGCTGGTGTTGATGGGCTCGGGCGAGACGAGCCCGACCATGGTCGAGATCCACCGCGCGACGGCGCGCACGCTGCGCGCGGGAGCGCGGGCCGTGCTGCTCGACACCCCCTACGCCTTCCAGGAGAACGCCGCCGACATCTCCGCCCGCGCCCGCCGCTATTTCGCGCACAGCGTCGGCCTGGATGTCGAGGTGGCCACCGGGGTCACGGGCGCCGACTGGGTCTTCTCCGGCCCGGGCAGCCCCACCTACGCGCTCGACCGGTGGACCGGCTCGGGTGTCGCCGGTGACCTGCGCGCCCGGATCCGCGCGCGTGCGGGCGTGACGGTGCTGGCCTCGGCGGCCGCCTGCACGGCGGGCCTGGCCACCGTGCCGGTCTACGAGATCTACAAGGTGGGCGCGGATCCCCATTGGCGCGAGGGCATCGACCTGCTGGAGCCGCTGGGCCTGCGGGTCGTGCTGATCCCCCACTTCGACAACGCCGAGGGCGGCACCCATGACACCCGCTTCTGCTACCTCGGCGAACGCCGACTGTCGCGGATGGAACGCGAGCTGCCGCCGGGCACCGCCGTCCTCGGCCTCGACGAGCACACCGCGCTGGTGATCGACCTGGAGAGCGAGTCCGTGCGGGTGGCTGGCCGGGGCGGCCTCACCGTCCGCCGCCCCGGCTCCCAGACGGTCCTGCCCACCGGCACCCGCACCGACCTCGCCGAGCTCCGCCGCCTGGCCGAGGGCCGCACGGGCACGGCCACGGTCCCACCACCCCCGGCGGAGCCCGCCCCCGCGCAGGTGACGCTGGAGGAGACCATCCACACGTGCGAGGAGCTGTTCAAGGCCGCCGTGGGCAGGCCCGACATGGTGGCGGCGGCCCAGACCGTCCTCGACCTCGAGGCCGAGATCGTCAAATGGGCCGCCGACACCGAGGAGGACTCCGGCGGGGTCGAGCAGGCCAGGGAGCTGATGCGGCTGCTGATCGCCCGCCTCGGCGAGCTCGCCTCGGCCGCCGGCCTCCGCTCCCTCGGCCTGCACTCCCTGGTGGAGCCCCTGCTGGCGCTCCGGTCACGGCTGCGCGAGGAGGGGCGCTACGACGTGGCGGACGCGCTGCGCGCGGCGATGCTGGCGGGCGGCATCGCGGTGGAGGACACTCCCGACGGGCCCCGCTGGACCTGCACCTCGTGAGAGTTGTGGCGGACGCCTGACGAGATCGGTAAAGGCACGGTAACGCGACCTCGTCACTCCACGTGCTCACACGGTTACACTTGGCTCTGTGCCGTCGTGCGTGCAAGACTCGATCCATGGAAGGCGATGAGGCGATATTCCCGACATCGTGGTAGGGCATACCGAGGCGATGCTTGCCGGGGCCACCGTGCTCGCCGCCGCGAACACGGCGTGCGTGGTCGAGGTCGTCAACCCGGGCAAGGCGAGTCGGCGGCGCGACTACGAGGTCAAGCCCCCCAAATACGCCGCAGCGGGCATCCCGGTCTTCATCAGAGTCGAGCTCCAGGGCGATGACGCGCCTCGTGTCGAGGTCTTCAACCTGAGCGGCCAGGACTACGAACTCGTCGCGGAGGGGAAGGCGGGGAACGTCCTTTCACTTGACCAGCCCTTCCCCGCGTCCTTCGACCCGGCCATACTGGCGGGTCGCGATCGTTGACCAGGGCTAGAAAGCCCTGGCGATCTGCCGCGCGCGCTCGTCGGCCTGCTTGCGCTCGTCCTCGTAGGAGCCCGTGAGCGTCGGGTGGTGGCGGATCTCCTGGATGTCGGCGATGCCGGTCCAGCGTAGCCAGTCGTTGAAGAACGTCGACTGGAAGTCGCTCCCGAACTCCGGCCCCAGCCCCTGCCCCCAGACCGCGCTGGTGTAGACGACGGCGGCGCGCTTGCCGGCCAGCAGAGGGCGGTAGCCGGTCTCCGGGTGTACGTCGAAGATCATCGCAGGCTGGCTGACGACGTCGACGAACTGCTTCAGCTTGTACGGCACGCCCGCGTTCCACATCGGCACACTGAAGAGGTAGCGGTCGTAGGAGTCGAAGCGCTCGAACGTGCGCACGGCCGCCGCCCACGCCTCGGCCTGCTCACCCACGGGGGTGCCGCCCCCGAACACGGTCATCTTCGCCGCCGCGGCGGCGGGCCCGAACTCGGGCAGCGTCCCGTCCCACAGGTCGAAGTGGTCGACCGTCGCGCCGGGATGAGCGGCCAGGTACTCCTCGACGAAGGTCTGTGCGATCCCCAGGGAGATCGACTCGCCGCCCCGAGGGGAGGCGGAAATGTGCAGCAGTCTGCTCATGGATTCAAGCCCCTTCCGGACTTCGGTCCGTTTACTGGTCATGACGATACGGACCATGGTCCGTTTAGTCAACATGCGGAGGCGCGAGACGATCAGCGGACGTGCGCGGTCCCCGGGAGCAGAGAAAGGCGGCGAAACTAGCGGCGGGGCGGGTCGATGCGAGCGCCGTCCAGGGTGAAGATCATCACGCGGGAGAGGTCGACGCCCACCTTGGCCGCGTCGCCGGCACGCCACACGGGGCGGTTGCCCAGGCGGATGATCAGGTCGGAGCGGCGGTGGATGCCGCTGTTCGGGTGCTGGCCCACCCTCTCCTGCTCCTGGGGCTCCTCATGGCTCGGGGACGAGAAGATCCGCCGCACCAGCCTCGACAGCTTCCCCGAGCCGTTCTTCTCGCCGTTGATCCGCTGGCGCGGGTCCGGCGGCTCGGGCACCGGGACGGCGGGCATCCCGCACTCGATGTAGGCCAGCCACTCGTGCCCGTGGTACTCCAGCGCCCGCACCCGCCCGTAGAAGGACGGCCCCTCGTACGACTCCGGCACCGGGGCCAGCCCGTCGGGACGCAGGCCGACGAGCACCTGCCCGCCCGTGTGCTGCGAGATCGCGTACGCCCTCGGATCGCTCCACGGCAGCGTGAGGCGGTGCGGGCCGAAGTCGAGCATGACGTACTGGTTCTGTGGCGTCCTGACACCGGCCGCCAACAGGTTCAGCTGCTGGGAGTTGAGGAACGCGGCCACGAAGGCGGTGGCTGGATCGTTGTAAATCTGGGCCGGGGTGCCGACGTCCTGGAGGACCCCGCGGTTCAGTATGGCGATCCTGTCGGCCAGCGTCAGGGCCTCCACCTGGTCGTGCGTCACGTAGATCGTGGTCACGCCGAGCGACCTGACCAGCGCCGAGATCTCCATGCGGAGCTCGGTGCGCATGCCGGCGTCGAGGTTCGACAGCGGCTCGTCCATGAGGAACAACTTGGGCTGCCGGACGATCGCCCGGCCCATCGCCACGCGCTGCCGCTGGCCGCCGGAGAGCGTGCCGGGGCGGCGGTCCAGCGTCTCGTCGATGTGCAGGGCCTTCGACAGCTCGGTCACGCGCTCGCGCACCATCGCCGGGTCCGACTTGGCGATCTCCAGCGGGAAGGCGATGTTCCCCCGTACGGTCCTGTGCGGATAGAGCGCGCCGTTCTGGAACACCATGGCGACGTCGCGATCGCGCGGAGCCAGGTGATTGGCCAATTGCCCGTCCAGCCAGAGGTCGCCCTCGGTGATCTCCTCCAAGCCCGCGATCATGCGGAGTAACGTGGACTTGCCACATCCGGATGGACCGAGGAGGACGAGGAACTCGCCGGCCTCCGCCCGAAGGCTCAGCCGGTCGACTGCGAGGTAGTCGCCCGGATACACCTTGGTCACTTTGTCGAGAACGACCGAGCTCATGGGCCTACACCTTGCGCGCGTGTCACCTGTGACGAGGCTGATTGAAGAGGTAGTACATCGCGCCTTAACGCTACATGTCCACCCTTGACATAAAGAATCTCCTTCCTAGGAGTTTCGGACGAGCGTTTTCGGACACCGAAAGCCGAAATTTCCGTATTGGAGAGGTATGTAAGGGCTTGCGTAAACTTGCGGCAAGGGATTTCATAGTCGAGACCTTCAGGGGGAAACTATGACGGCATGGTGGCGGGACGCCGCGATCTACCAGGCGTGCCTCACGGAGACACCCGTGGACTTCGGCGTGGACGGGGCGCTCCTGCCGGCCTCGGATGTCCCTGGAGCAGGGGATTCAGCGGCGTGGTTGAAAGTAAAGTGTGTGGCATGAACGGTCACGCTCGCCTAGCCGACATCGCCGCCCAGGCCGGGGTGAGTGAGGCCACGGTCAGCCGGGTGCTCAACGGCAAGCCAGGCGTGTCGTCCGCCACCCGCCAGGCGGTGATGGCCGCGCTCGACCTCATGGGCTACGAGCGCCCGCCCCGGCTGCGGCAGCGCAGCAACGGGCTGGTCGGCCTGGTGACGCCGGAGCTGGACAACCCGATCTTCCCCGCGTTCGCGCAGGCCATCGAGAAGGCGCTGACACAGCACGGCTACACGCCGGTGCTCTGCACCCAGCTGCCCGGCGGCGCGCCGGAGGACGAGTTCACCGAGCTGCTGGTCGATCGCGGCGTGAGCGGCATCGTGTTCGTCTCGGGGCTGCACGCCGACACGACCGCGCGCATGGACCGCTACACCCGGCTGACCGACCGCGGCCTGCCGATCGTGCTGGTCGACGGCTACAGCGAGAAGATCGACGCGCCCTTCATCTCCTCCGACGACCGCCTGGCGGCCCGGCTGTCCGTGCAGCACCTGGTCGACCTCGGCCACGAGCGGATCGGGCTCGCGCTGGGGCCGCGCAGGTTCGTGCCGGTGATCAGGAGGATCGAGGGCTACAAGCAGGCCATGGCGCAGCTGCTCGGCGCGACCGATGTCGATGAGCTGATCGCCCATTCCCTGTTCTCCGTCGAGGGCGGGCAGGCGGCCGCCGCGCAGCTGCTGACCCGCGGCTGCACCGGCATCGTGTGCGCGAGCGACCTGATGGCGTTGGGCGCGATCCGCGCCTGCAGGGAGAAGGGGCTGTCCGTGCCGGGAGATGTGTCCGTGGTCGGGTTCGACGACTCGCCGCTGATCGCGTTCACCGACCCGCCGCTGACCACCGTGCGCAAGCCGATCGGCGCCATGGCATCGGCGGCCGTGCAGACGCTGCTCGAAGAGGTGAACGGCGCCCCGGCCAAGCACGTCGAGCTGATCTTCCAGCCGGAGCTGGTCGTCCGCGGCTCCACCGGCTCCGGCCCCCTGGTCAACCGGTGAGCGGAGTGACCGGACCCGCCTTGCGGAGCGGGGCCACGAACACGCACGACGTTCTGGTCCTCGGCGGTTCCGGGGTCGATACGACGGTGTACGTGCCTGAGCTGCCGCTGCCGTACCAGGACACCTACCACGTGCCGCCGGTCGTCGACCGGATCGGCAACACCGGCGCGGGCGTGGCGCTGGGCTGCCACGCCCTGGGGCTGGGCGTCGCCTTCGCCGACCTGATCGGCGACGACCCGCAGGGCGCGCTCGTCCGCCACGCGCTGCGCGAGATCGACTGCTCCTGGGGGCCGGCCGCGGCGGGCACCCGGCGCAGCGTGCTGCTCGTCGGCCCCGACGGCCGCCGCACCTCGCTCCACGACCCGAAGGTCACGCCCGGCGAGCGCCTGCCGCGCGAGCTGTACGCGAACGTGCGCGCCCGGCACGTCCACGTCTCGATCATGGACTTCTGCCGCCACGCCTACCCGGACCTCGACGGCGTCCCCGTCTCCACCGACCTGCACGACTGGGACGGCGCCAACGACTACCACAAGGACTTCGCCTACCGGTCCGACCTGGTGTTCCTGTCGGCGACCGCCCTCGAGGACCCGTTGACGACGATGCGCGACATCCTCGCGCGCGGCCGGGCCCACACGGTCGTGTGCACGCGCGGGGCCGACGGCTGTCTCGTCCTGACGCGCGACCGCGAGCCGCGCGCGTTCCCGGCGGTGCCGCTGCCCGGGCCGGTGGCCGACAGCAACGGCGCGGGCGACGCGTTCGTGTCCGGCTTCCTGTACGGCACGGTGCGGGGCCGGTCGCTGGAGGAGTGCGTACGGCTGGGGTCGATCGCGGGGGCGCACGCCTGCACCGTCGCCGGCACCCACGAGTCCCCGATCACCGAGTCCCTGCTGCTGGCCAGGTTTACGCGGTAGACGGCCGGTCCAGTTCGCGCCAGGCCCGGCAGACGAACGGCGGGATCGACGCGATCAGATAGACGCTGGTGAACGCGTACAGGGTGGCCGCGAGACCGGCCAGTTCGGTGAGCGAGCCGGCCAGCAGCCCACCGAGCGGCATGGCCGCGTAGGCGGCGGCCGTCATGGCGCTGAGCGCCCGCGCTCGCAGGCGGGCGGGGATGCGGTCGAACTGGATCACGCCGAGAATGGGGTTGATCGCGCCGGCCGCGAATCCGGAAAGGGCGGCCACGCCGAGCGCCACGGGAAACGGGGCGCCGAGGGCCAGCACCAATACGCGCGGGACGCCGGCGATGAGGAAGCACCAGCCGTAGGTGAGCCGCATGGGTAATCGTCCGCCGGCCGCGCCGTAGACGATCGTCCCGGCCACCGCGCCCGCTCCGAGCCCGCCGGTGAGCAGGCCGAACGCGCGGGGGTCACCTGCCACGTCGCGGGCGTACAGCGCCAGCAGCACCTGGGTCACGCCCGTGTCGAGCATGTTGACGACCACGATCATCGCGGTGGCGCTCAACTGCAGCCGGTCGCGCCAGAGGAAGGTCAGCCCGTCGCGCAGGTCGCGCAGGTAGCCGCCGGATTCGCGTTCTCCCGCGTCGATGTGCGGGACTCCGCCGGAGATGAGCAGGGCGGAGAGCAGGAAGGTGACGCCGTCGACGATGAGCAGCGTGCTGGGACCCGCCCAGAGGATGAGGATCCCGGCGAGCGGGGCGCCCACCATCGTCGCGCCGCGGTTGACGCCGTCGTACGCGGCCGTCGCGCGGCTGATGCGCACCCGCCCGAGCGCCGACAGGTCGGGCAGCATGGCCTTGCGCGCGGTCTCCCCCGGGGTGGCCACCAGCCAGCGCACGAACAACAGCAGCAGCAGGAGCGGGTAGGAGAGCCCGGTCGTCAGCGACAGCGCGGGGATGGCGAGCACGACGAGGCCGCTCGTCAGGTCGGACAGCACGCTCGCCCAGCGGAACCCCAGCCAGTCCACCAGCGTGCCGCCGAACGCCGCGGAGATGACGATCGGGAAGGTCGTGGCGAAGGCGGCCAGCCCCGTGAGCCCGGCGCTTCCCGTGCTCTCCAGGACGAACCACGGGACGGCGAGCATGGACAGCACGTTTCCGGTGACGGAAAGGGCATTGGCGGCCAGCAAGGTGATGAATGGACGCCTCACGCGCAATAGCCCCCGGCAACGTCTCCCGCTTCAGCGTTCCTCACGGTCGGCTCGCGGTCAAGGGAGACGGGTGGCGGTTCTGGAGTCGGACGCGTGGAAATCACGGGCGCCGGCGTGGCGCGGCGCCGCGCATTTCCCGGACGGCCCGCAGGTCAGCGGCCCGGACGGCGTACATCGTGAGAAGGGAAGTAATGTACCGGTGGGAGATCGTGCGAGCCGTCGCGCGCCTCACCGAGCGGCGGCCTGAGGCGCTGGTGGGCGCGGGCACCGTGCTGGACGCCGCCGCGGCCCGCGCCGCCGTGGAGGCCGGGGCGCGGTTCCTGGTCTCGCCGAGCCTGCACCCCGACGTGATCCGCACCGGCCACCGCCACGGCGTGCCCGTCTTCCCCGGCGTGGCGACCCCGACCGAGATCGTCCGGGCTCTGGAGGAGGGTGCGGACGCGGTGAAGATCTTCCCGGCCTCCGGCGTGTCGCCGTCGTGGCTGCGGGACGTACGGCAGGCGCTGCCCCAGGCGCCCGCGATCCCCACCGGGGCGTGACCATCGACAACGCGCCGGAATGGATCGCGGCGGGCGCCGTGGCCTGCGGGATGGGATCCGCGCTGACCTCCGGGGGCGCGAAGGCGGCCGGTGAACGCGTCACCGCCCTCCTGGCCAGGCTCGCCGAGGTCGCGGCGCGGTAGGCCGGCCCACGCCTGCGTGGGGCACGGGGCAGGTTCAGGTGGTGCGGTGGGAAGACAGGCTGGCGTGGTGGTCGGCGCCTGCCGGGCCGTGCGGGTCGGTGTGGACGGTGGCGGCCTTCAGCCGCGGGAGGTCGTGGATGAGCCGGTGCTCGGCCTCCACCGCCACCGCGTGCGCGGCCACCACCGACATGCCGTGGTCCACGAGGATCTCCACCTCGGCGTGCAGGGCGTGACCGATCCAGCGCAGGCGTACGGAGCCGACCCGCCGCACCCCGTCCACCGCGCCCAGGATGCGTTCGGCGGCGTCCACGAGGGCGGGGTCCACGGCGTCCATGAGCCGGTGGTAGATCTCGCGGGCCGCGTCGCGCAGCACGAAACAGATGGCGAACGTGATCAGCAGTCCCACGATCGGGTCGGCGAGGGGGAAGCCGAGCGCCGCGCCGCCCGCGCCCAGGAGTACGGCCAGCGAGGTGAAGCCGTCGGTCCTGGCGTGCAGGCCGTCCGCCACCAGGGCGGCCGAGCCGATCTCCCTGCCCACCTTGATCCGGTACCGGGCCACCCATTCGTTGCCCGCGAACCCGGCCAGGGCCGCCCCCGCCACCCAGCCGACGGCCCTGATGTCCTGGGGGTTCAGCAGCCGCATGACGGCCTCGTACCCGGCCAGGGCCGCCGAGGCGGCGATCAGGAGAACGATGACGATGCCCGCGAGGTCCTCCGCCCTGCCGTACCCGTAGGTGAAGCGGCGGGTGGCGGCGCGGCGGCCGAGGGAGAACGCGATCGCCAGCGGGACGGCGGTGAGGGCGTCCGCGAGGTTGTGCAGGGTGTCGCCGAGCAGCGCGACCGAACCGGAGGCCACGACGATCACCGCCTGGACGGCGGCGGTGGCCATCAGGACGGCGAACGAGATGGCCAGCACGCGCATGCCACGGCTGCTGGACTCAAGGGCGGCGTCGGTCTTGTCGGCACTGTCGTGGCTGTGCGTCCTGAACAGGCCGTGGGGCACGACCTCGCGTACCATGCGCGCGAATCTCCCCGCCGCCCCAGAATGCCCATGCCCATGCCCATGCCCGTGCCCGTGCCCTCGAAGGTCCCGCTGGTCAGCCATGGCATCCCCTCGCTTGCGCGATTGGTCCGTTTTGACCAGGATATGTAGTCATGTACGCACGCGACAACGTCTCAGGTGCCAACCAGTCGCAGGAGCAACCGACTCCCGCCCAGGTGAACGCAGCCGTGGACGCCTTTCGCATGCTCAGCGACGGCACCCGGCTGAGGCTGATGTGGTTGTTGTCATCCGGCGAGCAGGATGTGAACTCACTTGCCCAGGCCATCGGCGTGCCGCGACCGTCCGTGTCGCAGCACCTGGCCAAGCTCAGGCTGGCGGGCCTGGTGGACACGCGCAGGGACGGGCGTCGCGTGCTCTACCGGGCGCGCGACTCCCACGTACGGGCACTCATCGCCGAGGCCCTGTTCCACGCCGGCCACGAGGTCTCGGGCCTGCCCCGCCACGACTGAACGTCAGCGGGCGGCCCGGGCGGCCAGCTTGGCGACCACGTCCACGATGCGGGCGGCACGCTCCAGCTCGGCGCGGTGGAACACCGGCCCGTCCGCCCTGGCCACCACCAGATGCAGGCCCTGGGCCACCACCGGCAGGAGCATCAACCGCAGCTCGTCGGCGTCCATGGTGGCGGCACGCGGCGGCGGCTCCGGCAGGTCCAGCTCGAACTTCTTGGGAGCGGCCAGCGAGGCGTGTCGCACGGCCCCGTCGGCCAGCGCCACCGACCACTCCGCACCGCACAACCCCGGCAGCGCGTCCACCAGCGTGGCGAAGCCCCGCGCGGGCTCGGACACCACGTGCATGAGCAGGTCGTAGTCCAGCGCCGAGCCCGGCACCTCCTTGGTCGCCCAGACGCCCTCCACCCGTACACCCGGCACGGCGGACAGCCGCTCGCGGGCCTCGGACGTGGTCACCGGCCCCGGCCACGAGACGGTGAAGTCGTCCACGGCCCGACCGCTCTCGCGTTCGAGCACGGTGACTTGCAGGATGTCCGCCCCAAGCGCGCCCAAAGCCCTGGCGATCTGGCCAAGGCCACCCGGCCGGTCTGGCAGCGACACCCTCAGTCGCAGCAGCATTGCCGCCCCCTTTCCAGAGGCTCCCACAGTGCCGTGGAAAGGTTTCGAGAATATTCCACGGATATGTCGCACATGCTGCGGTTATATCCCAGCATGCAGGGTTAAGTCCGGATTGTCGATAAAGGGCTGGCGCAAGTTTCCGCAGGTCATAGTACGCCCCCGCGCCGTGCCGCCACCCGATGGGGCACGCGCCCCCGCGCCGTGCCGCCACCCAATAGGGCACACACCTCCGCACCATGCCGCCGCGCCGCACCACTCAGCCGCCCGCCGGCCCCACCCGGCGCCGGCGCGCGCCGGCCCGCGGCGCGGCGTCGGAGCCGGTGCCGGGCGGCGGGCCGGCGCTCTGGGCGGTCAGGCGAACACGTCCTGCTGGTAGCGTCCGGCCGCCTCCAGCTCGGCCAGCCACTCGGCGCCGTCCTGCCCGGTCCGCTCCCGGTGGATGTCCAGCAGCGCCTGCCGCACCGCCGGAGCCATCCGCAGCCCGTCGCCGCACACGTACACGTGGGCGCCCTGCGAGAGCAGCTCCCACACCTCGCCGGCGTGCGCCGCGATGGCGTCCTGGACGTACCGGTACGGGTGCCCCGGCACGGCGGAGTACGCGACGTGCGCGGACACGCCCCAGCGGGCGAGGTCGCCGGCGTACAGCTCGTCGTGCTGAGGGTGGCGGCACCCGGTGAAGATCTCGGCCCGGCCGGAGGCGCCCGTCAGGGCGCGCTCCTCGAGGAAGCCGCGCAGCGGGGCGAAGCCGGTGCCGGGGCCGACGAGGATGACCGGCGTGGCCGGGTCGTCCGGCAGCCGGAACGGCGGCGCGGGCACGCGGATGTAGCCGTAGAACACCTCGCCCTCCTTCAGACCGGCGAGGTAGGCGGAGCACATGCCCTGGTACGTGCCGGTGCCCGACCACGCGGGCCCCTCCACCAGGCCGACGGTGAGGCGCACGAGCGACGGGTCCGCCAGCGGCGAGGAGGAGATCGAGTAGTAGCGCGGCTTGATGGGCCCGGCCATCTCCAGGAACACCGGCAGCGGCAGCGAGATCGCCGGGAAGCGCTCGAGCAGCGCCAGCGGGGAGAGGCGCTTGGCGAGGATCTCGTCGGCGTAGGCGGCGGTCAGCGCGGCGAGCTGGCCGCGGGTCCAGGGGCATTCGGTGTGGGCGGCGAGCGCCTCGATGTCGGCCCTGGTGGCCACGTCCTGCAGCTCGGCGAACTCGGTCAGCAGCAGGCCCGCCGTGACCGGCGTGTCCACGGGCAGGTGGGTGGATCCGGCGGCGCGCAGCCGTACCACCTGCTCCCGGGGGACGCGCAGGCAGCGCAGCGCCCACTCCACCAGCTCGGGGTCGTTCTTGGCGAAGACGGCCACGTGGTCGCCCGCCGAGTACGTGACGCCCTCGGGCAGCCTGGCCACGATCGAGCGCACGCCGGGACGCGGCGCCTCGATCGAGAAGTCCCAGAGCCCGGCGGGGTCGCCGGTCAGCTCCTCGTTGGCGACGACGGTGAGCGGGAAGGCACGCGAGGAGACGACCGCGGGCCTGACCTCGGCCTCGTTCAGGACCTCCATCTCGTAGCGCGGCCCGGCGTTCTCGGCGGAGGCGCTGTACTCCTCGGCCAGCGCCGACCACAGCTTCGCGGTCCACGCGGACACGTCACCGTCGAAGTCGCCGTCCGCGTCGGCCTCGCCGCGCTCGATCAGCGGCACCGCCCCCGCGGCCGTCAGCTTCTCGTACGCGCGCTTCGGGAACTCCTGGTACGTGGGCCACTGCGTGTTCCCGCAGCCCAGCACGGCCAGCCGGACCCCGGACAGGTCGGGCAGCGTCTCGAGCGCGTCGAAGTGCTGGGCGTTGTCGGGGGCCTTGCCGTTGTAGGAGGAGGCGACCACGATCAGCAGGCCCTCGCCCGGCGGCGTCATGTCGTCGAGCGTGGTCAGCGTGGTGGCGAAGCCCGCGCGGCCGGCCCGCTCGGCCAGGCGCTCGGCGATGTCGGAGCTGGTGCCGAGGTTGGAGCCGTACGCGACGGTGAGCGGGACGCCGGTGACGGCGATCTCCTGCTGCTCGCTCTCCTCGACCTCCTGGGCCACGACCACGGCCCGCTCGTGCGCGCGCCGCTCGCGGACCCTGAGCGTGAACCCGTCGGGCTTGAGCGTGAGCGTCTGCTTGATCTGCATGCGGTAGACGTTCGGGTCGGAGATCGCGAACCGCCGCAGGACCATCGCCAGCGCCAGCCTGGCCTCGGTGAGCGCGAACTGGCGGCCGATGCAGGCGCGCTCGCCGTTGCCGAACGGCTTGTACGCCCCGGGGTGGTGGTTCTTCTTGTTCTCCGGCAGCCAGCGGTCGATGTCGAACTCGCCGGGCCGCTCCCATGCCTTGGGGTTGCGGTGCAGCATCGGCAGCAGCATGGTGACGCTCTGCCCCTTGGCGATGGGGTAGTCGCCGATCGTGGTGTCCTCGACCGCCGCCACGGCGAACGCCGGGATCGGCGACCAGATGCGCAGCGTCTCCTCCAGGATGCGGGGGATGACGTCGAGCTTCATGATCGTCTCGTACGTGGGCGGCTCGTCGCCCGGCAGCAGCCGGTCCACCTCGTCGTAGGCGCGCGCCAGGGTGTGCGGCTCGCGCAGCAGGTTGTACAGGGCGAACGAGAGCAGCCCGCTGGTGGTCTCATGGCCGGCGATGAGGAAGGTGAGGACCTGGTTGCGGATGTTCTCGTCGGACAGGCGGGCGCCGGTCTGCGGGTCGGACGCCTCCAGCATCAGGCCCAGCAGGTCCTTCGAGCCGCTGACGCCCTCGGCACGGCGCTGCCTGATCACGTCGTCGACGAGCTCCTGCATGGTGGCGATGTCGCGCCGGTAGCCCTCCTCCTGCCCGCGCTTGAGCTTGGTGATGAACGGCAGCTGCTGGTTGCGCAGCATGGCCGCGGTCAGCGCGCCACCCATGGCCTGCAGGAACGGGTGCAGCTCGGGCGAGTCGAACGAGTGGAACCGGTAGCCGAACCCGGTGAGCGAGATCGTGTCCAGGGTGAGCCTGGTCATGTCGTCGGCGACGGGCAGGTCCTCCCCCTGGCGGCCAGCCCAGGACTCGACGAGTTGCTCGGCGATCTCGAGCATCTGCGGGTAGTACGCCTTCATCGAGCGCTGGCTGAAGGCGGGCATCAGGATGCGATGCGCGTGCCCCCACACCGGCTCGTCGTGGTCGGCCGTGAACAGCCCGTCGCCGCCGAAGTCGCGCACGATCGACAGCGGCGGCCTGATGCGCTTGACGAACCGGCTCTCATCGCACGCCTCCGCGACCAGATCGGGGTCGTACGCCAGCACGATCGTGCGACCGGCGATCTCCAGCCGGAAGATGCCCTCTTCGTACCGGGAGGCGACCTGGACGAAGTGCTCGATCGGCGAGTGAGAGGGAATCTGCAGCGTGTTGCCCAGGATGGGCAGGCCCTGGGGTGCGGGGATCTGCGCCATGATTGCTCCCTTTCGAGTAGCCATACACCGTATGGTTGACGCTACCATACGGCGTATGGCGGTGAGCGCACGCAGGGGAACTCCCCTGACCCTCGAAGAGATCGGCTCCACGGCGGTACGCCTGATAGACGAGGGCGGGGTGGAGGGGCTGTCCATGCGCAAGCTGGCAGCCGAGCTGGACGTCAACCCCATGTCGCTCTACCACCACGTGGAGAGCAAGGAGGCGCTGCTCAAGCTGGTCTGCGCCATCGCGGCCAAGCAGATGCACATGCCACAGGACGACGGCGCCCCCTGGCAGGACCAGCTCAAGGCACTGGCACTGGCGTACCACCGGCACGCCCGAGAACATCCGGCCCTGTGGGGATATGTGCACACCCACCCTCAGCTCGTCGCCGACCACCAGATGGCGATCTGGCAGACGCTCTATCGCATCCTGCGGCTGGCGGGGGTCCCCGAGCCGGAGCTGCGGCGGACGAGCGAGATCCTGAACGCGTTCGTCGCGGGCTTCATCGTGTCCTCGACCCAGGGCCACATGTCGGACGCCCCCGAGGAGATCGGCCACAACTTCGACATGGCCGTCCACCTGATCATCAACGGCATCGTGAGCTTCTCCAGCTGATCAGAGGTGCGTTGGAAAACCCAACCCGCTCGCGCTAGAGTGGGTTCAGTTTTCCAACCCACAAGGAGGGCGCGATGCGTGACGCGGTCATCGTGCAGGCCGTACGCACTCCGATCGGCAAGGGCAAGGCGGGCGGCGGCCTGACGGGGATCCATCCGGTGGACCTGCTCGCCCACACCCTGCGCGCGCTGATCGAGCGCAGCGGGGTGGATCCGTCGCTGGTGGACGACGTGATCGGCGGCTGCGTCGACCAGGTGGGCGAGCAGGCCATGAACACCACGCGCAACGCCTGGCTGGCGGCCGGCTTCCCGGAGTCGGTGCCCGCGGTCACCGTGGACCGGCAGTGCGGCTCGTCCCAGCAGGCCGTGCATTTCGCCGCGCAGGGGGTCATGGCGGGCGCGTACGACCTGGTGGTGGCGTGCGGCGTGGAGTCGATGAGCCGCGTGCCGATGTGGTCGAACGTGCCTCCCGGCGCCGACCCATTCGGCCCCGCGATGGCCGCGCGCTTCCCCGAGGGCCTGGTGCCGCAGGGCATCAGCGCCGAGCTGATCGCCGCCAAGTGGTCGCTCAGCCGCGAGCAGCAGGACGTGTTCTCCGCGGACTCGCACCGCAAGGCCGCCGCGGCCTCCTTCGCCGACGAGCTCGCGCCCCTCGCCGGGCTCGAGCGCGACGAGTCGGTACGCCCGGGCACGACACCGGAGATCCTGGCCGGACTCAAGCCCGCCTTCGCCGACCCGGGCTACGCCGAGCGGTTCCCGCAGATCGACTGGTCGGTCACCGCGGGCAACACCAGCCCGATCAACGACGGGGCGGCGGCCGTGCTGATCACGAGCTCGGAGACGGCGGCCCGGCTGGGCCTGCGCCCCCTGGCCCGCCTGAACAGCTTCGCCGTCGCGGGCGCGGACCCGATCCTCATGCTCACGGCCGTCATCCCCGCCACGGAGAAGGTGCTGCGCCGCGCGGGGCTGAGTCTCGCCGACATCGACCTGTTCGAGGTCAACGAGGCGTTCGCGAGCGTCGTGCTGGCCTGGCTGCAGGAGACCGGCGCCGACCCGGCCAAGGTCAACGTCAAGGGCGGCGCCATCGCGCTCGGCCACCCGCTGGGCGCGAGCGGCGCCCGCATCGCCACGACGCTGGTGCACGCGATGCGCGAGCGCGGCGCCCGCTACGCCCTGCAGACCATGTGCGAGGCCGGCGGCCTGGCCAACGCCATGATCCTCGAACGACTGTAACGACAACCAAAGGATTCAACATGAAGATCTCCGGCAGCGTCGCCCTGGTCACGGGCGCGAACCGCGGCCTGGGCGCCGCCTTCGCCCAGGCCCTCCTGGACCGGGGCGCCCGCACGGTGTACGCGGCCGCCAGGAACCCCGCCACGATCAGCGGCGCGGGCCTCGTCGCGATCGAGCTCGACATCACGGACCCGGACGCCGTCGCGGCCGCGGCCGCCCGCTGTGCCGACGTGGACCTGCTGATCAACAACGCCGGCATCGCCCGCATGGGCGCCGGAGACCTGGACTCGGCCCGTGCCGAGATGGAGACCAACTATTTCGGCACCCTGTCCATGAGCCGCGCCTTCGCCCCGGTCCTGGCCCGCAACGGCGGCGGCGCGCTGGTCAACGTGCTGTCGGTGCTGTCGCTCATCACGTTCCCGGAGGTGAGCACGTACGCCGCGTCGAAGGCCGCGGCGTGGTCGCTGACCAACGCCCTGCGGGTGGAGCTGAAGAAGCAGGGCACCCACGTCCTGGGGGTGCACGCGGGCTACATCGACACGGACATGGCCGCCCACGCCACCGGCCCGAAGATCTCCCCTGCGGAGGTCGTCGCCCAGACCCTCGACGCGCTGGAGTCCGAGGCGTACGAGGTCCTGGCCGACACGATCAGCAAGCAGGCCAGGGCCGCCCTCTCGGGCGACCTCGAGCTCCTCTACCCGGCGCTGGCCGCCCGCGGCTGAACCGGGCTCAGCCGGCGCTCGCCTCCCAGACGGACTCGAACGCCGGCTCCGTGATCTCGGTCAGCTCCCAGATCTCCAGCGGCTGGTCGGCGAGGAAGCCGTGCTCGTCCTGCAGGTGACGCCACCAGTAGCGGCGGGCGGCCCGGTCGGCGGTCACCAGCACCTGCCGCACCGCCCACTGCTCGTTGGCGTCGCCCTCGACGCTCTCGAAGAGCCAGGCGCGCCCGTCCTCGTCGGCCATGTGCCAGTAGCGGCGGGGCGCGTCGGACTCGGCGAGCTGCCTCACCAGCGGCTGGCGAAGATCTGGAAGCACCCGCCTACTCTAGGTAGCTGGTGTAAAGCGGTCGATCCCGGCCGGTTGCATCTCGATCGCGATCTGCTGAGCCGGGCCTGTGATCGAGCTTGGTGGCCCGAT